>CAZXYG010000020.1:0-33447 GCA_964644885.1 uncultured Rickettsiales bacterium
GATGTTGGCGCTCCTCGGCGTATGGACAAGAAAGCGATAGCGGTACTGGCCGCGCAGGCGGGAGAGCGGCGCCGGAGCGGGGCCAAGGATGCGGAAACGATCCCCGCGTGGCGCGGCGGCGGAAAGCGTTCGGCAGGCCTGCTGCACCGCATTTTCATGCTTTCCGGAAAGAATCAGCGCGGCAAGCTTGCCGAAAGGCGGCATCCCGGCCTGCCGGCGCATCTCAACCTCCTGCTCAAGAAACGCTTCTTCTCTGCCTTCGGCGAGCGCCCGCAATACCGGATTATCGGGGTTATAGGTCTGGATCAGCGCCTTGCCTTTGAGTTCCGCCCGCCCGGCACGCCCCGCCACTTGATGCAGGAGCTGCCAGGATTTCTCCATGGCCCTCAGATCGCCGCCCTGTAATCCCGCATCGCCATCCACAATGCCCACCAGCGTGAGATGCGGGAAATGATGGCCCTTGGCCACCATCTGCGTGCCGATGACAAGATCAATTTCCCGGCTGAGTATATCCTTGATCAAGGCTTCCGCCGTTTTTGCGCTGCCGATGCTGTCGCTGGTCATGGCGGCGATGCGCGCGGTGGGCAGGAAGCTGCGCGCTTCTTCTTCCAGGCGCTCTACACCGGGACCAACCGGGACCAGGCTTTCCGGCTTGCCGCAAGCAGGGCATGCTTCCGGCGCGTGCCCGCAATAGCCGCAATGGTGGCATTGCAGCAACCCGCGCCGCTTATGCGCCACCAGCCAAGCCGAACAATGAGGACAGGCAAAACGATGGCCACAGGAACGGCAGAGCGTCAGCGGCGCATAGCCGCGCCGGTTAAGATAGAGCAAGGCCTGTTCGCCTTTCTCCAGCGTTTCCGTAAGTGCCGCGCGCAGCGGCGGCGAGAGAAAAACACCCGCCTTCATGGGCTGTCTGCGCACATCGACGATGTCAATCCTGGGTAAAGTGGCGCTGCCGTGGCGCTCGGGCAAATGCAGGAAGCCGTAGCGCCCCTGCCGCACGTTCACCCGCGTTTCGAGCGAGGGCGTAGCGGAAACAAGCGCCACCGGGATTGCAGTAACGTAACCCCGCGCTACAGCCATGTCGCGGCCGTGATAAATCACGCCATCTTCCTGCTTGTAAGCGGCTTCGTGCTCTTCATCCACAACGATCAGGCCGAGATCAGGATAAGGCAGAAACAGCGCCGAGCGAGCGCCCACCACCAGCCTTGCCTCGCCTTGCGCGATGGCGCGCCAGTACTTGCGACGCTGCGCGGGTGTAAGCGTGGAATGCCAGGGCGTGGGCGTAAAACCGAAACGTTTTTCAAAACGCGCCATGAGCTGCGCGGTGAGCACGATTTCAGGCACCAGCACCAACGCTTGCTTGTGTTGCGCCAGCGCGGCATGAATCGCCGCGAAATAGACTTCCGTCTTGCCTGAACCCGTAACACCTTCCAGCAGCGTGACGCTGTAAGCCCGGGTGATTTTTTCGCACAGCGCAGCGGCGGCTTCCGCTTGTGCGGGAGTAAGGGGTAAGGGATTAGGAATTAAGGATAAGGGAGCGTTGGTTGGGTTCGGCTGTTGCATTACTTCTTTTAACGCTCCGATCTTCACCAGCGTCCGTACCACGCCGGGCGTGACACCAGCCTGTCTCGTCAATTCGGCGAGGGTAAACGCCCGTTGTCCGGCTACATCCACTACGCGCTTCCGCACCGGGGTCAGTTTTAATTTCTTCCTATCGCCCAAAATATAAACGGAAATAAGCGTTTCCGGCTCCAACGCGGCAGGAACGGGGAGCGTCATCGCCAGCACGTTGCCGAGCGGCGCAAGAGTATAATGCGCCACCCATTCGAGAAACGCCATCAGTTCCGACGGAAGAGGCGGCACGCTGAGCTTTTCCTTAACGTATTTAAGCCTATCCGCTGCAATCCCTCCGCCGTCTTCGGCCCAGACCACGCCATGCGTCATTTTACGGCCGAACGGCACCCGGACAATGTCACCTTTCTGCACTATCAGACCATCAGGAACCAGGTAATCAAACGGCTTTTCCACAGCGAGCGGAACAAGCACCTGTACACGGTTAACCATGCGGCCTGTTGTAACGCTTCCAATTCCTTGTTGCAATCCCGGCAGCGGGTTTTAGTATGCGCCGAGAGAACGTTGGGGGAGTGCTCATGAAATTTTTTGTTGATACGGCGGATACAAAGGAAATAAAGGAACTAGCGGCATTGGGGTTGCTTGATGGCGTGACGACCAATCCTTCGCTGATTATGCAATCCGGCCGCAATTTTACCGAAGTGGCAAAGGAAATCTGCGCTATCGTGCCGGGGCCGGTAAGCGCCGAGGTCACGGCTATTGACGCTGATACAATGATTAAGGAAGGTAAAAAACTGGCGAAAATCGCCAAGAACATAGTGGTGAAGCTGCCGCTTACCTGGGATGGGCTGAAAGCCTGCAAATCCCTTTCTTCCGAGAGGATAAAAACCAATGTGACGCTGTGTTTTTCGGCGCCGCAAGCATTGCTTGCCGCCAAATCCGGCGCAACCTATGTCTCGCCCTTTGTAGGCCGCCTCGACGATATCGGTCAGGACGGAATGGGATTGATCAAGGAAATCGTGACTATTTTCAATCATTACGAAGAACTGCAAACGCAGGTATTGGTGGCCAGCATCCGCCACCCCATCCATGTAGCGCAAGCGGCGATGATAGGCGCGCACGTGGCCACTATTCCACCCAAGGTGATGCGTCAGCTTGCGCAGCATCCGCTTACCGATAAAGGGCTTGCCGCCTTTCTGGCGGATTGGAAGAAAACCGGCCAGACCATATTGTAGCTAAGGAAGGCATGGCAGTCCCCAGTTCTCAGTCGCTCATCCCTGCCTATTCTATCCGCGTAAGCCGGCGTGCGCGCCGCGTGCGGCTGACATACTCCGCCCGCGAGGGATTGGTCGTCGTAGTGCCAAGGCGGTTCAGTCAGAAACACGTCCCCCGTATTGTACAAGACAAGGCGGAGTGGATAAAAAACATTCAACGAAAACTCGAAAAGGAACAAGAATCCCGCGATCCTTCGCTTTCCGAACATCTTCCCGCTTGCATAAGATTGCCCGCTATCGGCGTTAGCTGGGAGGTCGCCTATACGCCTGCATCCAGACGGACCGTTTTTGAACAGGAGAATAATCTGACGGTAACGGCTGGAGAGGATGCGCCCGTCTTGCTGCGACGGTGGCTGCATCGGAAAGCGCGGGAGTATCTCATACCATGGCTGGAACGTGTGTCGCGGGAAACGGGGCTGGGTTTTTCGGCCATCACAATCCGCAACCAGAAAAGCCGCTGGGGCAGTTGCTCGCGCCATAAACGCATCAGCCTGAACCAGAAACTGTTATTCCTGCCGCCGCATCTGGTAGAGTACCTGCTGGTGCATGAACTCTGCCATATTAGGCAATTGAACCATTCGGTTACATATTGGAAACTCGTCAGCTCTTTCTTACCTAAATATCGTGGGCTGGATCGTGAACTTCGTCGGGCTTGGCAGCGTTACGTGCCGGCCTGGGCGGAAAATTGACGCGCTGGAATAGCTCCATAATCATGGCCGACACGCGAATAACAACTGCCGATTCCGTTGAAATCGCAAAATTCTCAGCAATGGCGGAAGAGTGGTGGGACGAGGAAGGCACATTCGCGCCGCTTCATAAACTCAACCCGGCACGCATTGCCTATATACGAGATCAGGCGCGAGCGCATTTCAGAGATCGGGAAGCCGTACAGGATTCCCCCTATCTTAAACCCTTAGTTTCCCTCAAGGGACTTAGCTTGCTCGATATCGGCTGCGGCGGCGGCCTGCTCGCCGAGCCTTTGGCCAGGCTCGGCGCTAAAATCACAGCCATCGATGCCAGCGAAAGAAATATTGCGATGGCGAAGCAACATGCAAAGGCAGAAGGTCTGATTATTGATTATCGCTGTTGCACGGTGGAAATGCTACTAGAGTCAAGAATCGAGAACCAAGAATCCAAAAATAAAAAAATCATTACATTCTCTCCCCTTGACTCCCCCCTCTTCGACATCGTCCTAGCCATGGAAATTATCGAGCATGTTGCAGATGCTGAACGATTCCTTGCCGCCTGCGCGCAATGCGTCAAGCCGGGCGGATTGGTGTTCATAGCAACGCTAAACCGAACGGTTAAGTCGCTTGCCTTTGGTGTATTTCTTGCGGAATATGTGCTGCGCTTGCTGCCGCGTGGCACGCACGATTGGAAGCGTTTCTTAAAACCTTCCGAGATCGCAAAGCATCTGCGCGCGCATGGAATGATACTCAAAGACCTGACCGGCGTTGCTTATAACCCTATTGAAGGAAAATTCGCCTTAGGCGGCGATATCGGCATCAATTACATACTGCTGGCGGAGAAAAAATCAGCATGACGCCGCCACGTAACGTAGCGCTCTTAGGATAAGGCCGAAAGCAGGCTTTGCGAGACTTCGACTTCTCTTGCCGCTTTTTTCATGGAGACATCATCACGCGCACGCTGGAGCGCCGCTTCCGCTTTCTCAAGACGCTCCTTCGCCTGCGGTTGCGTCACAGCCTTAAGATTGACGGCCTCAGTCGCGAGCACCGTGCAGCGTTCAGGCGTCACCTCAACGAATCCCCCTGCGGTAAAGATGCGCTCCGTCACTTTATCTCCCTCATATAGAGTAATTACGCCGGGCCTGAGTGAAGCAATCAGAGGCGCATGCCGCGCAAGCACGCCGAATTCGCCCTCCGCCCCAGGAACAACGGCCATTGCAACGTGCTTAGAGGCAAGCACCGCTACGGGAGTCACGATATCAAAAGCAAAAGTATCCATATTAGCCGCCATCATATAGCGCAATAGCATAAAAAGGCAATTCTCTTCGTGAGCTGGAAATAATAAGGAGAAACGCAGCAAAAAATAGCAGGCGCATACAGCAAAACTCAAGTATTTCAGGCTATTTTTACTTTTGACGCTCGCCATTCAAAGCGGTACAATGGCAAATATGCCCCGAAAAAAGAAAGGCGTATGGCTGTTCCTGTCCGTTTTGGGACTGGGATTTGCTTTCCGCTCCATTATAAACGCCGTAACATTGCTCGCGTTGTTCAGTTTGGGTGGTTCGCATGACTTGTTCGCCGCGCATGAGCCACCCGTGCTTACAACGCATGACTCGCTTGCCGGACATTATCTTTCCGCCCGCTTCGCCCAGCGGCAACATGATACGCAAATAGCGGCGAACTTATTCGCTACAGTGGTGGCCGGCAGTCCGGACAATCTCGCCATCATGGAGGAGGGCTATAAACTGATGCTGCTTTCCGGCAACTTGGATAAGGCATTGAACCTCGCCAGACAAAATGCTCCGAAACACGAACACGCAACGCTCGCGCATGTCCTGCTTGCGCTGGAGCATGTGCATCGGCGAAACTTCAGCGATGCGGAGGATATCCTTTTTCCACTCTACAATAAAAAAGGCAACCCAACGGACGATATAAGTTTGGTGGCGGTTCCTTTGCTGCTTGCGTGGTCGGAAGCCGCGCAAGGTGATTTTGAGAACGCCACCCGCATCCTGGCTGAAATCGACGATCATAAAATGACGCCGTTTTTGCTTTACCAGGCCGCGGTCATGCATGATATCGCCGGCAACACCAACGCCGCTAAAAAAGAATATGACAGCGTTCTCGCCGAGGGATCGCAGCCATTGCGGGTCATCATCGCCGCCGCGCGGTTCCATCAGCGTGTCGGAGAAACAGAGAAAGCCACAGCTTTGCTCGACGCCTTCACCAAGGAGCATCCATCCTACACTCTCAATGCAACACGCATCCTCGCAGAAAACCCTCTTTCGCGTGAAGAGCGCAGCGTCCTGGCCATGGCGGAAGTGCTGCTCGAGCTTGGGGGCTTTCTTTATTCGAACGGCTTGACAGACGCGCCGATCCGTTATTTCCGCCTAGCACTCCATCTTGATCCCACTCTTGATTACGCCAGGATGCTTCTTGCCTCTGCCCTGGAACAAAAGAATCGCTACCTGGAAGCAAACAGCGTTTATGCGGGCATTCTCAAGGAATCGCCCTTTTATATAAAGGCGCAAATCAGCCGCGCCATAAACCTGAACCAGTTGAAAGATGCCAACGGCGCGCGGGTGTTATTGCTTGCGCTCAGCGCACTTAACGCCAGCGATTATGAAACGCTATTGCATCTGGGCGATATCATGCTTGAAAGCAAGCAATATAGGGATGCCATAGATGCCTACAACAAAGCGCTGGCGCGCATACAGACGCCAAACAAGCAGCATTGGGCGGCGTTCTACGCTCGTGGCATCGCCTTTGAACGCAGCCGCCAGTGGCCTTCCGCCGAAGCCGATTTCAAACAGGCGCTGGCGCTCAATCCCGATCAGCCTGACGTGCTTAATTACCTCGCTTATAGCTGGCTGCTGATGGATAGCTATATTTCCGAGGCGGCAAAAATGCTTGAAGCTGCTTTGGAAGCCAGGCCGGACGACGCTCACATCATCGATAGTTACGGCTGGGCGCTATTCAAGATGGGCCATTATGAAAAAGCGCAACGCTACTTGGAGGATGCCACGCTCAAAATTCCCTACGACTCCACCACCAATGACCATCTTGGAGACGTATATTGGAAAACCGGCCGCAAACTGGAAGCGCGCTATCAATGGGAACGAGCGCTTATTTTGGATCCCGATCCGGAAGACCGCAGTAAAATTGAAGTCAAACTATCGCATGGATTGCCTGAGAACGCGCCGCCGGTTGCATTGAACAGTCTTCAGGCGCCCAAGGCTAATAACTAGTGTTGGCCTTTCACGCGCCGGCTAAGCTTAATCTGTTTCTACATGTCACAGGCAAGCGCTCGGACGGCTATCATACCTTGGAAAGCCTTATTGCTTTTACGCCCCATCTGAGCGATCAGCTTACTTTCCATCTCGCGCCTACTCTTTCATTAGTCATTACCGGTCCTTGCGCGGGGAATGTTTCAGCGGATAGCAAGAATCTCGTGCTGCGCGCAGCGGAAGCGCTTCTCAAAAAATCAGGGCTCAAAAAAGGCGCATCCATTACGCTGGAAAAACATATCCCCGTTGGCGCTGGATTGGGCGGAGGATCGGCTGACGCCGCCACCACACTACATGCGCTGAACCGGCTGTGGGAGATGAACTTCACCATGGAAACATTGATGAAGCTCGCCCTTGAGCTTGGCGCCGATGTGCCAGCATGCCTTATGGGAAAACCCGCCTGGATACGCGGCATCGGCGAAAAAATCACCCCATGCCGCCAGTTTCCCGCGTTGCATGCGCTCCTTGTCAATCCTTGCATTCCTTTGGCAACGTCCGCGGTATTCGGACAAGGTTTCTCGCTATTCTCCGAGTCAATCAAAGCGCCGGATAATGCCTTTCCGGACGTAGACTCGCTCTACCATTTTCTTACCGGCACGCATAACGACCTGGCAGGCACCGCGCTTCGCCTTATGCCGGCAATAACGCACGCATTAACCGCGCTTGAAACACTGGATGATTGCCGCCTCGCGCGCATGAGCGGCAGCGGCGCAACGTGTTTCGGCTTGTTCGACGATGCCGCGACGCTCACACGCGCCGCCGATACCCTACGCGAAATGCTTCCGGAATGGTGGATCGCTCCGACAGCAGTATCGGCAACCGGACGCTGAGACTACTGATTGCCACCCTTTGCTCGCGCAGCTTTGATCTTCTCCCGAAATGCGTCGATCTCCATCGCGCCGGGGCTGAATTCGCCATTGATCAAGAAAGCCGGCGTCCCGCGGATACCGACAGACGCACCGAATTCACGGTCTTTGTCAACATATTGCTGATATTCAGGTTTCTCGATTTCTGCCAATACTTTTTCAGCGTCCATCCCCAAACCCGTAAGAATCTGCGAAAGCTGCGCATCGGTATCCGGTCCCTTTTTCAGCACATCGAGATGAAAATCAAAAAACTTATCGGGGTAAAGCGCGTGGACAGCCATCGAGGCTTTACCAAGCCGCACTGAAACATCGCTGAGAATCGGGAAATCCTTCAATACAATTCGCAGATTCTTATCCTCTTCGAGCAGGGTCTGGATAACCGGCGCGACGCGGCGGCAATAGCCGCATTTATAATCGAAAAACTCGACGATGGTAACATCGCCCTTGGGATTTCCCACTACCGGCGCGCGCGCATCGTTCTCGATCTGGCTGCGCATTTCCCCTATCTTCTTGCCTTGCTCCTGCTGCTGCTGTTCCATCAACTTGCGTTGCCCTTCGCTGAGCGCCGCCAACACCGCTTCCGGCTCACTGCGAATCGTTTCAAGCAGCGCCTCACGCAATGCCTTATCGCCCATCGCACCACCCCCGCCCCCCGCTTCACCGGACTGTACAACGCTGCGCGTAAGCAACGCGGTACACGCGATGGCTAATAAAAGAATGACAACAAACATCAGGCGCATATTGGTTCCTTGATCCACGAAATTACCCCCATGAGGTTATAAAGACACCGTAGCATATCTACCGTGTACCATGCCAAAAAGCAAGCAGCGACCTAGTCGCGTTCAAACGTCTTAATAATATCGGCGGCACGCAAGCTTGAGGGTGAATTTTCCGGCTGGTATTGTTTTACCAATGCGGTATATCTTTCTACATCCTCCTTATTGCCTAGCAGAACCGCTTCCTCGGCCAAAGCCAGATACGATTGGCCAAGCTTGCCATCCCGGCCATAAGCAACGGCGAGCTGCCGCCACGCCGGCGCGTTTCTGGCCTCCTTTACCAGCACTTTCTCCAGATGCCTGATGGACTCCTTGATGGCCTGGGGCGTTTCAACGGCCAGCAACGCAACCGCAAGGCCGAGGCGCATCTGGGGCGAAGCAGGATTGAGCGCTACCGCCTTGCGGTAGGAAACAATGGCGTCTTCTACTTTTCCATGCTCAAACAACACCTGCCCTTTGAGTTCATGCAGATACGGATTAGCCGCGCGTTCCTTGATCAGCCCATTCAGCTCCCTAAGCGCATGATCCAAATCCGGCATGCGGTAATAGGCGATGGCCCGCGCATAGCGGGCGGCGAAACTCGCATCCGCCTCCGGCCATTCCTTGAGCGTTTCCTTAGGCGGATCGAGAAACGCCTTAAGCTTGGCGCGGATGCGTTGATGACGCGCCTTGAGCGCCGCGGAGGTGGGAGTATCGAGTGTCGGATTCTGTTCCAGGCGATTGCGGATGGTCGCAATGCGTTCGCTGGATAGCGGGTGCGTCTGCGCATAAGGATTCACCTTGCCGTAAAGCAGGCGCTCTTCTTTCGCCAGTGTCTCAAGCAAAGCCAGCAATCCCCGCGGCGAAACACCTATAGCCTCCAGAATGCGAAGCGCCGCCTGATCGGCAGCTTCCTCATGGTTGCGCGTATGGGCGAGCATGGCGCGTTCAGCAATATGCGTACCGCCCGAAATAATCGCCTGTCCGGCAGCCGGCGCGCCCGCCGCCACCGAGGCAATGCCGATCAGGTAAGATAACGCGGCGCCAACGCCCACCTTTTCCTGTTCATTCTGTATGCGCGCCAAATGCCCGCCTTCAATATGCCCCGCCTCGTGCGCCAACACGCCAAGTATCAGATTCGGATCATCGGACTCGTTAATCAATCCGGTGTGAATAAACATATTCATGCCACCCGCCACATAGGCATTAAGCACGGGGTCGTTGACAATATAAATGCGCACATTATCCGGATGCAATCCCGCGGCTTTGAATACAGGCGCCGTAATATCCTTCAGATAGCGTTCGATCTCATCGTCGCGGATAAGATTGATCGCCCACGCCGTGCCGCCGCAGGAAAACCAGAGCACCATCCATAACGCCAGCACCCTCACCCACGCCGTCATGACGCCCGATCCATTCCTATATCGATGGCAGCCGCCGAATGCGTGAGGGCGCCCACCGAAATATAATCCACCCCGGTTTCGGCGATTGCCGCCGCATTGAGGAGCGTCACGCCACCGGAAGCTTCGAGTTCCGTGCGATGCGCCACAAGACGCACCGCCTTACGCATGACTGGAAGCGCCATATTATCGAGTAGAATACGCTGCACTTCTGTTTTCAGAGCCTCTTCAACCTGCGCAAGCGTATCACACTCCACCGCCACCGTCATCCCGGGAGGCGCTTGGCTTTTGCCTCGGCGAACAGCTTCCCGGAGGCCGCCGCATAGCGCAATATGGTTATCCTTGATCAGAATCCCGTCATCGAGACGCATGCGATGATTCCTGCCGCCCCCAACCGCCACGGCATATTTTTCGAGAACGCGCAAACCAGGCGTGGTTTTCCGCGTATCAAGAATTTGTGCTTTCGTATGTTGCACCGCTGCCACATACCGTGACGTAAGCGTGGCAATACCGCTGAGGCGCTGAATGATATTAAGCGCTACCCGCTCGCCGGTTAGAATGGCGCGGGCGGCGCCACGAACCCTCATCAGTGGCGTCCCTTTGGCCACACGATCGCCCTCCCGCACATTGTCTTCCACGCAAAGCGTTTCATCAAGCATTGCAAACATCCGGCGCACAATATCCATTCCGCAAATAACCCCAGATTGCCTTGCCACGAGCGCCATCCTGGCCATCGTCTTATCTGAAATTACGGCGGCTGTCGTCACGTCGCCGCAGCCGATATCCTCGGCGAGCGCCATGCTAAGAATGCGCGTGACTTCCTGCGGGTCGGGCAACATAGGATGATTTTTTATGTACTTAGTCTCCATGAGATGCTAGACCAAATATAGTAAAAAAAGATAGAATTCTACTCTACATATAGTATTTTTCGATGAAATGGACAGATATTCGTGATATCGCTATTGCGTTGGAGGAACAGTATCCTGACATCGATAATGTCAATTTACGTTTTACGGACCTTCACCGCTGGATCACGCAGCTTAAAGGGTTTGATGACGATCCCGCAAAATCCAACGAGCGGTTGCTTGAGGCGGTGCAGATGGCTTGGATTGAGGAGCGAAACTGAATGAAAATCGACCGTACATGTCGCTTGGTATTTGCATGTTTTGTTATTGCCCCTTTACTCGCGGGATGCCTGCGCTTCAGCCTTGAAACTTTACAAAAAACTACGCCGGCGGGCACGCCTTTCCAAAAAGCTCTGACGCGGGAATATCAGCGTCTTTCCGAGAAGGAAGCCGCGCTTTACGATTGGGTGGAGGCCGAGCATTTTGCCCGAAAAGGCTTGCGCGCCGCTGGCGGGGAAGCCGTAGCGCCGGATGATCCCGAAAATCGCAGCATCGCGGATACCATGCTGTCTTCCGTAATGGAAGCGCGGCGGCAGCTTATCTCCATCGTGACAGATGCTGTGAAAGAAAAACATCCGCAAGAATCCGCCCAAGCGCAGGCCGCCTATGAATGCTGGATCGAAGAACTGGAAGAAGAGTGGCAGATTGAGCATATTACCGCCTGCCGCGATGACTTCTTCGCTCTCATCAATCTTTTAAGCCTGGAAACAGAAGAGGAAAAGAGCGCGGCAAAGGCCGATGAGAGAGGGAATGCGGCGCAAAAGGAAAAGGCAAGTAAACCGGCAAGTGAGGTACAACCCAAGAAAAGCGAAACGCCAAAAGCTCCTGTGCCCGCCTTAAAACCGGAAGAAAAAACGCAAAAACCTGCCAACCATACAGTAGAAGAGGTGAAAAAAACCTCAGCGCTTCCCATCATAACGCAAACGCCGGAGGAGAAAAAAGAACCTGCTATCCAAGATGATAGTGCAAAAAAAGCAAGAAAGGCCCGCCATCCGGCACAAGAAAAGCCTGCCGCGTCCAAAAGCGATTCGCAGGTCAGTTACGAGGTCTATTTCGATGTCAACAGCACCGAAATTACAGAGGCCGCGCATAATATAATCGATCAGATCGTCCGCGCTTATAAGGATACCGACAACAAGGTTATTCTCAACGGCTATACGGATCATGCCGGCAACCCGCGTTATAATCTGACGCTATCCAAGCTGCGCGCGATCGCCGTGAAACGTGAATTGGAACGGCAAGGCTTTCCCCCCGAACGCCTCTCGCTGTTCGCTTTTGGAGAGCAAGACGTTAAGGAAGAAAACGGCAACGGAAAAGAAAAAAAGCAGTCCCGGCGCGTGCATATTATCATCGAATAGCCGCTTTCATGGAGCGCCTTTTGCTGCAGTCTGGGCTCCGATATTGAATGCTGACGTATGACTAATTTCGGTCCCATTTTCCTTATCATCGGCACATTGCTCGCCGTATTGGCGGCGGCAATGTTGCTGCCGGCTTGGATCGATTATTATGTCGGCAACTCCGATTGGGTGAATTTTCTGATTTCCGCGTTTTTCACTGGCTTCGTTGGCGGCGCGCTGATCCTTACCAATCAGGGGAAAGCCGCAACCATCACCCTCAAGCAGACCTTCATTCTCACTACTCTTTCATGGATTGTGGTTGTGGTGTTCGCGGCTCTGCCCATGAGCCTGGCCGATATCGGCCTCAGTTATACCGACGCCTTCTTTGAAGCCATGTCGGGCGTTACCACAACCGGCGCCACGGTTATTGTCGGGCTTGATCAAGCGCCGCCCGGCATCCTGCTGTGGAGAGCGTTACTTCAAGGGCTGGGCGGCATGGGAATCATCGTTTTTGCTCTCGCGATTTTGCCGATGTTGAAAATCGGCGGGATGCAATTATTCCGCGCCGAGTCCTCCGACCGTTCGGAGAACGTGCTGCCGCGCGCAAAGCAGCTTGCCGCCGCTTTGAGCGGTGTGTACATCCTTCTTACCGCAGCCTGCACCTTTTGCCTGTGGCTAGCGGGGATGGATTGGTTCGACGCCATATGCCATGCACCGGCGGCGGTTTCCACAGCCGGCCTCTCCACCCATGACGCCTCGATAGGTTATTACAACAGTATTCCCATTGAGGTAGTGACAAGTCTGTTCATGCTTCTTGGCGGGTTGCCTTTCGCAATCTACATTCAGGCAATGCGCGGCAGACCGCTGGCACTGTGGCGGGATACGCAGGTGCGTTGGTTCCTGGGCATTGTGTGTTTTTCCATTGCCACGCTGACGCTTTGGGTGCATTTCACGCAGCATATGCCTCTAGGCACAGCACTACGCCACACCTCGTTTAATATCATCTCCATCATCACCACTACCGGCTTTACTAGCACAGACTATGGCCAATGGGGCGGTTTCGTCATGATGTACTTCTTCTTCTTTACGGTGATGGGCGGCTGCACCGGCTCCACCGCCGGCGGCATCAAGGTGTTCCGGCATCAGGTGCTGTTCGAGACGGCCAAGGTGCAGATCATGCGCCTGATCCAGCCGCACGGCGTGTTCCGCCCCGTCTATAACGGCAAACCCATCGAGGAAACCACCATTAGCTCAGTGCTGAGTTTTTTTATCTTGTTCGCGTTTATTTTCCTGGTGTTTTCACTGCTGCTCGGACTCACGGGACTTGACTTCATCACCAGCATGAGCGGCGTGGCGCAGGCCATGGCCAATACCGGCCCCGGGCTAGGAGATATCATTGGCCCGGCAGGTAACTACAGCAGCCTGAGCGACGCAGCAAAATGGATTCTTTCCGCCGCCATGCTGATCGGTCGCCTTGAAATCTTCACGGTTCTAGTACTGTTCTCGCCTCATTTCTGGCGACAGTAAATCGGCTCTTTATTATCATTCTGAGAATTTTCTTCTTCAGATTGATAAAACACTTGTTTCCATGCCCAACGCAAAACATCAATACACTGATATATAACAACTTATTTCCATTCATTGGTTGGCATGCCTCTTGCAACTACTGATAGCACTCAATCACGCCACAGAAGGAGAAGTATGCACACCAACGCACGCAGCGTCAGCATCACAGACCAGCATATCGGCGAACGCATTTTCAGTCTCAGGAGAACGCTGAACCTCACGCTGCAGGAACTGGCCGGGCGGCTCGGCATCACTCATCAGCAACTCCAGAAATATGAAAAAGGCATTAACCGCATTTCAGCCAGCCGCCTTCTTGAAATCGCCCACGCCTTGAATGTGCCAATTGGTTATTTCTTGGATGGATTGAACGGCCATTCGCTGCAGGAAGAGGCTGAAAAAAAGATGACCAGCATGCGCATTATGGGCAGCTATCATAAAATCCCGGACGCCCTGCAGCGCGAGGCCGTGGCGCGCCTGATCGAAACGCTTGCGGCACAGTGAAGCTTGCGCAACCGTCCTGAGCCTCCTATGATTCCCGCTTGAAATTGCGGAAATTATGAATGGCTGATAACGATTCTTCTTCAAATTTTGCTCTCGTCCGGCGGCTATACCGCGATTATATCCGAGCACATATCCGGAAAATTGGGCTTGCCGCGCTGTGCATGGTGTTCGCCGCGGCGGCGACCGCAGCCAACGCCTGGCTGATGCAGCCCGTGCTTGACGAGATTTTTCTTAAGCGCGACGGCACGATGCTGTTCGTTATCCCGCTCGCCGTTTTCTTTGCCGCGCTGATCAAGGCCGGCGCTACTTACGGCCAGCACGTCACAATAAAAATTATCGGCCAGCGTGTTGTCACGGATATGCAGCTTGCGCTGTTCCGCCATCTGCTGCACGCCGATATCCTCACCTACACCGCACAGAGTTCCGGCCATCTCGTTTCGCGTTTTTCCAACGATATTCAGGTCGTCCGCCGCCATCTGGGCAATGTGCTTGCCGCGCTGATGCGCGAAAGCGTAACATTGGTCTTCCTCGTCGGCCTGATGTTTTACCAGAGTTGGGAACTGGCGTTGATTGCCTTTGCCGCATTTCCCCTGGCCGTATGGCCCACGCTTCGACTCGGCAAGCGCATGCGCAAAGTAGCCGAGGCTACGCAGCGCGAGCTGGCCGATTACACCGCGCGGCTTGACGATACGTTTCAGGGCATTCGCATGGTCAAGGCTTATGGGCGCGAGGACGACGAAGCCAGTCGCGCGAGCGCGGTGATGGAGGGTATCTTTAACCTTTACACCAAAGCGGCGCGCATTGAATCCGCCGCCCCGCCAATCATGGAACTGCTGGCCGGGATCGCGATAGCCTCGGTCATTGGCTACGGCGGCTGGCAAGTGCTGCAGGGCGTCACCACGCCCGGCGCCTTCTTCTCCTTCATCGCCGCGCTCATCATGGCGTACAAACCGATGAAAGGCCTTTCCGGCCTCAACGCCAATATGCAGGAGGCGCTCGCCGCCGCGCGACGCTTCTATGCCGCCATGGATGCCGCGCCCGCCATTCGTGACATGCCGAAAGCCAAGCCGGTCGCCGGAAAATCATGGGATATTCTGTTTGAGAACGTGTCATTTCGCTATACCGAAGAAAAACCGGCGCTGAAAAATCTCTCCCTAAAGGTGCCGGAAGGAAATACCGTGGCGCTGGTGGGTCCGAGCGGCGCGGGCAAATCCACCCTCATGCATCTGCTGCTGCGCTTCTACGACCCGGATAAAGGAGCTATTTACATCGGCGGACAGGACATCCGGCGCGTGACGCTTGCAAGTCTGCGCAACGCCATAGCCGTAGTGAGCCAGGAAGCCACGCTGTTTGACACCACCATCCGTGCCAACATCGCCTACGGCAAGCCGGGAGCGAGCGAAGAGGCAATGCTCAAGGCTTCCTACGCCGCCGCCGCGCATGATTTTATCGCCGCGCTGCCGGAGGGCTATGACACCATGGTAGGCCAGCACGGCGTGCGCCTATCCGGTGGCCAGCGCCAACGCATCGCCATCGCCCGCGCCATGCTCAAGGATGCGCCTATCCTGCTCCTGGACGAAGCGACTTCGGCGCTTGACAGCGCTTCGGAAAACCAGGTGCGGCAGGCCGTCGAGAAACTCATGGAAGGACGCACCACATTAGTGATCGCGCACCGGCTCTCCACGGTGATGAACGCCGATATCATCTCTGTCATAAAGGACGGCGCGGTAGTGGAAACCGGCACCCATAAAAAGCTCCTCGCCAAAGACGGCGAATACAGCGCGCTTTACAAACAGCAATGCGACTCTGCAGCAGCATAGGCGTGACATTCTCTAAAACACTCCTCCGCCAAGCTTGGTTCCGCGCCGTGCTATGCCGGCTTATCGCATGGTATATCCGTTTTACGTTCCACTCTACGCGCTGGAGTTACGCCAATAAAGAGGTAATCGATCGCGCTTTCACTGAAAAAAAGCCTGTTATATTTGCGTTCTGGCACGGCCAGTTGCTGCTCATGCCGCTGTTTGACCCCACGCCATGGCGTACGCATGTCATCAGCTCCCGCCACCGCGACGGCGCGCTGATCGCGCGCGTCATACGGCGGCTTGGGCTGCGCGTGATCCACGGCTCCAGCAACCGCGCGGCGCGTGATCCAAAGGGCGCTAAGAACAGGGGCGGCACCGAAGCGCTGCGGCAGGCGGTGAAAGTCCTGAAGGCGGGCGATAATGTGGCGCTCACTCCGGACGGGCCGCACGGCCCGGCGCGGAAAGTGCAGGGCACCATCATCGAAATCGCCAGGCTTTCCGGCGCGCCCATTCTGCCGATCGCGTACGCGACATCGTGGGGGCGGCAGCTAGACACATGGGATCGCTTTTGGTTGCCCTATCCTTTCGGCACAGGCTTGATGATATGCGGCGAACTCCTCGAGGTTCCGGCAGAGGCCAGCGAAATAACCCGTCAAAAATCTGGAAAGACGCTCGAAAATCGGCTAAACGCAATAACGCTGGAGGCCCAACAACTCAAGGGCAATGACTAGACACTGCTAACAACGATCATACGCAAACCGAACCGTGCTTCTTTTTTTCTATCGCTGGCTGACATCTTTCGCCGGGCCGCTGATTGCACTGTATCTCCGTTTCCGGCAATGGCGCGGCAAGGAAGATGCGGCGCGCTTGCGCGAACGGCTGGGCTATGCCGCACTCCCACGTCCCACAGGCCCTCTTGTCTGGATGCATGCCGCAAGCATAGGTGAGGCGGTTTCGGTATTGCCGCTGTTGCGCCTTATTCTCGAACAATACAAAAAACTCTCTATTATCGTTACCACCGGCACCGTTACCTCCTCCGGTCTTTTAGCAAGCAGATTGCCGCCGCGAGCCATGCATCAGTTTGTTCCGGTGGACGCACCTCGGCCTGTCAGGCGCTTTTTGCACCATTGGAAACCGGATCTCGCCTTATTCGTCGAATCGGAATTATGGCCCAACATGATCACCGAAGCCGCACGCACTCATTGCACGTTACTGCTTATCAACGCCCGCATGTCGGCCACATCGCTGCAAACATGGAAACGGCTCCCTTCGCTTGCGCGGCGGATACTGTCCTGCTTCGCGCTCGCGCTCGCTCAGTCGGAGAAAGACAAAAGCCGGCTGGAAATGCTCGGCGCGCGCAATGTGCATTACCTCGGCAACTTGAAATTCGACGCGCCCGCCCTTCCCGCCGAGCCGAAGGAAATCGGCGCGCTCGTCCATGATGTTGCGGAACGCCCGCTATGGCTTGCCGCAAGCACGCACGAAGGCGAAGAAGCCATGGTCGCCGAAGTGCATAGCTTGTTGAAGGATAGCCACAAGAATCTACTGACCATGATCGTACCCCGCCATCCTGAGCGCGGTTCTACGATAGCGGAGATATGCCGCCGGAAAGGACTCACAGTGGCGCAGCGTTCGCATGGCAAGCGCATCCAGGATTCTACGGAAATGTATATCGCCGATACAATCGGAGAACTTGGCCTGTTCTACCGGCTTTCCCGCATTGCATTCATGGGCGGCTCACTGGTGCCGCATGGCGGGCAAAACCCGCTCGAGGCCGCGCGGCTCGAATGCGCTATTCTCAGCGGACCGCACACCGCGAATTTCGATGATGTCTATGATGCCATGATCCAAACCAACGCGGCGCTACGCGTACATTCCGCAATCGAACTCAGCGCGTCGGTATATCGCCTTCTTGCCGATAGCGCCTATCAACGCCAGCTTTCCACGCATGCCCTGCACTTCGTGGAAAGCAGAGCAGGCACGACCAAAGCATTCCTCAAAGCCATCGAACCCCATCTCCAGGCGCTTGCCAATGCTCAGAGCGCCTGAATTCTGGAAAGGCCCGCGCGGTTGGCGTTCGGAGCTGCTCATGCCGTTCTCCATATTTCCCTTTCTTCTGAACCGCTTGCGCGATACATGGATAAAACCCGTGATGCTTTCCGTTCCGGTGGTGTGCGTTGGCAATGCCACGGCAGGCGGCGCAGGCAAAACGCCCGTCGCAATCGCCGTCGCATCGCTACTGAAAGAAAGCAAGGTGGCGTTTGCCTTTATAAGTCGTGGCTATAAAGGCAGACTCCACGGACCGGCGCTTGTGAATCCGGCCTTACATACCGCCGACGATGTCGGCGACGAGCCGCTGCTGCTTGCGCGTCACGGTCCCTGCTGGATTGGCAAGAACCGCCTTGCAACAGCGCGCCGCGCCATTGCGGCAGGCGCCGCGCTCCTCATCCTTGATGACGGCCTGCAGGATCCTCGTCTTGAAAAAACGCTTTCTCTGCTCGTGATAGACGGCGCTTACGGTTTCGGCAACCGACTGCTGCTCCCTGCCGGTCCGCTCCGCGATCGCAAGGATCTCGCGTTTCACAAAGCCGACGCCGTGGTTATGATCGGCAAAGATGCACATAATCTGCTGAAAGATTGTCCCAAAACACTACCGGCGTTTCATGCTACATTACGTCCTGCATCGCCGGAAAACTTTACCCGTCAATCCTATGTTGCGTTTGCGGGTATTGGGCAGCCGAAGAAATTTTTTGATATGCTCGAAGCGCTTGGCGCCACGCTGGCACAAACCGCATCTTTCCCCGATCATCACCGCTACCGGAAAAAAGATCTGGTTTCTTTGCAACATCTGGCGAAAAAACACGGCGCGCGTCTGATTACTACGGAAAAAGACGCCGTTCGCCTTCCTTTGGATTTCCGGGAGAAAACGCTGACGCTTCAAGTCTCAATCGCCTGGAAAACTCCCGGCAGCGTACGCAAACTCCTGAAAAAATTATGCCAATGACCATGCGGAAACGCCTGCGCTATGCGCTGGAAGCTGCCGTGGCATGGCTGGCTTACGGATTCTTACGGCTGTTGCCTCTTCCCCTTGCTTCTTCTCTGGGCGGTATGCTAGGCCGCACATGCGGCGTACGCCTTAGCGTCACGCGCATCGCACGGCGCAATATTCAAAACGCACTGCCAGAGCTGTCCGCGGCAGAAACCGAACATGCTATTGCAGAAATGTGGGACAATCTAGGCCGCGTCATCGGGGAATTTCCTCATGTTCCACATCTTACCGGCGCGCGTTTCCGGCGGCATGTCACCGTGGAAGGAAAACACCATCTCGAACACGCGAAAAAGCAAGGCGTAGGGGGCATCCTGTTTTCCGGCCATTTTGCCAACTGGGAACTCCTGCCGCGCACGGCAACCGAATACGGCATGCCGCTAATCATCGTGTACCGTCCGCCCAATAATCCATGGGTGGATCGGCTTATCCGGCTCTCGCGCGGGCGGAGCCATGCCGGCATGTACGCCAAGGGCCTTTCCGCCGCCAAAGAGGTTTCCCGCGCGGTCAAGAAAGGCGGTTTCGCGGGAATGCTTGTGGATCAGAAGATGAATGACGGCATTCCCGTGCCTTTTTTCGGCCGGGATGCCATGACCGCTCCGGCGCTTGCCGAAATGGGCTTAAAATATGACGTGCCGCTCTTTCCCGTCCGCGTCATACGTACGGGAGGGCCGCATTTCAAGGTGATCGTCCTGCCCCCCCTGAAGCTGCGCGGAAAAACACCTCATGCCATAATGGCTGAAATAAACGCCCTATTCGAGCAATGGATTCGTGAATACCCCGCCCAGTGGTTCTGGCCCCACAAGCGCTGGCCGCATCAGAGCTGATATGTACCCGCGGACGGCATATCGCCGCCAAGCGCCGAGCCAGGCGTTTCAGGCCCAATATCAGTCGGTTTTTTATTAAGGATGAAATGGGCAAGCTGCTTGGCCCGCCCTCTGCTCGCGCGATAAATGATGGAACGACCCTGTTTGTCCGCCTTAATCAAACCGGCAATCTTCAATTGCGCCAAATGGAATGACATGGTGGTAGGAGGAATGCCTAACATTTGCGAGATAGTGCCCGCAGGCAGCCCACCCTGCGGACGGTACTCCATCAGCAACAAGAAAATATCCAGGCGCGATTCTTGCGCCAGCGCGTCCAATGCCTGCAGCGCCTTCTTTTTTTTCAGTTGCTTCCTTTCTTTTTCTGCGTCCATATTTCCATGATTATAAAAATCTTATCATTAAACACAAGGTACGATTTCCATCCGCAAAAACCCTATTGCATTTACCCCCCGTCCCCGCTAGGTTGCGGCTGCACACGAGTGGAAAACCGGGCGGACGTGGCGGAACTGGCAGACGCGCCAGGTTTAGGTCCTGGTACCGAAAGGTGTGTGGGTTCAAGTCCCTCCGTCCGCACCAGCCTTCGAGCTTCGGCTTGCCGAAGGCAGATTAAAGAGCGATGAAGCGTGGGTCGGAGCAAAGACTACCACGCCGAATGAAATGACAGGTGGGCTGGAGTACGAAAAAAGGAAGCGCAATGAATATACAGGTCAAGCAGACAAAATCGGAAAATCTCTCGCGGGAATATGCTGTGACCGTGGCGGCGGCGGCGGTTAACGATCAAATAAAGAGGCGGCTTAGCGCCATTCAAAAAACTTTCAAAATGCCGGGTTTTCGTCCGGGTAAAGTTCCTTTCGATTTGGTGAAGAAGAGTCATGGCAAGTCCGTTATGGGAGAGGCGCTTGAAATCCTGGTGCGCGATTCCTCGGTGGAAGCGATGAAGAAAGAAGGCATTCGCCCGGCGCTTAAACCCGATATCAAAGTTGAAATCTTCGAGGAGGGAAAAGATCTTACCTACCGCATGTCGCTTGAGGTGCTGCCCGAAGCTCCGGTGGTGGATTTTTCCAACATTACCTTGGAGAAAGCGGAAACACAGGTCGCGGACAACGCGGTTGAGGAAACGCTGAAGCGGCTGTTGGAAGAACATAAGCACTACCACTTGCTTGAGCACGTGCGCCCGGCGAAAAAAACTGACCGTGCGGTGATTGACTTTACGGGTTATATGAACGACAAGCCGTTCGAGGGCGGCAAAGCGGAGCAATTTCCTTTGGTGCTTGGCGGCGGGCACTTCATCGCGGGGTTTGAGGAGCAGATCATCGGCATGCGCGCCGGGGAGAAAAAGCGCATAAAAGTGACCTTTCCCGAACAATACCACAAGCAGGACATGGCTGGGAAGCCTGCCGAATTCGACGTGATGCTCCATGAGATTCATGAGGAGCACGCACAAGAGGCGCCGGATGATCACTTTGCGCAGCATGCGGGTTTCAAAGATGTGGGGGATATGCGAAAAGTCATCTGCGAAAACCTGGAGCGCGAAATGAAAGAACAGGCGCGGCTTGATATGAAAAAGCAGCTTTTTGACCGACTTGACGAGAGCTACGACTTTCCGGTCCCCGCAAAAATGGTGGAAATGGAGTTTGCTTCAATATGGCGGCAGGTGCAGCAAGCAAAAAATAAAAATCCGGAAGGCGATGAATTCAAGGGTAAATCCGATAAAGAACTGGAAAAGGAATATCGTCGTATGGCCGAGCGGCGGGTGCGGCTTGGCATATTGCTCTCGGACATCGGTGGCAAGCATGCGATCGACGTCACTAACGAAGAGCTCTCGCGCGCCGTAGTGGAGCAGGCACGCCAGTTTCCAGGACAGGAAAACAAGATCTTTGATTTTTTCCGTAAGAATCCAAGCCACATAGAAGAGCTTCGCGGTCCGATTCTGGAGGAGAAGGTTGTGGATTTCATCCTAGGCAAAGTGACAACCGCCGTAAAAAAAGCCACACCGGCAGAGAATGACGGCGCGGATGTGAAAAAAGAAAAAAATACTAAGCCCAAGGCCAAGAAAGCGTCTAAAAAGACATAACTATCAATCAACCAGGAAGCAGCGCGATGGCAGAAGACACAATTCTTGAGAGATATACCGGCACTCTGGTGCCCATGGTGGTGGAGCAGACGGGTCGAGGCGAGCGCGCTTACGATATTTATTCCCGCCTCTTGAAAGAGCGCATTATCTTCATCAGCGGTCCGGTGGAGGATCACATGGCCACGCTTGTGGTAGCGCAGCTTCTGTTCCTCGAAGCCGAAAACCCGGACAAGGACATCTACATGTACATTAATTCACCGGGCGGCGTGGTGACTTCGGGGCTTTCGATCTATGACACCATGCAATATGTCCGGCCCAAAGTGTCGACATTGTGCATCGGCCAAGCGGCAAGCATGGGTTCGCTACTGCTGACTGCCGGCGAGCAGGGAATGCGTTTTGCCTTGCCGAATGCGCGCATCATGATCCACCAGCCCTCGGGAGGCGCGCATGGCCAAGCCACGGATATCGAGATCCAGGCACAGGAAATCATCAATCTCAAGAAACGGCTCAATGATTTGTATGTCAAACATACCGGCCAAAAACTGGGGCGCATCCAGACCGTCATGGAGCGTGATTATTTCATGAACCCAAAGGAAGCAAGGGATTTCGGATTGATCGATGCGGTGCTAGAAAAGCGTCCGATCGAGGATGCAGCGGAATCCAAGAATAAATAACCCCGTGGTATATTTATTTTATCCTTTGCGATTCAGGCAGGACGTTATAAGCTCGCACTCAGGCATAACGACGTAAGGCGCAAGTATGGCGGAAACGGGCGACCCAGGCAGTTCGGATAATACACTCTACTGTTCGTTCTGCGGCAAAAGCCAGCATGAGGTGAAAAAGCTGATTGCCGGCCCGACCGTGTTCATTTGCAATGAGTGCGTTGAGTTGTGCGTGGATATTATCCGTGAGGAAGCCCGCTCGCCGCTGGTCAAGGAAGGCGACGGAGCCGTACCCAAGCCGAAAGAGATCCGCACCGTGCTCGATGACTATGTGATCGGGCAGGACGACGCCAAGCGCATCCTTGCTGTTGCGGTGCATAATCACTACAAGCGCGTCGCCCATATGGAAAAGGGCGGCGAGCCGGAACTGGCGAAATCCAATATCTTGCTGATCGGCCCCACCGGCTGCGGCAAAACCTTGCTCGCGCAAACGCTGGCGCGCATCTTGGATGTGCCCTTCACGATGGCGGACGCTACCACGCTTACGGAGGCGGGCTATGTCGGCGAGGATGTGGAAAATATTATCCTGCGCCTGCTTCAGGCGGCGGATTACAACGTCGAGCGCGCTCAGCGCGGCATCGTATATCTCGACGAAGTGGACAAGATTTCACGCAAGTCAGAAAACCCCTCCATTACGCGCGATGTTTCCGGCGAAGGGGTTCAGCAGGCGCTTCTCAAAATCATGGAGGGTACAGTGGCCTCGGTGCCGCCGCAGGGTGGCCGCAAACATCCGCAGCAGGAATTTCTTCAGGTGGACACGTCCAATATATTGTTTATCTGCGGCGGCGCATTCTCAGGCATAGAAAAAACCATTGCCACGCGCGAGCGCGGCAGCGGCATAGGTTTCGGCGCGGACGTACGCAGCAAAGAGAATTTACGAGTCGGTGTGCTGCTCAAGCGGCTGCAGCCGGAAGATCTCATCAAGTACGGGCTGATCCCGGAGTTTGTTGGTCGCCTGCCCGTGGTAGCAACGCTTGAAGACCTTGATGAAACAGCGCTGATACAGATTCTCACCGCGCCGAAAAATGCTCTAGTCAAGCAGTATGCCAAGCTGTTTGATATGGAAAACGTGGAGCTTAAATTTTCCGAAAACGCACTCAAGGCGATTGCCAAGAAAGCTATTGAACGTAAGACCGGTGCACGTGGTCTGCGAGCAATTCTGGAAGAAACATTACTCGATCTCATGTATGAAATCCCCAGCCTGGGCGATGTCGAATCGGTCACCATCACCGAGAAAGTAGTGGAAAGCGGCGCAAAGCCCCTCGTCACTCATATCCAAGAAGGGAAGAAAAAGGCTCCCGCCCGCAAACCAACGGACGGCGGCGCCAAATCGGCTGGCGGAAGCAGTTAAGCGCCACTCCGTCCATCAGGCGGCGGCTCCATTCGCGCAATATGCCGTAACGGCTTGAATGTGCCTCAGTTTATCCCCATATATAATACTGGATGGACGTAGCGCCGTCTGTTATAGTTACAATGCTGGCCATGCACACTGCACCAACTAAGCTCTATCCTGTTCTGCCGCTTCGGGACATTGTTGTGTTCCCAGGCATGATCGTTCCTCTATTCGTTGGCCGCGATAAATCCATTCACGCCATTGAGGAAGTGTCGCGTCACGATGGCAGGATTTTGCTCGCCACTCAGAAAAATGCCTCCGATGACGAACCCGGCACCGAGGATATCTATCGCATCGGCATGCTGGCCAATATCCTGCAATTGCTGAAACTGCCGGATGGAACGGTGAAGGTTCTGGTTGAAGGTTATCAGCGCGTGCGCGTTCTGTGTTTCGTCGAAAATCCCGCGTTCTTCCAGGCCGAAGCGGAAATGCTTATGGATATGAGCGGCGAGCCAAACGAAATCGAAGCGCTGGGCCGCTCCATCATCAAGCAGTTTGAGGAATATCTCAAGCTTAACAAGAAAGTGCCGCCGGAGATCCTCAGCACGATCAGTCAGATCGCCGACCCCGGAAGATTAGCGGATACCGTCGCTTCGCATCTTACGCTCAAAATTCCTGATAAGCAGAAGCTCTTGGAAACGCAAAGCATCGGCAAGCGGTTGGAGTTGCTGTTCAGTCTGATGGAAGCGGAGATCAGCGTACTCAACACCGAGCGCCGCATCCGCTCTCGCGTCAAGCGCCAGATGGAAAAAACCCAGAAGGAATATTATTTAAACGAGCAGATGAAGGCCATCCAGAAAGAGCTGGGTGATGCCGGCGAAGGCATCGACGAAGTCAATGAACTCGAGGCGCGGATCAAAAAAACGAGGCTTTCCAAAGAAGCGAGAGAGAAAGCCAAGAGCGAGATCAAGAAGCTGCGCATGATGAGTCCGATGTCCGCCGAATCCACGGTCGTGCGCAATTATCTCGATTGGCTTTTTTCCATCCCCTGGAAAAAGCGGACGCGCATCAAGTCCGATATCATGCTGGCGGAGCAAGTGCTGAACGAGGATCATTACGGCCTGGAGAAAATTAAGGAGCGCATCGTGGAGCATCTCGCGGTGCAGCAGCGCACGCGCCACCTGAAAGGGCAAATACTGTGCTTTGTCGGCCCGCCGGGCGTAGGTAAAACTTCGCTGGCGCAATCGATCGCGCGAGCCACGGGCCGTAATTTTGCGCGGATCGCGCTAGGCGGCGTGCGTGACGAAGCGGAAATACGCGGCCATCGCCGCACTTATATCGGCTCGATGCCGGGAAAAATTCTGCAATCCATGAAGAAAGCCGGCTCTTCCAATCCGCTCATGCTTCTCGACGAAGTGGATAAGCTCGGCCAAGATTTCCGTGGAGATCCGGCATCAGCTTTGCTGGAAGTTCTGGATTCCGAACAAAATCATGCTTTCAACGATCATTATCTGGAAGTGGATTACGATCTTTCCGAGGTGATGTTCATCGCCACGGCCAATACCATGCAAATACCACCGCCGCTTTTGGATCGCATGGAGGTCATTCGCCTTTCCGGCTATACCGAGGACGAGAAAGTCGAGATTGCAAAACGTCACCTGATTCCCAAGCAGGCGACGAGCCATGGTCTTAAGGATGAAGAATGGTCTATTCCCGAAGATGCTTTGCGCAATCTTATACGCTACTACACACGCGAATCCGGTGTGCGTAATCTGGAGCGGGAAATCGCCAAGCTCGCGCGCAAATGCGTGACCGAAATCCTCAAGGAACGGCATAAAACGGTCAGCATCACGTCAAAAAATATAAAAAATTATCTGGGTGTTCGGAAATATGATTTCGGTGAAGTGGATAAAGATGACCGTATCGGCGTCACCACAGGCCTTGCCTATACCCAAGTGGGCGGCGACCTGCTGCCTATCGAGGCCGTGCTCATTCCAGGCGGCAAGGGAAAAATCACGCTGACCGGAAAACTCGGCGATGTCATGCAAGAATCAGCGCAAGCAGCATGGAGTTACGTACGTTCACGCGCGGCGGAATTCGGCATTCCATTCGATGTCTATCAGAAAAATGATATACACATTCACGTTCCGGAGGGCGCAACGCCCAAGGATGGCCCCTCGGCCGGCGCGGCGATTTGCACGTCGATCGTATCGGCGATGACGCGCAATCCGGTGCGGCGGACCGTGGCCATGACCGGCGAGATAAGCCTGCGCGGCATGGTGATGCCGATTGGCGGCTTGAAGGAGAAGTTGCTCGCGGCATTGCGGGGGGGGATTCTGACCGTGCTTATACCGGAAAAGAATGTAAAAGACTTGGAGGAAATACCGGACAATGTCAAAAAAGGCCTTACGATCGTGCCTGTTTCAACGATCGATGAGGCGCTAAAGGCTACGCTCATGCATCCGCTTGTCCCGCTGCAATGGGAACCCATGAAGGAAAGCCTGCCGGCAGCCTCTTCCGCGGAAGGTGCGGAAGAAGTTATTACCCATTGATTTTCCCATCTTTTCGTTCTGCCCTCTAAAAAACCCTGTTTTTTTGCGCTTTTCCGCGATTTTTTTGCTTGTCTTTTGTTGCGATTGATGCTTGGATAGCGCCCGCAGCCTCGAAAAATTTCTATGGCCTCATGAAACAAAGGCAGAGCTTGCTTTTGCGGAGGTTAAGAAAAATTTCTCGAGGGGCGTTGTGTGTAACTACTAACAAGGGAGTGTTAACGTGAATAAGAACGAACTGATTGAACAGGTCGCTAACAAGACCAAGAGCACGAAGGCTCAGGCCGCTCGTGCAGTCGATGCCGTTTTCGATTCGATCTCGGCGCAACTGAAGAAAGGCGGTCAGGTTCGCCTGGTTAACTTCGGCACCTTCCTGGTTGCCAAGCGGAAAGCCACTACAGGCCGTAACCCCCGCACCGGCGCGCCAATCAAGATTCCGGCCTCCAAGCAACCAAAGTTTCGCGCCGGCAAACAGCTGAAAGAAGCGGTAAACTAGTTTTACTCTCTCTTCGGCAGCCTCCTGCCGAGGCAGGGGGATCTGTGCGAAACGATAAAACGGGTGGCCTTGCAAAAGGCTGCCCGTTATTTTTTCTTTAAGTTTCCTTTGCTGCTTGTATCGTGTTTTCCCTCTATCGCCATTCCGGATATGGGCGGTTAGCTCAGTTGGTAGAGCGCCTGGTTTACACCCAGTAGGTCGGCGGTTCGAGCCCGTCACCGCCCACCATATAAATCAGAAAATACTATAAATCCAAAAAATTTCACATTGTTAACTATTTATTAATTATTCTCTGCTATTTTTTCTGCATCCATAACCAAGCCGAGGAGCGTTTAATGAAAGTTATTGAGAATCATCCGGCATATCCCAATGCGGTATTTTATGTGGCAACAGAACAAGAATATGGTTTGAACGGAATAGTGGTTGGGGTGAAAGCGCCTAACAACTCTTTCGGATACGATGCGGCGACTAAAACAACGACCTATATGGGCGGGTGCAGGCTGAACACTGGGGTCAGCAATCTTTCTTCTCTAACTGAAACAGATTTTGCACAACAAGTGGCAGCATTAGAGAATACCAAGGTGTCTTGGGCGTCAAAATTTGAAAAAGATCTTGATTATGCTAACGTAGTGGATCACGCTTATTCGCTCGCCAAAGGAATGCGGGATAAATGTGCGGCGGCTTCGTCTGGTAATCCTCAAGCGCCACTCAGAGAAATAGCGGGCGGTAAGCTTGTCGTTATGAAAAAAGCGAATGGGGAGCATCCTTTGTCCACGGACGAAGGCGCACAGCAAGTCGCAAGATTCTTACAAGAAATTGCCGGCCATACATTAGAAAACGGAGAAAGAAGCGTATATATCACAGCAGAAGATGCGGGTACGCCTGGGAATTATATAGAAACATTATCTAAATTTAGTCCACATGCATGTGGTTTGCCTGTGGACGGTATACCACCATCTGTTTATAGCGGAGATCCATCGCCCGTCACAGCGAGAGTGACAGTTGCTGCAACAAAACAGGCGATTGAGCGGATGCGAATGGAAGGATTGCTTCCAGGCCAACCGGGAAGCGATATGAGTGGTTTGACCGTTATTATACAAGGCGGTGCGGGTAACGTAGGTAGGCCATCGGTGGAGATGTTTTCTAAGGCTGGCGCCTCTGTCATTGTTTTTAATCGTGATGAAACTTCAGCTGATAAAGCTCAGCTTGCACAGCTGCGCACTCTTATTCAAGACAAGGGTCTTAAGAATGTTACGGTGCATACCGATCTCAGCAAAATGTACGATACGCAAGCCCATATATTTGTGCCAAGCGGTCCCGGCAACGTGGTAACTGGTATAACGCAAGGCAATAATGGAGTTGCGCTTGTTATTGGGTCGGCAAATATTCCAATGCAGAATGATACCAGAGAATCTCTATCTGCGCTACATGGTGATGGTGTAAACATAGTTGTGCCTGATCACAAGAGAAAAGGTATAGAAGGAAGAGGTATAGTTGTTTTCGAATCGGCGCATGTGAATTTTGGTGGTATAGCGGCGGTATTATACGATCACCGTGTAAGAGCAGGTAAAACCGAAGCGTCTCCAGAAGCTTTTGAACACATGGTAGTGGAACATGAGAAAGCGGCTGTTGCTATGGTCAACCGTATCGCGGATAACTCGTTTGCGAGTAAAGATAAAGATATAGATAAGAGAAATCTTTCTGCAGCAATGGCTGGAAATCTAATTGTTTTGGAGGAGGTTGGTCTTATCTCACAACGGGTTCGATGTTAGTTGCCTAAGAACCGCCATAATGTCGCTATATTCTCGCTGAAAAGCAGCTCAACGCGCTTGTTTCAGTTTCTCAAAATCTTCCCCGGCATGGTATGAGGAGCGCGTCAGCGGCGTGGCGGAAACCATTTTAAAACCCTTGGCGCGGGCCATGCGCTCCATCGTTTGGAATTCGTCCGGCGTGACGTAGCGCATCACCGGCGCATGGCGCGGCGTAGGCTGAAGATACTGGCCTATGGTCAAAAACTCCACTTCCGCCGAGCGCAAATCATCCATCACCTGATAGACCTCCTCATTGGTTTCGCCAAGCCCAACCATGAGGCCGGATTTAGTAAAAATATCGGCATCGAGCCGTTTGACGTGATGCAGCAGATTCAGCGAATGGAAATACCGCGCGCCGGGCCGGATGCGCGGATAGAGCGCGGGCACGGTCTCGATATTGTGATTGTACACGTCCGGTCGCGCTTTCACTACGATTTCCATTGCCCCTTCCTTGCGTAAAAAATCCGGGGTCAAAACTTCGATAGTAGTGCCGGGAGACATGTCCCGGATTTTCTTGATGCACCGCGAAAAATGCTCCGCCCCTCCGTCAGCCAGATCGTCGCGATCCACTGACGTAATAACGACATGCTTCAATCCCAGCTTGCTTACCGCTTGCGCCAAGTGTTCCGGTTCATGGGGGTCAAGCTTGTCGGGCAAGCCTGTCGCCACATTGCAGAAAGCGCAGGCACGGGTGCACACCGAACCCAGGATCATCACCGTGGCGTGTTTCTGGCTCCAGCATTCGCCGATATTAGGGCAGGCCGCTTCCTCGCACACGGTATGCAACTGATGTTCCCGCATCAACTCGCGCGTCGCGTTATATTCCCGCGAAACCGGCGCTTTCACTCGTATCCACGGCGGCTTAGGCAGCGGCTCCGTTACCGCGTTTTTTGCCTTTTCGGGGTGGCGCAGACGCGCCGGATCAAGCGTGTGAAGAGTGGGCATGAATATTACTCCGCGCACACTTCCCGGCACACGTCGAAACGGTCGCCGCTTTCCCGGCATTTCTTGAAACAACCGAAGTGCATGCCGGAGAACCCGCTATTGTCATCGTCTATTTCGGTATCCTGTTCTGCGGAATTTCCCTCCGACGCGCCGAAAGCGCCGATGAAATCATCCACGCTGCCTTCCCCGGCGCAAACCGAGAGGCAATCCGCATCGGAAAGCCCTTTTTTATTGCACCGGCCGAAGCATCCGGAGGATGCGCCGTGTTTTTCCTTCGCATTTCCGGGCGTTGCGCGTTTTTTCCGCTCTGCGCCTGTCTGGCATTTTTCGCGGCAGACGGCATCATCTCCTTCCTGTGAAACGCAGCGATCAAAACATACCCTGCTGAGTTTCGGTTTCGCTTCCGCGCTATCGTCATTGGAGCCGTAGACATGCTCAAGTTCCTTTTTCTTGGCCAGGCATTGTTGGTTGCAGTCATAGGGCATGGCTCCCGCTTGCCGCATGCAACTATTATAGCATGAAAAATCTCGCACCTGCGCGCGCGCCGCGCCCGGCAATAGGGCCAGCGCCATTATAAGCATCGAAAAAAATATCGACCGCATGACGCACATGTAACACAAAAATCGTTTCACCGCGATGCTCGATTCATATTCATATATGCAGTGCGCGGCCAAAAGCGGCGAGCGTGGATTCATGCATCATTTCGGAAAGCGTGGGATGCGGAAAGACGGTATGCATAAAATCGGCCTCGGTGGCTTCGAGCGTCCTGCCGATGGCAAAGCCCTGGATAAGCTCCGTCACTTCCGCTCCGATCATATGCGCACCCAGCAATTCGCCGGTCCGTTCGTCGAATATGGTTTTGACCAACCCCTCCGGCTCGCCCAGCGCAATCGCCTTGCCGTTGCCGATATAGGAGAAGCGCCCCACCTTCACCTTGTATCCTTTTTCTTTTGCCTGCGCTTCGGTAAGGCCTACGCTCGCGATTTGCGGTCGGCAATAGGTGCAGCCGGGGATATTTCCGGCATTGATGGGGTGAACGCCTGCCACTCCGGCGAGTTTCTCAACACAGATCACGCCCTCGTGGCTGGCCTTGTGCGCAAGCCATGGCGGCCCGGCGAGGTCGCCGATAGCATAGACGCCAGGTTCGCCAGTTTCCAGCCATTCATTCACCACGACATGACTTTTCTCGATTTTAACTTTCGTGCCTTCCAAACCCAGATTCTCGATATTACCCACGATGCCCACCGCCAGAATCACGCGATCAATTTTGAGTTCCTGCGTTTTTTTATCCTTGCCTTGGAGCGTGGCAGTGACAGTGTCCTTACCCTTTTTTAGGTTCGCTACCGTCATGCCAGTATGAATGATCATGCCCTGTTTCTCGAAACTCTTGCATGCGAGTTGGGCAATCTCCTCATCCTCCACCGGCAGAATGCGGTCCATCACTTCCACCACCGTAACTCTTGCTCCCAGGGTTTGATAAAAGCTGGAGAACTCGATTCCGATCGCGCCGCTGCCCACCACCAGCAGCGATTCGGGCAGGCTTTCCGGCACCATCGCCTCCTTATACGTCCAGATTACTTTACCGTCCGGCTCAAGACCTGGAAGGGTGCGCGCCCGCGCGCCGGTGGCAAGAATGATGTGTTTTGCTTCCAACTCGGCGATGCGCTTCTCGCCCTCTTTCACCAGCACCTTGCCGCGCCCGTTAAGCTTGCCGTGGCCCTCGAACACCATCACTTTATTTTTCTTCATCAGATGGCGGATGCCGTCGGAAAGCTGCTTGGCCACACCACGCGAACGCTGCACGATTTTTTTGAAATCGAAAGAGATATCCTTCGCCACGAAACCATATTCACCCATATGGTTAAGAAGGTGATAAATCTCCGAGGATCGCAGCAGCGCCTTGGTGGGGATGCAGCCCCAGTTGAGGCAGATGCCGCCCAGATGCTCACGCTCCACGATAGCGGTTTTCATGCCGAGCTGCGCCGCGCGGATCGCGGCCACATATCCGCCGGGGCCGCCGCCGATGATGATGATATCGAAGGATTCAGCCATAAAGTATCTCTATTTCTTTAGCAATTTCTTCCACAGCCTTGGCATAGCCCTTTACAGCCCTTTGGTTAAATAGAATCCGCCAACAACGAGAAGATAGAGCAGCGGCAAAGCCGTCAGGGTAATTTTTGTTACACCGCCAAATCCGAAACAAAAAATCCCCCATGTCAGCGCAATTGCCAAATGGTGCCATATGGTCAGCCTTTCCGGTCCCAAAAGAATCCTGCGCCATTTTAATGCCATATTTTTTACACCAGCATCGTGACCGGGGCTTCGAGATAGCGTTTGAACGCTTGCAACCACTCCGCGCCCAAAGCACCATCCACGGCGCGATGATCGACCGAGAGCGTGGCGTGCATCAGCGTGGCGGCGCGAACTTCGCCACCCTCGATCACCGCGCGCTGCTCGCCTGCTCCAACCGCGAGGATGCAGGCCTGCGGCGGGTTGATGATGGCCTCGAAATGCTTGACGCCGTACATGCCGAGATTGGAAATGCTGAACCCGCCGCCCTCGTATTCGTGAGGCTTGAGTTGCATGTTGCGCGCACGCGCGGCCAGCTCCTTCATCTCAGCCGAAATCTGCGGCAGGGTTTTCTGATCGGCATTTTTGACGATGGGAGTGATCAGCCCGCCCGGCGTCGCCACCGCCACCGAAACATCCACGTTATGATACTGCGCCAGCGCGTCGTCGTACCAGGAGACGTTCACCGCGGGAATATCCCGCATGGCAAGCGCCACGGCCTTGATAACCATATCGTTGACCGAAATCTTATAGGCCGGGTCGGCGTTTTTTCCTGCTTTCATCGCGGCGTGATCGTTAAGCTGTTTTCGCGCCGCCAACAGATCGTCGATGCGGCAATCAATGGTGAGATAGAAATGCGGAATGGTCTGCTTGGATTCCGTGAGCCTTCGCGCAATGGCGCGGCGCATGGTGCTGTGCGGCACTTGAGAAAACTCCTGCGGGTTGCGCCGTATAACGCCCGCGCCGCCACCCCTTGATGCTTCCTCCACGTCCGCCCGGACTATGCGCCCGTGCGGTCCGGTGCCTGTGACTTGTGAAAGATCGATCCCCGCTTCGGCGGCAATGCGGCGGGCGAGCGGGCTGGCTTTCACTCGGCGCTGGGCGCTTGGCACCGGGCGCTGGGCGAGTGAGGGGGCAGGCGTTGGTGCGGGTGCCGGTGTTAGTGTAGGCGCATGTTTTCTGGACGGTTCTTTTCGTGATTCCCGATTCCCGATTCCCGATTCCTTACTGGCTTCTGGCTTCTGACTTCTGATTTCCGGTTTATACTTCTCCAGCGCCTTTCTATCCTCCCCTTCTTCGAGCAGTAGCGCGATGGCCTGATTGACCGGCACGCCCTGCGTTCCTTCTTTCACCAGAATTTTCCCCAGCGTACCCTCGTCCACCGCTTCCACTTCCATAGTCGCCTTGTCGGTTTCGATCTCGGCGATTACCTCACCGGATTTCACCACATCGCCTTCCTTCTTGTTCCATTTGGCAAGCGTGCCCTCGGTCATGGTGGGCGAAAGGGCGGGCATCAGGATTTCAATGGGCATATTGACTCTCTACCCCTTCCTATAACACGCCTGCTTCGCCGCCAATCTGGAGAAACTCGCTTTGCCGCAGAAGGAAGACATCATCGAGGCG
>CAZXYG010000021.1:0-15248 GCA_964644885.1 uncultured Rickettsiales bacterium
ACCGGAACGTTTTAAAACCAACCCTGCCCATCACAAAGTGGGACTAAACACCTAAGGAGTTGCCTTCTATTGGGTTTCCACTATTTTGAATAAATAAACCCCATCTTGCAATTGCATTGGAACTAGCTTTCTAGCAGCTTAAGAAAGTCATAAGGATAGGCATGAGCCAAACATTTTTTGAACGGCCAATTTTAAATTCTCCTTATGGCTATCCCAATAAACATTGGGAGCTTGACGAGGATGGCCAGCCTACTAACAGGCTCATAGAATCTCGCCGTCGTTCTGAATTAATAACGCCAGTTCCTAAGCCCAAAAAGCGTCGCCGTAGTAAAGAACAATCGGAAATGGTGCTGGATTATGGTGATGGTTTATCCAGTGAAGAGCAAGAATATAACCCCACTCCTATCATCAATGAAATTCGCCGCTATGTAGATGAATGGCGTAACCTTAAAAATCCCGAGCATTGGCAGGTTACGCCGGAGACCGCCCGATTATTAAATCATTGGCGCCATCATGAATTCCAAGACGTTCGGCCATTCTTTTGTCAGATTGAGGCCGTAGAAACAGCTATTTGGTTGATGGAAGTGGCGCCCAAATTGGGCGCAAAAGGCAACAAGTTTTGGGAACATATCAAAGGGGCTAATGAGCAATCCAATCCTGAGTTATTGCGTATTGCGCTAAAATTGGCCACCGGCGCTGGAAAAACCACCGTAATGTCTATGCTCATTGCATGGCAAACAGTGAACGCGGTACGCCACCCCAATAGCAAACAATTCTCGAGAGGATTTCTGCTCGTCGCACCAGGCATTACTATTCGTGATCGCCTGCGTGTCTTAATGCCCAATGACCCCGATAGTTATTACAAGCATCGGGAGATCGTTCCTAACGATATGTTGGTTGATATTGATAAAGCTAAAATCGTTATCACGAATTACCATGCATTTAAACTGCGCGAGAAGATTGAAATCTCGAAAGTGGGACGCTCTCTCCTGCAAGGCAGAGGGCCCGAATTAGAAACAACCGAGACAGAAGGCCAAATGCTCCAGCGTGTTATGCCGGAGCTGATGGGCCTCAAAAATATGCTCGTAATCAACGACGAGGCTCACCACTGCTACCGTGAGAAACCGCAAAACGATGATCTGGATGATCTCAAAGGAGATGATAAGGACGAGGCTAAAAAGAATAATGAAGCAGCGCGGCTTTGGATTTCAGGCATCGAAGCAGTAAAGCGCAAGCTGAGCGTGCAGACAGTCTTTGATCTCTCTGCTACCCCGTTTTTCTTACGCGGTTCCGGGTATGCGGAAGGTACTCTCTTTCCTTGGACTGTTAGCGACTTTTCGCTAATGGATGCAATCGAATGCGGTATTGTAAAATTGCCGCGTGTGCCGGTGGCGGATAACGTTCCTGGTGGTGATACACCTCAATTCCGTAATCTGTGGGATAATATTGGCAAAGAGATGCCAAAGAAAGGCCGTTCCAAAGGCAATGCCTATGATCCGCTGAAACTGCCATCATTATTGATTACTGCGCTTGAAGCGCTTTATGGACATTATGAGGAAACCTACAAACTTTGGGAAAAGGCAGGCCTAAGCGTACCACCTGTATTTATCGTGGTATGCAACAATACATCCACTTCTAAGCTCGTATATGATTTTATCTCCGGTTTCCATCGAGAGGATGATTACGGCAAGAAAACCCTCGAAAATGGCCGTCTCTCCCTATTTCGCAATTATGATGAACATGGCAACCGCCTATCACGGCCACGCACGTTATTGATCGATAGTGAGCAGTTGGAATCCGGCGAATCATTGGATGATGATTTTAGGGAAATGGCAGCGGATGAAATAGAGCGTTTCCGCAGGGATATTGTAGAGCGCACAGGCGATATCCGTGCTGGCGAAAATATCTCCGATACAGACTTGCTGCGCGAAGTAATGAATACGGTCGGTAAAAAAGGAAAGCTTGGTGAAGGAATTCGCTGCGTCGTATCTGTTTCTATGCTTACTGAGGGCTGGGACGCAAATACTGTTACGCATATTCTTGGTATCCGCGCTTTTGGCACTCAGCTGTTATGCGAACAGGTAGTAGGCCGGGGATTGCGTCGCCAATCTTATGATCTCAATGAAGAAGGGTTGTTTAATGTCGAATATGCAGATGTATTAGGCATACCGTTTGATTTTGCCGCGAAGCCCGTTGTTGCCTTACCGGCTAAACCGCGTGAAACCGTTCGCGTCCATGCGGTAAAACCTGAGCGCGATCATCTCGAAATTCGTTTTCCACGCGTTGAAGGCTACCGTGTAGAGCTGCCCAAAGATAAACTCAGCGCCAAATTTGGTGCAGACTCGATGCTAAAGCTTACTCCCGATTTGGTAGGGCCTTCTGTTACAAAAAATCAGGGAATCATTGGCGAAGGTGTAGATTTAACATTAAAACACCTGGAGGATATGCGTAACACCACCATAGCCTTCCATCTCGCCAAACATTTGCTTTATACGAAATACCGCGATCCCGGCGAAGAACCGAAATTACATTTGTTCAATCAGCTGAAATCCATTGTGCGTGAATGGTTGGATGGTGGCTATCTAAAATGCATAGGTGGCACATACCCTGCCCAAGTTATTTATCGTGAAATTGCAGACCTGGCCGCCGAGCGTATCAAGCAGGCTATTACTGAATCGATGGTGGGAGAGAAACCGGTCAAAGCTATTCTGGACGCATATAACCCTACCGGCTCCACCGCCTATGTGAATTTCACTACCTCCAAAGAAACCCGCTGGCAGACCGATCCGCGTAAATGCCACATCAACTGGGTTGTGTGTGATTCGGATTGGGAGGCAGAATTTTGCCGGGTTGCCGAAGGGCATTCGCAGGTACGCTCCTATGTTAAAAATCAGAATCTCGGCTTTGAGGTGCCGTATCTAATGGGCAGCGTGCCGCGCAAATATATTCCTGATTTTATCGTACAGGTGGACGACGGTCAGGATATACCGCTGAATCTTATTGTTGAAATCAAAGGTTTTCGTGGGCAGGACGCACAAGTAAAAGCCAATACCATGCGTGCTTACTGGGTACCAGGGGTGAATAATTTGGGCAAATTCGGGCGCTGGGAATTCGTAGAGTTTCGCTCAATCTATGAAATCGAGAAAGAATTTAACGAACTAATCGCGTCCTATGCGCGCAAGGAGGCTGCATAATGAAAACCGAAATCGTACAAGAATTAACTCTGACATTTGAGGGGCATGCGCAACAAACAGAGACTGGCGTAGAATATTGGCTTGCCCGCGATATTCAGCATCTGCTGGGTTATGCAGAATGGCGAAATTTCCAAAATGTTGTTTCTAAAGCAAAAACCGCTTGTGAAGTCTCAGGTCATGCTATCCAAGACCATTTTGTTGATGTCAACAAAATGGTTGAGATCGGTTCTGGTACACAAAGACCAGTCGATGACATCATGCTTACGCGTTATGCCTGCTATCTCATCGCCCAAAATGGCGAACCCTCCAAGCCAGAAATTGCATTTGCCCAAACCTATTTTGCGATGCAAACCCGCAAAGCAGAACTGATTGAGCAGCGTATGCTTGAAGCAGAGCGTCTGGAAGCACGAAAGAAATTGACGGAAACAGAGAAGGAACTTTCTGGGATTATTTATGAGCAAACAGGCGGCAATCAGAATTTTGCTCTGATTCGCAGCAAAGGCGATCATGCGTTGTTTGGTAAGTCTACACAGGCGATGAAAGCACAATGGAAGGTGCCTGATAGTAGACCGCTGGCAGACTTTGCACCAACCATTATTCTGAAAGCAAAAGACTTCGCGACCGAGATCACGATCTTCAATGCCAAAGAAAAAGGCATGAGAACAGAAGCCGCGATTTCCAGCGAGCATGTTACGAATAATAAAGCAGTCCGTGAAACGCTGATTAATCGCGGCATTCGTCCCGAAAACCTTGCTCCGGCTGAAGATATTAAGAAGGTTGAGCGTCGCGTTGCTTCTGATGGCCGCAAAGCACTCAGCAGACCAGATACGCTCGATTCGTAAGGGAAACAAATGGCTAAACAAACCAAATCCAAAAGCCTTGAAGTCAAAACGCTGACCCATAAAGAGGCTAAGCGTAAAAATATCCCCACGGCTGAATTTGAATCAGTAATGACGCAGGAAGATAAATCTCCCATACGCGTGGCCTATGAGCGACGCAATAAAGACCTCGATCCGCAGCTTGTTTGGAAGGGCAAGGATCTGCAGGATTGGTCAGACCTGGTTGTGCAGGCGCCACCGCTATATATTCAAGAAAAAGTCCATCCCAAGGTGCTTATTGATGATCTCAAGAAGCAAACCGCGTTGCGTAAAGAAAAAGTTGCGCCGGAATTTCCTGATCTATTTGCTGATTTCAATGGATTGCCGGACTTAGAGGCCAAAACCGAGTTCTACCAACATGACCAGCACTGGTCGAATCGGATGATCCTGGGCGATTCTCTCTCCGTCATGGCTAGCCTTGCCGAGCGCGAAGGCCTGCGTGGACAGGTGCAGTGTATTTATTTCGACCCGCCCTACGGCATCAAATTCAACAGCAACTTTCAGTGGAGTACCACCAGCCGCGACGTAAAAGACGGCAAAGCCGATCATATCACCCGCGAACCAGAGCAGGTGAAGGCTTTCCGCGATACCTGGCGCGATGGCATCCATTCCTACCTCACTTACATTCGCGACCGCCTAACCATCGCGCGCGATTTATTGCACGATAGCGGCAGCATTTTTGTGCAAATCGGAGATGAGAATGTACATCGCGTACGCGCTGTGATGGATGAGGTGTTTGGAGAGGATAACTTTGTCGTAGCTATAACAGTAAAAAAGAAAGGTAGTCAGAAAGGAGAATTGTTAGAAAATATTGCTGATACAATTTTATTTTACGCAAAAAACAAATCAGTTGTTAAGTTTCGACACCAGTGGCAAAAACGTGAGGTGGATGAAGATACTGTTTTCAGTGCGGATTTAACTGGCGGAGGCACCTTTCAAACACAAATTTTTTCTTTTGAACACCTAGGAAAAACATACCGACCTAGTATTAATAACAGCTGGAAGACTAATGCTACCGGCATGAAGCGCTTACAAGCAGCGGATAGGATACTTACTGGCCAGAATCAAATTAGATATGCACGTCGCCAAATCGATTTCGGATATACAATTCTTACAAATGTTTGGGAAGATACGGGTGGTGCGGCGAACCGCATATATGTAGTTCAAACAGCAGAGAAAATAATTCAACGCTGCATTCTAATGGCCACAGATCCAGGTGATCTGGTACTTGACCCTACCTGCGGCAGCGGCACAACCGCTTGTGTTGCTGAGCAATGGGGAAGACGCTGGATTACTATGGATACATCCCGCGTATCTCTAGCGCTTGCTCGTTCACGTATCATGGGCGCGCGTTACCCGTATTACCTGCTGGCGGATTCGCCCGAAGGCCAGCGTAAAGAAGCGGAAATTACTCGTACTATTCCTAAAGAATCACCTACGCGCGGCAATGTGCGCCTCGGATTTGTGTATGAGCGCGTACCACATATCACCCTTAAATCCATTGCCAACAATGCCGAAATCGATGTGATTTGGGACAAATGGCAGCAAGTATTGGAGCCAATACGCGAGAAGCTGAATAAAAAATGGCAAGAATGGGAAATTCCCCGCGAAGCAGATGGTAAATGGAGCGCGGACGCCAAAAAACTTCACAAAGAATGGTGGGAAGCCCGGATGAACCGCCAGAGGGAAATGGACGCTTCCATCGCCGCCAAAGCGGAATTCGAATACCTCTACGATAAACCTTACAACGATACTAATAAAGTACGTGTCGCTGGGCCATTTACCGTCGAAAGCCTTTCCCCTCATCGCGTAATGGCGGTTGGCACAAATGATGAGCTGATCGATATCCTCAATGCTTCCGAGGGTAATTATAATGCGCCGGATAAAAGCGATGCTATGATGGATTTTGCACAGATGGTGCTGGAAAACCTCCGCACCGCTGGCGTGCAGCAGGCGCATAAGGAAGACCGTATCCAGTTTACAAGCGTTACCGGTTGGCCAGGGTCATTTATTTGTGCCGAAGGCAAATATATGGAGGGCGGCAAAGAACGACGCGCTGGTATTTTTATCGGCCCCGAATTTGGTACCGTTTCTCGTCCCGATCTCGTCGCTGCCGCGCGCGAAGCGGGTGATGCCGATTTCGATGTGCTGATCGCCTGCGCCTTTAACTTTGACGCTCACTCTGCCGAGTTCGATAAATTAGGCCGTATTCCTGTGCTTAAAGCCCGCATGAATATGGACTTGCATATGGCAGGCGACCTTAAGAACACCGGCGCGGGCAATCTTTTCGTAGTATTTGGCGAGCCAGATATCCGCATCGAAAAAGTGGACAACGGTCAGATTCAGGTAAAAGTGCTGGGTGTCGATGTGTTCAAGCCGCAAACCGGCGAAGTGGAGTCCGGCGGGCCGGATTCCATCGCGTTATGGTTCATCGATACGGATTATAATGAAGAAAGCTTCTTCGTCCGCCATGCCTATTTTCTTGGCGCCAATGATCCCTACAAGGCACTTAAGACCACCCTGAAAGCCGAAGTAGATGCAGATGCATGGGAAAGCCTAAACAGCGACACTTCTCGTCCCTTCGATAAACCAACCTCGGGCCGCGTTGCCGTCAAAGTCATCAACCATTTGGGGGATGAGGTGATGAAAGTGTTTTCGGTATAATCAAGAACGCGTAGAGAGCAGTAAATCCATGCCGGAAACAATACATAATTTAGACCAATACATGTCCGATTTGCGTCAAATTCTAGCGCAAGGGAAGAAACGTATAGGAATTTTGCTTGGTGCCGGTGCTCCGGTTGGTATTAAGGTCGATAACGATGGTAAGCTGGCCGATAATGGTACGCCACTAATCCCAGCAATTGAGGGGCTTACTAAACAAGTACAAGACGGATTAACCGATCAGGAAAAACTTGTGCTTAAGGAAGTGCTTGGAACATTTAAGCATACTCCGAACATCGAAGAAATTCTTTCAAAAACCCGCTCTCTGGCACTCGTGCTTAGGGACACCCAACACAAATTCGGTATCCATAATCAAGATGCATTTGATAAGCTAGGAACGTCAATCTGCAATAAAATTGGTAGCATTGTAAACCCCAAGCTACCTTCAAATACGACAGCCTATAATCGATTGGCAGGATGGATCGGGGGTACTGATCGAGAATTTGCTGTGGAAATTTTTACATCCAATTATGACTTGCTCATGGAAGAAGCGCTCGAAATGGCAAAGATACCTTATTTTTGCGGATTCAGCGGCTCGCACGAACCATTTTTTGATGCTGCCACTATAGCCAATAACGACTCACTGCCTTCACGGTGGGCGCGGCTGTGGAAACTTCATGGATCATTAGGATGGGGACATAACGAGCGAGAGGAATTTGTTTCGGGCAAAGGTAGAGATCATGCCGAAATGATTTATCCTGACCATCTAAAATATGATCACATACAAAAGCTTCCTTATACGGCTTTATTCGATCGCCTGCGTAAATTCCTTATGACCCCGGATACTCTCCTTTTAAGCTGCGGGTTTTCATATAAGGACGCACATATTTCGGCGGTTATTAGCGAGGCATTAGCCGCAAATCCAGCTGCACGTGTTTTCGCCTGCCAATTTCAGGAACTAGAAAAAGAAAATGCAGCAGTAGCGCTGGCGGCCAAGAGACCAAATTTTAGCGTATATGCCAGCGATAAGGCTATAATCAGCTGTGTTGCCGGTAAATGGGAGCCAGGCAAAAACAATGAAAATAAAGATTGGGATAATATCAGAGCAACTTTTTGGGGTACGCGTGGCGACCCCAAAAAACTACTTTTAACCTTGGGTGATTTCAGTGCATTTGCTCACTTTTTTGCACTTTCAAAATCTGACCAAACATATTCTTCCGTACCTGTTAATCTAAATGTACAGGCGCTTTAATGAAAACTGCTTCAACATTTTTAGGAAATGTTGTTGCTGTATCGGGTGCGACGGCAAGTATCCACCTATCCGAATCAATATCGTCCGGCTTGGCGATCATCAATGGGACTACGTACAGAGTGGGCCAGGTTGGAAGCTTTATTCGCATTCCCCAGGGGTATAAAGATTTATTCGGTATTGTTTGTGAGGTCGGTGCGGATGCAGTTCCGGAAAATGTTGATGGCACGACTGCAAGTGGTCGCTGGGTTAAGGTACAGCTTACAGGCGAATCGGTTGGTTCTTCATTCGAACGTGGAATAAGCCAACATCCGAATGTTGGGGACGCAGCACATCTAGTTACTGATGATGATCTAAAAAGAATATATGGTAGCGTAAAGGATGGTCATGTCGAAATTGGAAGGCTATCAAGCGCAGAAAATATTACGGTCAAAATTGATTTAAGTCGCTTAGTTACCAGGCATTCTGCTGTATTAGGCTCAACTGGCTCAGGTAAATCCACCACTGTCGCAAGTTTACTACGATCTATTTCTGCCAATTCAGGAACGGAAGGCTATCATTCCGCGCGTATTTTGTTACTCGATATTCATGGAGAATATTCCTCTGCTTTGTCGGATGTGGCCAGCGTGTTTCGTGTTGATCCCAATAAAGGAGAAAACAAATTATCAATCCCATATTGGGCACTGGATGCAGAAGACCTGGTGAGTTTTTTAGGCGGTAATTTGAAGGATACGCAAGAAACTTTTTTCTATGATAAAATTACAGAACTTAAGCGGAAAACCTGTGAAAATAATGAATATACCGGTATTGATCTAAATTCTCTTACAGTTGATACACCCGTACCCTTCAGTCTTAAACAGCTGTGGCATGACTTAATAAATTTGGAAGTGGTGACGTTTACCGATTTAGCAAGAACGCAACCCACCAGTTCTGATCCTGGCGATCCTAATACGCTTACGGCACCTAAATATCAGCCACATAGTTTAGGCAATCAAGGCCCGTATTTACCAACTAGCGTACCAGGCATAAAAAGGCAGCTTAGTCAGGTAAGATCACGGTTACTGGATAAGCAATACGATTTTCTACTACATCCCGATAAGTGGGAACCGGATTTAGCTGGTAATACAGAAAAAGATTTGCCCGAATTGCTTCAATCATGGCTAGGGCATGAAAAACCTATCACTATTCTTGATCTTTCCGGTGTGCCCAGCACGGTGTTGATACGACTCATTGGGTCAATTCTAAAAATTATTTACACGGCGCTATTTTGGAGCCGAGAAAAAAGTGAAGGCGGCATGGATCGTCCGCTACTGGTGGTGATGGAAGAAGCCCACCGCTATTTACATGAGGAAAAAAGCAGCGCTAGCGCGATGGTGCAGCAAATCGTTAAAGAAGGTCGCAAATATGGTATCGGCGCAATGATTGTAAGTCAGCGCCCCTCTGAAGTGGACGAAACCATTTTATCTCAGTGTGGAACTTTTTTTGCGCTCCGCCTTTCCAATCAACAGGATCGACAGAAAGTCAAAGGGACATTACCCGACAACCTAGCGGGATTAATGGATATGTTGCCCATTCTTAGAACGGGTGAAGCAATTATCACAGGAGAAGCAGCTACATTGCCATTACGTTGCCGGATAATCATGCCGGAAAAAACACCTAACAGCAAAGACCCCAATGTGGCGCAGCAATGGCAGGAGAAAAGACGGCCGGAAATATATATGACCGAAATATATCAGCTGATCGCAGCGTCATGGCGAGCGCAATCGCCGGTGTTGCCTAAAAATCCTGATATTGAAATCACAAGGGAAATCATTGACCATAGCGGGGAGGAGGACTAATTATGCAAAGAGAACCCGTAGCATCATCAAACCTAATTTCTGTGGGGTATGACGATACTTCTCAAACTCTGGAAGTTGAATTTAAAAATGGAACCATTTACCAATATTATAACGTTGGTCGGAATATATACGAAGAGTTCCTTGCATCGCCTTCGAAGGGACAATTCTTAGCCTATCAAATTAAGAATGGATTTCCATATTCGCGCGTTGCTTAGAGTTTTCGCAACCACTCCTCCACCTTCCTCGTCGCCATCACGTCATCGAAGTTATAGGTGAGGATGTCTTTTTTCATCTGCTCGCGGCGATCTTTCAGCGGCTCTATCAGGTAATTGACGTATTGCACGATCGACCACTGCGAGCCAGATTCATCGTCACTCCACTGAAAATTCACCAACCCTTCATGTTTGCAGATTGCTTTGAGGCCGTAGCCCATCAAAGGCAATACCAGCGCCTCCATAATGGGCTTTTTGATATCGAATAAAGGTGAGTTATCGCCCAGCAGCCAAGCAACAATAGGGTGTGCTTCCATTGCGTAACGCTTTGCATAGCGCTTGATCTTCGTGAGTTCATGATGGGAAAAATGGCAAATGACCAGATCGGTATACTGCTCTTTAAGTCGGGAAATTGCGTCTAAAAATGCCAGCCACCCGGCCTGATCTTGCTCGTGCCCATCCGTCCATACATACTCAAAACTCGGCCAGCCATAGGGTGGCTTGAGCAGGCCCCATAGGTAAACATGATCATCGCCGGAATCATTGAGCGGATTATCTTCGATATCAAAATGCACCCATGTACCGGTGGGTAGCTGAATATCGCCAATGCGGTGCGTCTCGTGGGTGAAATAGGATTTCGCCTGCAACACCGCTTTTAGCTTATTTCTTGGGCCTTTGAGATACGGCACATCTGAAATGGCCTCGGGATCAGTATCTGCTAGTTGCCGGATGGTGGTGATGCCCTGCGCCTCTAAATGTGGCGCATTACGGGAGTCGATGCCGTAGATCAGCGTGAGTTCCTGTTTTTGCTCAAACTCCGGCTTACAGATGCCGATATAGCTGCAGATCGAGCATTTGCTATGCGCGTATCGCGCGGTAGGTTTCGTTTCGTGTCCGAGAATCTGGCGCATGTCTTGCAGAAACTCATCCGCCAGTTTATTGGCGCCATCGCCGATTTCGCTGGTGGTGCCGTTGCCATGTATCACTAAGGCTGGCAGATTATTGCCGAGTAATTTGCGATATACGGCCAGCTGAATCTGGATTTCGTCTTTATCGCCGCTGCGCGCAAGCTTGGCATCGGCAGCTTGATAACCAGTCGGCGTGCGTATGGCAAAATCGGGATCGCCAGCGATGCCCAACGCCTGATCTACCAGCTTCGGCTGATAGATGATTTCCACTCCAGCCTCCATCAGCGCTTTCGTGTGCTCGGGCGAAATGGCCTCCACCACCTGGTGCTCTTTTTCCAGCTGGCGCCTCACGTTCCATTCGTGGCGCATACCCATGGTCATTATCAGCTGATCAAATGGATTGGCTTCGACCTGCTCCATGCCCGGCGGTGTATTATTATCGAACCAGACGCGACGACTACATGATAACCATGACCGTGCATCGCTGGGCTTGATGTGCTTTTGTGTGCTCATGTAATGAGCATAGAATGATTGTGGGTTATTGACAAAGTTTATAATTAATGCTATATAGGTACTATGAGTACTGATAATCGAACAAAAATAAACAAATTGCTGAATATCATGCCACCAAGAACAGTGGCTCTATCCTCTTGGCTTGTATCACAAGGCTATAGTTTGGATTTACAAAAACGGTATCGCAAAAGCCAATGGCTTAAGTCTATAGGCACCGGCGCAATGATTCGTTTTGGTGACATTGTGGATTATCGAGGTGCACTTTATGCGTTACGAAAATATTCGGGCCTAAGCATACACATTGGCGGTAGAACAGCTCTTTCCTTATTAGGTATGGCACATTATTTAGAACTCGCGCCTACGAGGGCTGTTCTGTTTGGCGGCGATAAAGAGAAACTGCCTGCGTGGTTTAATAAGCACGACTGGCAAGTGAAGATTGATTATTATTCCACCTCCTTCCTGCCCCCTGATATGGCGGTTAGCGATATCGAAGTGAATGGCTTTGGCATTAATATTTCAAGCGCAGAACGCGCGATAATGGAATGTCTTTATCTTACTCCACACAAGCAAATGCTGCTTGAATGCTATGAGATCATGGAAATTGCCACCACCCTTCGGCCAAAAGTCATTCAGCAGCTTTTGGAGCATTGCTCTTCTATCAAAGTGAAGCGGTTGTTTCTTTATCTTGCTGATAAGGCTGGACATGCCTGGATGAAATACATTGACCTAAAAAAAGTCGATCTTGGTAAAGGAAAACGCAGCCTGATTAAGAATGGTGTGTACGTTGCAAAATACCAAATAACCGTACCGAAAGAATTGGCCGAATATGGAGTTCCCCCTCAATTCTAAATACCAGCGCCTCGCGTCGCGAGCATGATTTTGTTCGCATCTGTGCAGGTTGTTGCCGGTTTTGTGCATCAAATGCTATCCACTTTGCAGGCGCCTAAAGTGATGGCGATACATCACGAATATTCACAATAATAACAGTCTGCCCATACCATTTCGCTTGCGCATACAGACCAGCTGCTATTTCGGTATCTATTGCTACAGATCTAAGGAAATCCGCCAATTCATTGCCAGAATAACGAAACGAAATGCATCGTGGAATCCTGTCGCTAGCGAAATGCCGGGCGTAGCGTCCCCGTATAGGTTTCGGTCGAGAAGGACCCGAAAGGCTCAATGTGGGGGTATCACCTACTGACAATACTGCCATTACCCCTGCCGCGTCAGTATTGTCAGCTCTTGCGCTTCAGTTTCGGCGTTACCGCGTATTCTACCCGCGTGCGCAGATTGACCGGCATGGTGATGCTTTCTTCCCGCAGCCAATGATAGGCGATCAGCGTATCGCATGCGGCCTGGACAATTTCCCGATCGGTGAGCAACGACCATTGACGACGGTAGATGTCGCGCAAGGTAAAACGCTCGCCAAGTTCACCGGCTTTAATCTTAGCAAGCAGCGCCTGCGCGGCTTTCATGGGCAGACCATCCACCATGCTATAGATGCGCCGCGCATGCGATTCCAGATAATCGCACCATTTCGCCGCGCGTTCGGCGGAAGCCAGCGTGACGCTGCCGCTGGCAGTACCGTCGGCGATTTCGATGAGGTGAAAGATCAAGGCCAGTGCGGGCATGAGCTTGCGGTATTTACCGAAATGCTCCAGCAGCATCGGATCGGTCACGGTATTCCCGCGTAGTTTTTCCAGCTCTAGCCTGTGCAACCATTCGAAAAATAATTCCTGAGCGTCGGGCGCAAAACGGAAATAGGGCGCGGTTTCTTTTTCCGGCTCCGTTTCACCGTATTCCGCAAAATCCATTTCACTTAAACGTTTGAAAATCTTCCATACCCGTTCCGTCGCCACGAGATTCGGCCTCTCATCCACCAATTCCCAGCCGGGCAGTTCGTCGGGATAGACCAATAATTGAAAACGCTGAAAAATACCGTCATTCTCTTTGCGGCACATATTGAGGTACGATAGTAACTTATCCGGTTGAATGCCGCCGAATATCGAGACGCAAAGATTTTTCGTATAAATGGTGCCGCGTCCGATGCGGTCGGCATATTGGCTGTTAAATCCGTTCCATGCTTCCAGGAAAAACATGCGATCCGTTTCCTTGCCTTCCTTTTCCCAGGAACTGAGCAGGGCGGAAATCTCATCGCGAAAGACCAGCATGCCGCGCGGATTCTCGGCTAGCAGCTCGGAAAGCTTCTCGACGGATGCATCATTGGTGCGATAGCGCCGCTGTTTTGGCGGTTCCGGCTCTTGCATATTCGCGTATTGCTCGATCAAAAGCTCGGAGCTGAGGTTTCCGGAGGATTTTTTCTTGGCCACCGCTGCCATGCTGTCCTTCAACGCGTCCTTCTCCGCTTTGAACATTTCCTTTTTGGCGCCGTGATATTTATTAGCCGTTTCGTATTCTTCCCTCGATTCTTCCTCCAGGCGCAGCAGCGGCTTAAGCGCTTCGGCCAAAGTGGGGGATTTAAGCATGACGGTTGGCCTGCCGATCAGCGCACCGTAAAGATTAAGCGTGATCGACCAGTCATCCCTCCGCTTCGGGCGCATTTTGCAACCGCTGCCGATAATGCTTGCCGTAAATGCGATCATGGTCGTTGCAGACATATCCAACGGGCTTTGCATGCGGTGACTGATGTCCATCGCCCGCGCGCGATACGGTTCGGGTATCATCTCGGGCAGTAACGGCTCCACCGGCAACAACTGGCTCTTAAGAGGGATGGGATCGGGCCAATCGCCCCCACCCGGCACTGACAATACTGACGCTACCTCGCCACTGTCAGTAATGTCAGTGGGTGGGGTATGGGGTTTTGCATTTTCCAGCATGGATTTAAGCTCGTCATGCATAATGCCACCCTTCGGACAGTGCGTCCGCCGCGTCCCAACCGGAAGATTTATCCGCCGGTGGGCTGAGGATGCTCACATTATTATGAGCACTCAATATCTGCGCTACCGCCCGAGCGTATTTTTGCCCCGGTTCATCGTGATCCGGCCAGATGATAATCTCGCGGTCAGCCACTTCCGACCAATCCGCTTTATGTGCCGCATTGCTACCGCCTGGTGAGGTAATGCAGACGTAATCCGGCACCATTAATAAATGCTGTGCGGCATCCGCCGCTTTCTCGCCTTCGCATACCACTACCTTTGCCGATGGGTAGGAGGCCAGCTTATCCAACCCATACAAAGGCCGAGGCTCCGGCCAGCTGCGCCATAGCCATTCGCCGTCCGGCGCGCGAGCCGTGCTCCATAAGGTACGGGGCAGTATTTGCTTACTCGTGGCGGACGGATCATATCGGCAGGTAAAGCCCAACAGATCGCAATTCGTATTATGGTAGGGCCAAACGGTAGTAGGCTGTCCCCACTCATGATGCCGGAAATCAACCGTACAATCCGCCGCAGCGAGCAAGAATCGATCTTCATGAGGCATGATTTCCCCCGATCATCTCCTGCACCAGCCTGGCCGCTTCCATCTGGCCGGTATTGCCGACATAGGCCACCAGGCTGATAATGTCGCCGCCGCCGTCGCCGGTAGCGAAATCGGCCCAGCGGCCGGTGTGAATATTGACCTTGAAGCTCCCCAGTGCGCGGTCGGCGCGGGTGGGGTTGCGGGCGATGTATTCCTGCCCGCGCGTAATGCCGCCGGGCAGGAATCGTCCAAGCACGGCTGGCATTTTCTGCAATGCCAGCCGGTTCAACGCTTTGAAATCGAGATTAGCGCTTCGCATTTTGCTCCTCCATCCATTGGAAGAAGGCCGCTTCGTCGATCAGCACGCGACGGCCGCAG
>CAZXYG010000021.1:15258-16245 GCA_964644885.1 uncultured Rickettsiales bacterium
CGTTCCATTTGGTAACGGGGATGAGCCTGGTTTTCGGCAGCGGGGAATCGTTGGTATCCATATGATTTGCTCCTTATCGTTAGATGTCCGACAACATCGTCGGATACGGAGCAATTTCATTTAGATGATGTGGTTTGGCTATGCAGTCTACGCCTACACTGTTACAGTCTATGCATAGACTGTAAGCAAATTAGGCTATTTCCGCCTTTTTACTGAAAGGCGTTTTCTTTACTTCAGGGGGCCTGGGGTCGACATCTGAAACCCAAAGTAAAAGAGTGCGTTCATCAAAAGTTGCATTTTGATAGCCGTATTTTTTCATCGCAGGATGAGCAACGATCTGCTTTTGAGAGTAAGCTGGATTCTGATCCCACAACATTAATGCAACGGTTTGGCAGCAGGCTTTTATGATTTGATTGGGCCGTGGTGCGATGGGCTTTTTCGGCGCCTCAGGTGGAATCATTTCTTGATGCTGACGAAACTCTGCACCTCTGTCTTCAGGGAAGAGAAATTTTGGTCGATGTCCACGCGCAATCGCCCAAGCTCTAAGGTCTTCTCTTGATAGGCAATCCGTAAAATCATTAAAAAGAGTCGGCAGCTTATATAACTCCGCCTCCGATTTTTGATAATCAGTAAGCGTCCGATATTTTAATTTGCCAATAAAAATGTCAGATTTTAGCTCCTCTTCGAGCATATCAACGCGTTTTCGGTATTTTTCCTGTATTATTTCCAGATCATACCACAACAACGCCGCTTTCCTGATGCTAAACAGCGATTTTAGGTCATATGCCTCATAATCAATTGGATAGTTCTTTTCTTCCAACATACATCTATCCGAATATCTTTTTATTCATGCTCTCCACCACCTTCGCCGTATGCACTTCGGAAAGGTGCGCATAACGCTTGACCATCGCCAGCGTTTTGTGACCCAGCACTTCGGCGATTTCGTTCATGGAGGCGCCGTTCATGGCAAGGTAACTGGCGGCGCTA
>CAZXYG010000021.1:16255-17212 GCA_964644885.1 uncultured Rickettsiales bacterium
GAAATCTTCCAGTTTCGCTTTTTCGATCACCGTCAACCAGGCGCCACGGCTTTCCCAATGGCGGCTGGGGTCACGCGGCGACGGGAACACCAGTGGGCTAACCTTGTCGCGGCCTTCATATTGTTTCTGCATCAGTTCCAACGCGTGATGTGCCAGGGGCAGCACGCGCCGTTCGCTATTCTTGGTATCGTGCAGGACAATGGCCTTGCGTTTGAAATCCACGTCCTTCCATTGCAGATTGATCAACTCGCCGTGGCGCGCGCCGGTGGAGAGCGCCAGCACCACCAGCGGGTAGATGTATTCGCTATTGATGGCGCTACAGGCATTGAGCAGGCGCGTGCGCTCGTCGTCGCTTAAGAAACGCACCCGCCCGCGCGGTTCCGGCAGCTTGGCTATTTTGCTCATAGGGTGCTCGTTCAGCCATTCCCATTCATTGACGGCCACACTAAAAGCATGACTGAGCGTACCCATGAAGCGATTAACGGTCGCGGTGGCGCGTTTCTCTACGTTCTTGCCGGTGGTTATCAATTTATCGCGCTTCTCGATGATTAGCGTCTTGGTAATGTCGGCCAATGCGTACATGCCGATTTCCGCCTTCCACCACTCTAGGTATGGCGTAATGCTCTCGGCGCGCTTCGGGTTACGGGTTCTTTGGTATTCCAGATAGCGCTTGATCAGATCGGCGACGGTGTGTGTCTTAGCGGCGGTGGTTTTGAAATAGCGCCCTTCGCGCATGGCCGTTTCGGTTTGCGCCGCCCAGTTCTTTGCATCGGTTTTGCGCTCAAACGTGGCGGATTCCGAGGGGAAACCGCGAATGCGAATCTTCACGCGGTAGCTTATTTTACCGTCAGGCGTTTGCCGTGTTTCGATGGTTGCCATATCGCCGCCTCATTTGGCGAAAGAATACAAAACGCAGCGACGATTGCAATGCTCTAATGGGGTAAAAACGGATGGCGT
>CAZXYG010000021.1:17222-25223 GCA_964644885.1 uncultured Rickettsiales bacterium
GATTTAATAGCGAAATATTTCAATGTCTTTAGCAGCAGCGTATCGTTGCGGGACAATTATCATCACGCCTGCATGGCATTCTTTATCTTCCGGTAGAAAGTGGATTTGGCGATGCCGAGCGCTTCCGATGCGCGGGTGATGTTGCCATCGTATTGTTCCAATGTTTTCTGCATGGCTTCCGCTTCGATTTCGGCCATTGTCTTGGGCAGGCCGTTGGCTTTCTTGAGCACGACATGTATGCCGGTAGGCGCTGCGGAACCGGAAACAGAATCTGTCTCGTGAATTTGCTTAAGAAGGGTGCGGTCGATGATTTGCCCTTCGCCTAAGACCAGCGCGCGGTGGATCAGCCCTTCCAGCTCGCGCATATTGCCCGGCCAGGCGTAATCGGTCAGGTAATGTCGTGCATCAGCGGTAAGGGTTTTGAGCGGTAGCCCATCCAGCGAAGAAAGTCGGTGCAGGAAATAATCCACCAGCGGCAGGATATCCTGCTTGCGCTCTCTAAGTGAGGGCATGGCAATGGTAAGAACGTTCAGGCGAAAATATAAATCCTCGCGGAAGCGCCCCGCCTTCACCTCTTCCTTCAAATCGCGGTCGGTCGCTGAGATGACGCGCACATTCACTTTCACCGGTTTGTCCGCGCCCACCGGCTCGATTTCGCGTTGCTGCAACACGCGCAACAGTTTCACCTGCGCATCATGCGGCAGGGCGTGAATATCATCGAGAAAAATGGTGCCGCGCTCCGCCTCGCGGAACTTACCAAGGCTGCGTCCGCTTGCGCTTGCCTGACCGAACAATACGCTTTCAATCGACTGCTGCGGTATCGCGCCGCAGTGAATGGTAATGAACGGTGCACCGATGCGCTTGCTTTCGCCGTGGATGGCGCGCGCGAGCAGCTCCTTGCCGGTGCTGATCTCACCGGTCATTAAAATGGGCACATCGGATGCCGCCGCTTTGCGCGCATAGCCGATAGCTTGCGCCAGCCCGCCGTCATGCCCGACCAGGTCATGAAAGCCGAGCGCGCCTTCGCGGTCACGCTTGAGACGGGTAAGCTCGCGCGATAAGCCGGATAGGCGAAAGGCATTCTTTAGCGCCACATCCAGTTGCGCCGGATCGGCGGGTTTGACGATAAAATCACTTGCTCCGGCTTTGATGGCCTCGACGGCAGCGGCGGTGTCATCCCGCGCCGTCAGGATCAACACCGGCAGATCGGGGCGGTATTTACGAAGCGCTTTAAGTGTCTCGAAGCCATCCATTTCCGGCATATCGAGGTCGAGCAGCACGACACTGATATCGCCGATATTGCTGCGCTCTACCTGCCGCAGCACTTCCTGGCCGTTTTCTGCGGCGATGATTTTATAGCCCAGTTTCTTGGTAAGCAGCGTCGTAAGCATTTTGCGCTGCAGGGGCTCGTCTTCACCAATAAGGATAGTATGGGGCATAGAGCATAATAACACAAATGGCTTAGTAGCAAAATGAGAATATAGTGCCTATTTTTCTCATTTTAGAACTATTGTATTTAGCTAAAATTTTAGCAAAATCATTAAATATCTGTAAGTTATCGAATATTATTATCACGGGGAAAAAGGCGGTATGCGGTATCATGAATACATAGGAGAGATTCATGATTATTATCGACGAGCAAGCCAGCAGCAAACTGATCCAAGCATTAAAGAGCCTGCCCGATCCGGAAGGTAAACACTGCATACGCATTCATCCGGTGGATGGCAATACAGAGCAAACGCGCCGGATCATCATCGCACAGGCACAAGAATATCTTCCCGGCACTAACCTGTATTTTTGTGAAGATGGGGAGATTTTCCTGCTGACGAATGTAGCTTCCGTCAAGGAATGTAAAAAAACCATGTTGGCAGTGGCCACCGCGTTTAAGATTCAACCGGCGGAGCATATCGGCGAATTGTATGACCTCGCACTGCAGACCGGCGCATTAATGCTGCTGCTTGAAAAGAAACTCGTATCTAGCCGTAAAACGGAAGAGATGACTACGAAACGGCAGGCGCAGGAACAGGCGGCAGCGGACACGGCGCGCAAGCGCCAGGGAATTCTTGAACAAAGCGCAAGCCGAAGCGCTCACGAGATCGCCGCATTGCGCGCGGCGCGCGGCGAACCAATCCTGATGATGATCGAAGACGATCCATTCTCGCGCCGGTTGGTGGATAACGTATTGCAGAAGCAATTCAAGCTCACGTCGCTGGAAAGCGCTGATGGCGCACTTGCTACCTATGCCGATCTTGCGCCCGATCTATTGTTTCTCGATATCAACCTGCCGGATGTTACCGGCCATGAGCTGCTGGAGAAGATCATCGCGCTCGATCCGAACTCATATGTGGTCATGCTTTCCGGCAATGCCGACCGGGAAAACATTTTGCAGGCCATGAGCCGTGGCGCCAAGGGATTCGTGGCCAAGCCTTTTTCCCGCGACAAGCTGTTTCAATATATCGAGCGCTGCCCCACCATAGCCAAGGAGAATATCCAATGATTACGCATACCGCCAATTTCGGTGAAATTAGCTCGCTCCAGGGAGTATTCGCGGAAGCTAAAAAACTGCGCCGCGCGCGCTGCCCCGCCCATGTGCTGATTGTGGAGGATGATCCGCTGACCCGGCGTGTAGTGGTAGGCGCGCTGGGAGAGAACCATGCGATGATTACCGAGGAGAATGCGCGCGGCGCAGTTGCCAGCTACCTACTGCATGCCCCTGACGTAGTGTTTCTTGATATCGGCCTGCCGGATATAGATGGCTTTTCCGTACTCGATCAAATCATGACGGTCGATCCCGACGCCTTCGTGGTGATGTTCAGCAGCCACGACGACGCGCAAACCATTAACAAAGCACTCGCCGCTGGCGCAAAGGGCTTCGTATCTAAGCCATTCAAGAAGGAAATGCTGCGGAACTACATCCAGGGCAGCGGCGTCCATCACCATAAATCCTGCGCGTGAGGGTTAACGGATGCTTGAGCAATTCTTCATTACCGGCCCATTGCCTGCGGGAATCGCCACCGGGGAATACGTCCCCCTGCTGGTACTGGCGTCCTATATTGTTGCTTCGCTTGGTGCCTATACTGCTTTGACGCTGGCAACGCATATCGTCAGCGCGCCGACGGTGCAGGAAAAAAGAATGCTGCACTGGGTCGGCGCGTTTGCGCTGGGCGCGGGCATCTGGTCGATGCATTTCATCGGCATGCTGGCTTATGACATGGCGATGGCACATCAATATAATCCGTGGCTGACCGGGCTGTCGATGGTCATTGCCGTAGGGGCTGCTTACGGCGTATTGCAGATTACCTGGGCGACGCAATTTTCGAGACGCCGCCTGGCGGTCGGCGCGCTATTGCTTGGTTTTAGTATCTGCGCCATGCATTACACCGGCATGGCGGCCATGGAGATGGATGCAGCCACGCGTTATATCCCCTCGCTGTTCCTGCTTTCCATCGCCATTGCCATCGGCGCATCCGGTGCGGCCCTGTGGATCGTCTTCCGCCTGGCGCGCCTGGCCAGCCCGTTCTACATCCTCTGGCGGACACTCGCTGCGTTGCTCATTGGCGCCGCCGTCTGCGGCATGCATTATACCGGCATGGCGGCTATGGTGATGATTCCTTTCGCCGATTGCCGGTTCGATCCCCACCAGAGCTTCAGCGGGCTGGCCATCGCCGTGATCGTCACCACCGGCATTATTTTCGCCATCGCCTTTGCACTGATGGCGTGGGCGGGCCAGAAACGAAACCTGGCACTTCTGGAAGAAAAGGTGCAGCTGCGCACCGAGGAACTCGAAATCGCGGTGCAGGCTGCCGAGGAGGCTAACCGTTCCAAAGGCGACTTCCTTGCCAATATGAGCCATGAACTCAGGACGCCGATGAATGGTGTGCTGGGCATGGCACATCTCTTGGCTGACACGAAGCTCGATACCGAGCAGAAGGAATTCGTTTCCACCATCAACGGATCGGCGGAAAACCTGTTGATGCTGCTGAACGATATCCTTGATTTCTCCAAGATCGAAGCGGGTGCGCTGACGCTGGAGAATATTGCCTACGATTTTCCGGAGACGCTGGCGCAAGTCGTAACCCTCCTGCGTCCGCAAGCGGAGAAGAAGGGCGTTGATCTGCAGCTGGAATGCGAGGCCGACGTACCGGCCTACGCATGGGGCGATCCGGGCCGCGTCCGTCAGATCGTCACCAATCTGGTCGGCAATGCCGTTAAATTTACGCAGGCAGGGCATGTGCGGGTGGTGGCGAGGATTCAGGAATACGGGGAAGAAAGCCGGTTGCACGTCAGCATTGAGGATACCGGCGCTGGTATTCCCGCCGATAAGCTCGGCAAACTCTTCACCAAATTCACGCAAGGCGACGCCTCGGTTACCCGTAAATACGGCGGCACCGGGCTGGGGCTTGCCCTTACCAAGCAACTGGTGACGCTGATGGGCGGCGAGATCGGCGTGGAAAGCGCCGAAGGCAAAGGCTCGACGTTCTGGTTCATGATTCCGTGTAGGATCGCTTCTGAAAAAGACACTGCTTCCGTCAGCGAGAACAGGGGTATTTACTGTGTGGCGACCGAAAACCGCAAACCCATCGCGGAAGCTAAGGTTCTGCTGGTGGAGGATTATCCGGTCAACCAGGTCTTCGCGGAAAAACTGCTGCGCAAGTTCGGGGTGCGCCATATTGATCTGGCGGAAAACGGCGTGCAGGGGTTGCTTAAATACCGCGAGCAGGCTTACGACATGATTTTCATGGATTGCCAGATGCCGGAGCTGGACGGCTACCAGGCGACGGGAAAAATCCGCGCGCTGGAGGAAGGCACGCCGCTGCATACCCCCATCGTCGCCATGACCGCCAACGCCATGATGGGCGACCGCGAGAAATGCCTCAAGGCTGGCATGGATGATTATTTGAGCAAACCCTTACGCGCGGAGCATTTAAGGAAAGTGCTCGAAACCTGGTTCCTGCTCGATGCGGAAAAATCTGCCATTACCGCTGCAAAATCTTCGGCTTCTTCCACCAAGGAAGCGGAAGACGCACCGGTGGACATGGCGCAGCTTCGCGTCTTCACCGACGGCGACCCGGCGGAGGAAAAGGCACTGGCGGACTTGTTCCTCGAACAGGCGGAAATGATGATCGGCATACTGCAAAAAAGCACAAGCGAGGATAAGCACGACGCATGGAAATCCGCCGCCCACCGTTTCAAAGGCTCATCCGGCAATCTGGGCGCGATGAAGCTGCATCATCTCTGCAAGCGGGCGGAAACGCATTTTGAGGATATCGAGCCGAAAAAACTCGAAATGCTGGCGGCGATCCAAGCCGAATCCCGGCGGGTGGAGATGTTTTTCAATGGGTAAACGGAAGGCAAAGGGGATGATTATGGGCCACATGATTTTTAACCATGAAACGGGTTTCAAAACCGCCACTTATTGCCTTATGCATTTCATCGTGGCGATTGCCATTGCTTATATGATCAGTGGTAATTGGAGTGTAGCGCTCTCTATCGGCATTCTTGAGCCGCTGGTGCAAACGGGGTGCTATAATATGCACGAGCGCGGCTGGAACAAGGCGCGCATGAGCCACCGGCGCAAATACATGGATGCAGGATTGACGGTCTAGTTCCTATACGCGGCTCGCTTTGGGAAATAGCCGGTGCTCGATGACAATCCAGATGGCGATCGCCAGGGCCACCGCGTTGATCTTGAGCCAATCATGTACATCGAGCGAGGCGGTAAGAAAAATATCCTGCATCCATGGCGTATAGGTGAACAACGTCTGTAGCGCCAGAATTGCGACGGTTGAGGCAATGAGCGGCAGGTAGGCTTTCATACCACCTTCCTTTTTCTTTTGCGCCAACAACAATCCCCACAGGTAATAAATTTGGAAGCCGACCAGCGCGTTAACGGCCATGGTGCGTGCGCTGTCTGTCTCGCCGGAGCGGATTTCATAAAGGAACAGGCCGATGGTGCCGGACGCGATGATCGCCACATGACACAAGAACAGCGCGATCTGCTGCCGTGAAAAGATCGGTGCGTCCAGAGGCATGGGCTTTCGGCGCATCACGTCCGGGTCGTAGGGCGCGAAGGCGAAAGAGAGCGAGAGCGTCACGGCGGTCACCATATTCACCCACAATATTTGCAGTGGGGTGATAGGCAAGGTGAATCCCGCCAACGTCGCCAACACCAATACCAGCCCCTCACAGCCGTCCGTCACCAGCATGAACTGGATCGTTCGACGGATATTACGGTAAATGTTGCGGCCTTCCTCCACCGCACGCACGATGCTGGCGAAATTATCATCCGCCAGCACCAGGCTAGAGGCCTCCTTGGCAACTTCCGTGCCCGCTCTCCCCATGGCAATGCCGATATCCGCCATTTTCAGCGCCGGAGCGTCATTCACGCCGTCGCCGGTCATCGCCACGATTTCGCCTTTCGCCTGCAATGCCTTGACCAGTTTCAGCTTATGTTCGGGATGCATGCGAGCATAGATATTCACTTCCTCCACTGCTTTTGCCAACGCTTCCTCGGACAGCCGCTCCATATCCTGGCCGGTCATCACGCGCCCGCTTTCGGGAATGCCGAGCGCCGCCCCGATGGACGAAGCGGTGAGCGCATGGTCGCCGGTAATCATCTTGACCGTGATGCCCGCCGCCAGACAGGCGGAGATGGCGGGCTTCGCCTCTTCGCGCGCCGTATCCATGATGCCGAACAGGCCGAGCAGCGTCAGGCCTTTCTGCACATCCTCATGCGATAACTCGCGCTGCTTGCCGGAAGCTTCCCGCTTTGCCACGGCGAGGACGCGCTTGCCCGCTTTCGCAAGCTCTTTGAGCCGCGCTTCCCAGTATTCCTTATCGAGCGGTTGGTTTCCATCATCGTCCGCTTGAGCATCGCACATCGAAAGCAATTCCTCCGGCGCGCCCTTGACGTAAATCACGCTTTGTTCCGCTCCATGATGCAGCGTCGCCATGTAGCGCGCTTCCGCCGAGAACGGTATGACATCGGCGCGCGGCCAGGCTTCCTGCAAGGCCTCCTGTTCGTGCCCCGCCTTGCATGCAAACGCCATCAGCGCGCCTTCCGTGGGATCGCCGTTTAATTCCCACACGCCTTTGGTGAGTTTCAGCGTGGCGTCGTTATTTAGCGCGGCGGCGTGCGCCATGGCATGCGCGGCGGGATATTCCTCCAGTGCGATTTCCTGTTCATCGAATAGGATTTTCCCCTCCGGCGCATAGCCCGCGCCGGTGACACGGAAAGAGTGCTTTGCGGTGATGATATCCGTCACTGTCAATTCGTTTTTCGTCAATGTGCCGGTCTTGTCGGTGCAGATAACGGTAACGTTGCCCAGCGCCTCGATCACCGGCAGATGACGCACGATGGCATTGCGCTTGGCCATGGCGCGCACGCCGAGCGCCAGGGTGATGCTGATGACGGCGGGAAGCCCCTCCGGAATGGCGGAAACGGCGATGGCGATCATCACCATGAACATTTCATTCATCGGCAGCCCGCGCACGGCCACGCCGAACGCAAAGACCAGCAGCACCAGCAGCACGACCGCTCCCGCCAGCCAGCGCGAGAAGCGGGTGAGCTTGCGCGTAAGCGGTGTCTGCGGCGTTTCCACGCCGGTCAGCATGGCGCTGATGCGACCGATCTCCGTTTTTTCGCCGGTTTCCACCACCACGCCTTTGCCTTGACCGGCGGTGACCAGTGTACCGCTATAGGCCATGGAGGCGCGCTCACCGAGCGTCGTATCTTCCGCCACACTATCGGTGGTTTTCTCCACATCCAGCGATTCGCCGGTTAAGATCGCTTCCTGGCAGCGCAAGGAATGTGCTTCCATCAATCGCAAATCGGCGGGCACTTTGTCGCCCGCCGCCAGCAACACGATATCGCCTGGCACCAGTTCTTCCGCCGGGATGGTCTGCGCGCCGCCACCCCGCAGCACATTGGCATGGGCGGAAAGCAGTTGCCTTATCGCCGCCAGCGCGTTTTCCGCCTTCTGCTCCTGAATGACACCGATC
>CAZXYG010000021.1:25233-26950 GCA_964644885.1 uncultured Rickettsiales bacterium
ACACCGATCAGCGCATCGAGCAGGATCACCGCCGCGATGACACCCGTATCCGTCCAATGCTGCAACAATGCCGTGATGCACCCGGCGACGAGCAGCACATAGATCAGCGGATCATGAAGTTGACGCAGGAACCGCTTGAGCGCCGAGACGCGCTGCTTCGCTTCCACCGTATTTTTACCATGCTGCTTAAGCCGCGCCGCCGCTTCCGTTTGCGTGAGTCCCTGCGCAGAGGCTTCGAGGCGCTTTAGCGTTTCATCGACCGAAAGATTATGCCAGGGAGCGGAGGTCATAACGTGCGAATCACTACATCCGACTGCAGCGTGCGCTGCACCGGGCATTTGGCGGCAACATCTACCAACTTCTTGCGCTGCTCCTCGGTCAGCCGATCGCCATGTATGATCACCTGTTTCTCGAACGTATCCACTTTATCGATTTTCTGGTGCGATAACTTGACTTCTACCTTTTCCAGCGGCCATTTTTGCTGCATCGCATACCAGTGCCGCCAGCAGCAGGTCGTAAGGAGCCGGGCCCAAGTTACCGCCGCCGAATGACACCGGCTCATCGCCCTTGATCGTGTGACCGGAAACCGCGATGGACACAGCGTAGGCACTCTCGCCGGTTTCCTCCACATGCGTGGTTCTTAGCTCTTCGCCTGCCATGACACGCGCTCCTTTACAGGCTGCTTTTCAGCATCCATGCCGCTTTGCGGTGTACGGTCAGGCGCTCGATCACGAATCCGGCAACCACCTCGTCCCCGGCTTTCTGAGCGGCTTCCAGCGCGGTTTGCAATGTTTTTTGGATATGCGCCTGATCGTCCGTCAGTTCCTTGACCATCTGCTCGGCGCTGGCATTTTCATTGCCGGGCTTGATGGTGGCGTTGGCATAGGCGGCGAACGTGCCGGGGGCTTTCTCGCCTAATCCCCGAATCAGTTCCGCAGTCGTGTCGATGGCGGTGGCCAGATCCGTGTATTGCTCTTCGAACAAAAGATGCAGCGTCTTGAAGTTCGGCCCTTCGACGTTCCAATGGTAATTCTGCGTCTTGAGATAGAGCGCGTAATTATCGGCCAGAACGCGTTTTAAGGCTTCAACGACGGGTTTATTATTCATGGATGGTTCCTTTCATGAGGGTAAGAGATGATTCGGCAATGACCTTTTCTTCATCGGTAGGAATAACATAAACGGGAAAATCACCCGCGAAGCGCAGGGCTTCGGTGATACGGTCGCGGATAGTTTCATTGTTCTCGCCGATGCCGCCCGTGAATACCAGCGCGTCAAGTCCTCCTAGCGCAGGCAACAGCCCAGCGATCTGTTTGGCGGCGAGATAACAGTAAAGCTCTACCGCCTCGCGCGCTTCCGACTTGTCGCTTGCCATGAGTTGGCGCATATCGGCGCTGATGCCGGAAACACCCAGCAGGCCTGATTCCAGATACAGCAGCCGGTCAACCTCTTCGATCTTCATGTCCCTTTCTTGCAGCAAATGAATCGCTACACCCGCATCCAGCGCGCCGCAGCGCGTGCCCATCATGAGGCCGTCGAGCGTGGAAAAGCCCATGGTGCTGGCGACACTCTTTCCTTCCTTCATAGCGCAGGCAGAAGAGCCGCCGCCCAAATGCGCCACGATGACGCGACCATGCGCCTTCGTGCCCGCATGTGCGGGCAGTGCTTCGGCGATGTGCTGGTAAGACAGGCCGTGGAAGCCGTAACGCTGAATGCCGTC
>CAZXYG010000022.1:0-4345 GCA_964644885.1 uncultured Rickettsiales bacterium
AGGAGGCGCCGGGCGCGCCGCGCAAGGCGCCGCTAACGTATTGGAAGGCGGCGCCGAGCTTGCGGGCAGGATCAGCGTACTAAAGGATACGTCCGCCGCCTCCGCCGACGCCACAATCACAGGCAACCTTTTTAATACCATTCTGCAGGGTAAAATTCTCGATGCCGTGCTGGAAACCGCCATCAACACCGACCTGGCGGGCAACTTGAGAGCGTTGGTCAGCCGGGATATTTATGCCGAAGCGGGAAAAACAATCCTTATTCCTAAAGGCTCGCGCCTGATTGGCAAATACAGCGCGGATATCAAGCGCGGACAGGCGAGGGTCTATATCATTTGGAATCGCCTTATCCGCCCGGATGGAATCGATATTGCCTTGGATTCGCCTACAACCGATGAGCTTGGACGCTCGGGAATACCGGGGCAAGTAGACGGCAAGTACCTGGAAATATTCGGCAATTCCATTCTTCTTAGTACCGTTACCATCGCCGTTTCGTCCGCCGCCGAAGGCCTTACCGGCCAAGGCGAGGTTACGCAAGGCGAAACCGGGAGCGGAGACACCACTCAATCAGGCAGCGCCACCGATATTGCGATCGTGAACGCGGTAGATGATTTCGGCAATGTGGTGTCGCAGGTCGCGGGAGATTTAATTCAAGTCAAGCCGACCATTACGATTGATCAGGGCGAACGCTTGAAAGTCTTTGTGAACAAAGACCTTATTTTCCCCGACATGGACGAGCACGGCATCAATATCATCCAATGAGTTCAAGCCTTACAGCCCTTGAAACATATCTAGGCCCCATCAAGCAAATATTGGACCGTACAGGGGTCAGTGAAGTTTCTATTAACCGCCCCGGCGAAGTCTGGATCGAGGTCAGGGGCGATATGCACCGGGAAACGATCGCGGAGCTTAATCTTGAGCACCTCAAGGCGCTTTCGAAATTGATTGCCCAGTCCACCAGCCAGATGGTATCCGAGGAACATCCTCTTTTATCCGCCACGCTTCCGGGCGGCTACCGCGTCCAAGTCGTTTTTCCTCCCGCTTGCGAACAGGGCACGATCTGTTTTTCGATCCGCAAGGCCAGCGCCCTCAACTTTAATCTTGACCAGTACGAAGCGATCGGAGCCTTTCAAAATACCGCCGTGCGGCAAGTGGAAGATCAAAACAATATTATCCTTCGCAAGCTTCTGGATGAAGGCCGCATTAAGGAATTCATTGATAAGTCCGTAAAATTCAAAAAGAACGTCATTGTGAGCGGCGGCACTTCCACGGGAAAAACCACGTTTCTAAACGCGGCGCTCAAAGCCATTCCTCTGGAAGAACGGTTGATTACTATCGAAGATGCAAGGGAAATAAAACTCGACCAGCATGAAAACAGGGTGCATCTTCTGGTTTCCAAGGGCGGTCAGGGGCGCGCCAAGGTTACGACTCAAGACCAGATCGAAGCCTGTCTGCGCTTGCGTCCCGACCGCATCATTGTCGGCGAATTACGCGGCGCCGAAGCATTCAGTTTCCTGCGCGCCATCAATACAGGCCATCCCGGCTCCGTCGCTTCGCTGCATGCCGATACTCCCCGCCTAGCCTTGGAGCAGCTTGTGCTCATGGTGATGCAAGCGGGGGTCGGCATGAACCGGGATGAAATTCTGCAATATGTTAAAAACGTCATCGAGGTGATCGTGCAGCTTAAGCGCGCCGAGAAAGGGCGGCGCTTTGTATCGGAAATCTATTTCAACCCCATCTAGGCTAGAGATGAATGACCCTTCCCGCGACTGCTAGAGCGGCTTCCTTCACCGCTTCGCTGAGATCGGGGTGGGAATGGCAGATGCGCGCGATGTCTTCCGCTGACGCCGAGAATTCCATCGCGGTGACGGCTTCGGCAATCAGGGTGCCCGCCTGCGGGCCGATGATGTGCACGCCCAGCACCTTATCCGTTTTGGCGTCGGCCAGAATTTTCACGAACCCTTCCGTCTTGCCCACGGCCCGGGCGCGACTGTTGGCCTGGAAGGGGAATTTCCCAACCTTGCAGTTTACGCCCTCTTCCTTGAGTTTTTCCTCGGTCTTGCCTATGCTCGCCACCTCGGGATAGGTATAGATCACCGCCGGGACCAGGTTGTAATCCACGTGCGGCTTCTGCCCCGCCAACATCTCGACGCAGGCGATGCCGTCCTCCTCCGCCTTGTGCGCCAGCATCGGCCCCGCGATCACGTCGCCGATGGCGTAGATGCCCTCGGCGCTGGTGCGGCAATGCGCGTCCACCGCGATGCGCCCGCGCTCGTCCAGCTTCACTCCCGCCTCGGGCAGGCCGAGATTCTGGGTGTTGGGCTTGCGGCCCACCGCCACCAGCACCACGTCGGCGGAAAGCGTTTCCGCCTTGCCGCCCTTGGCGGGTTCTACGGTAAGCTCAACGCCTTTGGCCGTGGTTTTCGCGCCCGTGACCTTGGAAGAAAGCCGGAATTTCATGCCTTGTTTTTCGAGGATGCGCTGGAACTGGCGGCTGATTTCGCGATCCTGCCCCGGCGTGATGTGATCCATATATTCGATGACTTCGACCTCCGCGCCCAGCCTGCGCCATACCGAGCCAAGCTCCAGCCCGATCACCCCGGCGCCGATCACGATGAGTTTCTTGGGGACGGCGGAAAGCTCCAGCGCGCCGGCGGAAGAAACGATTTTTTTCTCGTCGATTTTCACATCGGGCAATTCCACCACGCTGGAACCCGTGGCGATGATGATATGCTTGGCCTTCAGCGAGTGCGGAGGTTCTTTACCCGATGGCTTAACCGCCACCTCGCCCTTGCCCAGCACAATGCCGCGGCCCTTGATATACTCCACCTTGTTTTTCTTGAATAGGCCTTCGATACCCTTGGTGAGGTCTTCGACCACCTTCGCCTTCCGTGCCATCATGGCTTTCAAATCTACTCTTAAACCGGACGATTGAATGCCATGTTCCGCGCCGTGGAGCTTGATCTCCTCGTAAAGCTCCGAGGAATGCAGCAGCGCCTTGGAAGGGATGCAACCGACGTTGAGGCAGGTGCCGCCCAGCGCGCTGCGCTCCTCGACGCAGGCAACCTTAAACCCCAGCTGCGCCGCGCGTATCGCCGCCACATACCCGCCCGGCCCGCTGCCGAGGATGATGAGGTCGTATTGCATCATCTAGCGCGATCTGGGAAGCGTATTCCCAAGCATAAGATCTTTAAACATTTTCTTATGCTCCGGTTCTTTAAGATACCCATTCTTTGAAAGTTTAACCAACACCGCATGAGCGACAACGGATGCAGATTGCTTACTATCAACCGGATATTCTACGGTTATCAATGGCTCTATCAGTGAGTCTTTTTCAGAAATACGCACTTCCCCTCCCTTTTTCATTCGGCTTCCAAATTCTTCACCTACTCCTTTTAATATACCAATCAAATCAGACTTGGTTGCTTTCCTACAATTGCCAATTGTCAACACAAGGGTCGATTTTCCAGCATCCCACTTGTTATCAAAGTCCACCCGAAAATGAGGCGGGTGAATTTCAGGTATAAAAGCATGTGCCATTTTTCTCTCCTCACATCTCCAATAATAATCGCTGCGGATCCTCGATGCATTCCTTGACGCGTACGAGGAAAGTCACGGCCTCGCGGCCATCGATGATGCGGTGATCGTAGGAAAGCGCCACGTACATCATGGGCCTTATTTCGATTTTGCCGTTTACCGCCACCGGGCGCTCCATGGTTTTATGCATCCCCAATATGCCCGATTGCGGCGGGTTCAATATGGGCGTGGACATCAACGAACCGTAAACCCCGCCGTTGGAAACGGTGAAGGTTCCGCCGGTGAGATCGGCCATCGTGAGTTTTCCGTCGCGCGCCTTTTTACCCAACTCGGTGATAGTTTTTTCAATTCCGGCAAAGCTAAGTTGATCGGCGGCGCGCACCACGGGCACCACCAGCCCCTGCTCCGTGCCCACAGCCACGCCGATGTCGTAATGGTTCTTGTAGACGATCTCGTCGCCGTCGATCTCGGCGTTGACCGCCGGAATCTCCTTGAGCGCCTGGATCGCCGCCTTGACGAAGAACGACATGAACCCTAGCTTCACGCCGTGCCGCTTCTCGAACGCATCCTTGTGCGCGTTCCTGAGCGCGATCACGTTGCTCATGTCGATTTCATTAAAGGTGGTGAGGATCGCCGCCGTGTTCTGCGCCTCTTTCAGCCGCGTGGCGATCACCTTGCGCAATTTGGTCATGCGGACGCGTTCTTCTTTGGGAGAAGTTGCGAGTTGCGAGTTGCGAGTTGCGGTTTCCGCACCCGGCGCTCCGCGCCCCGCACTCTCCAAAATATCGCCCTTTGTGATGCGCCCATCTT
>CAZXYG010000022.1:4355-11936 GCA_964644885.1 uncultured Rickettsiales bacterium
GGTGCAGGCAACGCCGGTGGTCGTTGGTCGTTGGTCGTTGGCTTAACTGAACTCTGGACTCCGGCCACTAGATTCTTTCCCGCACCCGCGCTGATCACGCCCAGCAACGCCCCCACGGAAACGGTGGCACCTTCCTTCACCGCTATCCGCTCGATCATTCCCGCCTCCGGTGCGTTGACCTCCAGCGTCACTTTGTCGGTTTCAAGTTCGACCAGCAGCTCGTCGCGCGCCACGGCCTCGCCTTCCTGCTTGTACCATTTGGCAATAGTGGCTTCGCTGACGGATTCTCCCAGCGGGGGAACTTTAATATCGGCCATGTTCTACTCCAATGCCTCGTTAATCAACGTTTCCTGTTCTTTCGTGTGGATTTTCATATACCCGGCCGCCGGAGAGGCCGCCGCCTTGCGCCCCACATAAACGGGCCGCTTCTTCTTATCTCCCGCCTGACGAATCGCCTGTTCCAGCTTACGATCAACAAAATACCAGCCGCCCATATTCTCCGGCTCTTCCTGACACCAGATGATTTCCGCGTTCTTATATTTCTTGATTTCCGCCACCAGCGCTTCTTCCGGGAAGGGATAGAACTGCTCCAGCCGCGCGAGGGCCACGTCCTTAATGTTCTTCTGTTCGCGCGCTTCAATCAGGTCGTAATAAACTTTGCCGCTACAGAACACGACCTTCCGCACTTTCTCCGCCGTCAGCTTTTCCACCTCCGGTATGACTTTCAGGAAATAGGTCCCTTGCGCCAATTCCTTCAACTCCGATTTGGCGCGCTTATGGCGCAGCAGCGATTTCGGTGTCATCAGCACTAGAGGCTTGCGGAAATTGCGGTGTAGCTGGCGCCGCAGAATATGAAAATAATTAGCGGGCGTGGTGCAATTGGCGACCTGGAGATTATCCTCGGCGCAGAGCTGCAGGAAACGCTCCAGCCGCGCTGAGCTGTGCTCCGGCCCCTGGCCTTCGTAACCGTGCGGCAGCAGCATCACCAACCCGCTCATGCGCAGCCATTTGACTTCCGCCGAGGCGATGAACTGGTCGATCATCACCTGCGCGCCGTTGACGAAATCGCCGAACTGCGCCTCCCACAGCACCAGCGCGTTAGGCTCCGCCGAACTATAGCCATATTCATACCCCAGCACGCCGAACTCGGAGAGGTTACTATTGATAGCCTCGAAGCGCGGCTGGACCTGCTTCAGATGATTCAGCGGAAAATGCACCGCGTTGGTTTTCTGGTCGTAAAGCCCCGAATGGCGTTGCGAGAACGTGGCGCGCACCACATCCTGGCCCGAGAGCCGGATGGGATAGCCCTCACTGAGCAGCGTAGCGAGAGCGAGCTGCTCGCTCATGGCCCAGTCGAGGGATTCTTTGCCTCCGGCCATGGCCCGGCGCTGCTCGAGCAGACGTTCAACCTTCGGGTTAAGAATGAATCCCACAGGGGTATCGCAGAGCTTCGCACCCAATTCATTCAGGGTCTTCAGCTCCACGCCGGTATCCACCGGCTTCTTGACGCCCGCGCTCGGCTGCTCCAGCCCTTCCCATTTTCCTTCAAGCCAGTCGGCCTTGGCGGGCTTGTAATTCATGGACGACGCCATCTGCGTTTCCATGAAGCCGTGAAATTCCTTTTTCATGGTATCATATTCGGCCTGCGTCACCACGCCCTCGGAGATCAGCTTGCGCGCGTAAACGTCGCGCGGCGTGGGGTGCTCGTGAATGGCGTTATACATCACCGGCTGGGTGAACATGGGTTCGTCGCCCTCGTTGTGGCCGTAGCGGCGGTAGCAGAAAATATCGATGAAGATGTCCTGCCGGAAGCGCTGACGGTATTCTGCGGCGATGCGCGCGGCGTGCGCCACGGCTTCCGGATCGTCGCCGTTGACGTGGAAAATGGGCGATTGCGTCATCATGGCCACGTCGGTGGGATAGGGCGAGACGTGCCCCTCCTTGGGCGTGGTGGTGAAACCGATCTGGTTGTTGACGATGATGTGCACCGTGCCGCCGGTCTTATAGCCCTCAAGCTCGCTTAAGGCCAACGTCTCGGTGACAACGCCCTGACCGCAGAACGCCGCGTCGCCGTGCAGCAATATGCCCATCACCTTGGAACGCTCCCAATCCTGATGCTGATCCTGCTTGGCGCGCACCTTGCCTACCACCACCGGGTTAACCGCTTCCAAATGCGAAGGGTTGGACGTAAGGGAAAGATGCACGCTATGGCCGCTCCTGGTCGTGCGATCGGAGGATTTACCGAGGTGGTATTTGACGTCGCCAGAGGTGTTTATCGTATCCGGCGTTGCCAGATTGCCCTGGAATTCGGAGAGCATGGAATCATAAGGCTTGCCCATGAAGGCGGTAAGGACATTAAGCCGGCCGCGGTGCGGCATGCCCACCACGATTTCGCGCACGCCCATATTCGCGGCGGTTTCCAGCACTTCTTCAAGCGCCGTCATCAGCGTTTCCGCGCCCTCGATGGAAAAGCGCTTGGTGCCGGGATATTTGACATGCAGGAATTGCTCGAAGCCTTCGCTTTCCACCAGTTTCCTGAGGATGGATTTCTTCTCCTCATTGCTGAGACTGGGCCGCGCGCGCGAGGATTCCATTTTGTTTTCCAGCCACTCCTTTTTCTCCAACGACTGGATGTGGATATATTCCAGCCCGATGCTGGAGGAATAGGTCTGCTTCAGAATATCGAGAATCTCGCGCAGCGTTGCTTTGTCCATGCCGAGCCAACCGCCCAAGATAATGTCGCGGTCATAATCAGCTTGCGTGAAGCCGTAGCGTTCGGGGTCAAGCTCCGGGTGGTTTTCGCGCACCGCCAGCCCCAGCGGGTCGAGAGTGGCGATCAGGTGGCCGCGCACGCGGTAGGCACGGATCAGCATGTGGGCATGGATGGCGTCCAGCGAGGCCTGCGCGCGGGGGTCAGCCGCCGCTCCTGCTTTATCGCCCGTGCGCCGGCCACGCAACTTCCTGCGCTCGGTTATGGCAGGCTGGTAACCGATGATTTGAGTGCGCTCACGCGCCCAGCTCGGGCCGCTTACATTGCGCGCCGCGTCCGCGCCGTCAGCGAACGCGCCGAAATAGCTCCGCCAGTCTTCGGCCACCGCCTGCGGATTGCTCAAGAATTTTTCGTATAATTCCGCCACATAGACGGCATTGGCGCCGGAAAGCTGAGAGTCTCTTCGTAATGCCTGGGACATACGCTTCTTACGCCGTCTTCAGCGCCTTCACCATGGCCTCGCCGATGCCGGCGGGGGAGTCGGAAACCACGATCCCGGCGCGTTTCATGGCTTCTATTTTGCCTTCGGCACCACCCATGCCGCCGGAGATGATCGCGCCCGCGTGCCCCATGCGCTTGCCCGGAGGCGCGGTACGCCCGGCGATGAACCCCGCCATGGGCTTCTTGCGTTTTTCCCCGCGCAGGAATTCCGCCGCTTCTTCCTCGCCGCTGCCGCCGATTTCGCCGATCATCACGATGCCATGCGTCTTTTTATCGGCAAGAAACATTTCCAAAACCTCGATAAAATTCATGCCCTTCACCGGGTCGCCGCCGATGCCCACGCAGGTGCTCTGGCCCAACTTCGCATCCGTGGTCTGCTTCACCGCCTCGTAAGTGAGCGTGCCGGAGCGCGAGACGATGCCGATTTTTCCTTTTTTGTGAATATGCCCCGGCATAATGCCGATCTTGCACTCGCCCGGCGTTATGACGCCCGGGCAGTTGGGGCCGACAAGCCTTGATTTCGACCCTGAAAGCGCGCGCTTGACGCGCACCATGTCGAGCACGGGAATGCCTTCGGTAATGCAGATAATCAGAGGGATTTCGGCATCCATCGCCTCCAGGATCGCATCCGCCGCGAACGGCGGCGGCACGTAGATTACACTGGCGTCCGCGCCGGTTTTTTCGCGCGCCTGCTCTACCGTGTCAAACACGGGAAGATTCAGATGAGCGCTCCCGCCCTTGCCCGGCGTCACGCCACCCACCATTTTCGTGCCGTAAGCGATCGCCTGCTCGGAGTGATACGTCCCCTCCTTGCCGGTGAATCCCTGGCAGATGACTTTGGTGGACTGATGTATCAAGATCGCCACGTTATTTTACCGCCTTTACTATCTTTTCCGCCGCATCAGCCAGATTATCGGCGGAAATAATGGCCAAACCGGAAGTGGCAAGAATTTTCTTGCCCTCAGTCACATTCGTTCCCTCCAGCCTTGCAACCAACGGCACGGAGAGCTTCACTTCCTTCGCGGCAGCAATGATGCCCTCGGCAATAACGTCGCAGCGCATGATGCCGCCGAAAATATTGACGAGAATGCCCCTCACGTTCTTGTCGGAAAGAATGATCTTGAACGCCTCGGTGACACGCTCCCGGGTGGCGCCGCCTCCCACATCGAGAAAATTCGCCGGCTCCGCGCCGTATAACTTGATAATATCCATGGTGGCCATGGCAAGCCCCGCGCCGTTTACCATGCAGCCGATGCTGCCGTCCATTTTCACGTAGGAAAGCCCAATGGAATTGGCGCGGTATTCGAGCGGATCCTCCTCGGTAGCATCGCGGAATTCTTCCAGGTCCGGGTGGCGGAACAAGCTGTTATCGTCAAAATTATACTTGGCGTCGAGCGCGATGAAGCCGCCTTCCTTTGTTTTCACCAGCGGATTGATTTCGATTTGACTGGCGTCGGTTTCCGTGAAGGCGCGATAGAGCGCAAACACGAACTGGCTGAATTTCTTGATGTCATCACCACCCAGCCCGATGCCGAACGCAACTTTGCGCGTATGGAAACCGCTTATTCCTGTCACCGGATCCACGCTGACGGTAATGATTTTTTCCGGGCTTTTTTCCGCCACTTCCTCGATTTCCACCCCACCCTCGGACGAGGCCATAATCAGGATGCGGCTGGTCGCCGGATCCACCACTAAGCTTAGGTAGTATTCCTTGGCGATATTGCAGCCTTCCTCGACATAGAGCCGATGAACTTCCTTGCCTTCCGGACCGGTCTGGTGGGTAATGAGCCGCTTGCCGAGCAGCCCGCGCGCCACATCTTCCACTTCGCCCGCCGATTTCACTACCTTGACGCCGCCCGCCTTGCCACGCCCGCCCGCGTGAATCTGCGCCTTAACCACCCATACCGGCCCGCCCAGCACGTTGGCCGCACTCACCGCCTCATGCACCGAATGCGCCACCTTGCCGCGCGGCACCGGCACGCCGTAGCGCGCAAGCACCGTCTTGGCCTGATATTCATGGATGTTCATGGATTATATTAGATTATGTTGCACTCTTCCCACGAACTTATACGCGCCCCGCTTGACAATCGCAAGCCCCCACGGGAAAAGATGGAGCAAGAAAAGCAAGTTTCATATAAACATCGTTCAGTAAATAGAGCGGCGTCAGCGCATTATTGAACGACGATTAGATTTTGAAAGCATTGACATCGCTTTTCTCCAACACTATGCTGAATTTCATCATTAATCTCCTGTAATTCTGGCGTCGATATAGTTGATAGCTCCAACACACTGACCGAAGTCCTTGGGGAGCTTGCTCGGAAGCAAAGCATCCCTTCGTGCGCACCGAAGCTATTAAATTTTCCTCCCGAGCGCGCTTCTCTCATGCATGCCACAAGAGCAACCGAACATGTTTTGATATTGTGGCAATTGCTTTATCGGTTGGGTTATAATGTGTCGCATAATGCAGAGGATCAGCTTGCTGAATTATACAAAACAATAGGGATTGCGGAGAATTCCGCTGCTGCAAAAGAATTCGTGCGCGATTTCGAAAAGTCAATTTCCACGGCTCTGAACGAATGCGGGATTGCCCTTAAAAAGGCTGATGATCCTGATCTGCCAACTAAAATAATCCTCACTCTCCGCGAGGCTGGCGTACTGACACATTTCTCGGAAGGCACCCCCCATTCACGCGCCGCCATATCCGCCGAAGAGGTTTTAATACTGTCACGGATATTGCAGCGTCTTGGGCACGATAGCCCGGCTCAGTATGAGCGAACCGTGGAAGATTGGCTTGCTGCTTCGTATGAAGCAGCAAGCCTTAATCACAGATCTACCGCCCCAGCGTTACAGAAAGTCTCCATGCAGCATACATCAAGACAAGGTGTCCGGCGCTTTGAAAATGCAATGTCCGAAGCTTTGGACAAACATATGGGGATTGTGAAAGAATTGTAGCCTGATGCGATCACGCCGCCTTGGGCAGCGCATCGACTAGCCCTTTCACGGCGGCAGCCGATTTGTCGAACTCGTCTTTTTCCTCCTTGTTGAGCGCGATTTCGACGATGCGCTCCACGCCGTTCGCGCCGATCACCACCGGCACGCCCACGTAAAGCCCCTTCACGCCGTATTCGCCGTTGAGATAGGCGGCGCAGGGCAGCACGCGCTTTTTATCCTTTAGATAGGATTCCGCCATGGCGATCGCCGAGGAAGCGGGGGCATAAAACGCCGAACCGGTCTTGAGCAGCCCCACGATTTCCGCGCCGCCGTCGCGCGTACGCTTGATGATGGCGTCGAGTTTCTCCTGCTTCAGCCAGCCCATTTTCACCACGTCGGGCAGCGGGATGCCCGCCACGGTGGAATAGCGCGGAAGCGGCACCATGGTATCGCCGTGCCCGCCCAGCACGAACGCGCTCACATCCTCGATCGAAACATTCAGCGCCTCGGCCAGGAACATGCGGAAGCGCGAGGAATCGAGCACTCCGGCCATGCCCACCACCTTGCCCGGCGCAAAGCCGGTTTTTTCCTTCATCACCCACACCATGGCGTCAAGCGGGTTGGTGATGACGATGACGAACGCCTTGGGCGCGTATTTCTTGAGGCCTTCCGCCACCTGACCGATGATCTTGGTATTGATGCCGAGCAGATCGTCGCGGCTCATCCCCGGCTTGCGCGGCACCCCGGCGGTGACGATGGCCACGTCCGCGCCCTCGATATCCTTGTAATCCTGCGTGCCTTTCATGGCGGAATCGAAATTCTCCACCGCACCGCTCTGCATCAGATCAAGCGATTTGCCCTGCGGGATGCCTTCGGCCACGTCGAACAGCGCCACATCGCCCAGCTCTTTCAAGCCCACGAGATGCGCCAGCGTGCCGCCGATCTGCCCCGCCCCGATCAGCGCGATTTTATTACGTTTGGCCATGATGATTCTCCTGATATGTTTTCCGCATTGGTTATAGTCTCTTGCCGGGAAAATAAAACAGCTATTTTATGTGTATTGCTTTATTTGGCGATTGCGTGATTCACCGCGTCTTGGCGTGCAGCAGGTGCGGCGGGCGGTGGTCGAGATCGAACAGGGTGGAGAGTTGCGTGACCATGGCATCTCCCAATTCGTCCACCTCGCGGATGGTGACGGCGCGGCGGTAATAGTCCCCTACATTGTGCCCGATGCCGATGGCCAGCAACTCAACCTCCGGGCTTGCCTCGATGCGCCCGATGACCTCGCGCAGATGGCGGTCGAGAAAATCCCCGGTATTGGCCGAGAGCGTACTGTCGTCCACCGGCGCTCCGTCGGAAATCACCATCAGAATTTTGCGATTTTCAGGCCTGGAGCGCAAGCGGTTCCACGCCCACAGCAGCGCCTCGCCGTCGATATT
>CAZXYG010000022.1:11946-19505 GCA_964644885.1 uncultured Rickettsiales bacterium
ACAATCCCTCTTTCAGCATCAGGCCGAGATTGCGCCGCGCGCGCCGCCACGGCGCATCGGCCCGCTTGTAAATGACGTGACGGAGATCGTTCAGCCGCCCCGGCGAGGACGGGCTGCCGTTGGCGATCCACTGCGTGCGCGATTTCCCGCCCTTCCATTCGGCGGTGGTGAAGCCCAGTATTTCCACCTTGACGTTGCAGCGTTCCAGCGTGCGCGCGAGAATATCCACACCCAGCGCGGCCACGGTGATAGGCCGTCCGCGCATCGATCCGGAATTATCGATGAGCAATCCCACTACCGTATCTTTTTCACGCGAAGCATTCTCCCAGCGGTAGGGCGTGGGGTAGGCGGGATCGGTAACCAGCAGGGAGAGCTTGGCCGGATCGAGCAGCCCCTCTTCCATGTTAAATTCCCACGAGCGCATCTGACGCGCCAGCAGCTTTCGCTGCAACCGCGCCGCCAGCCGCCCGGTGATGTCCTTGAGCTTGGCCAAACGCAGGTCGAGCTGCTCGCGCAGGCGGGAAAGCTCTTCGCCGGAGGCAAGATTTTTCGCTTCCACGATTTCGTCGAAAGCTGTCGTATAGGCGCGATATTGGCCGTTATCGTTGCCGCCGCGCACATGATAGCGCCGGTGGCCGCCGCCTGCTTCCTGAGTCAGGCCTTCTCGCGGATTTTTTTCGGGAGGAACGGTTGCGGCTGTTCGGTGTTTGGCGGAAGTTTCCATGAGTGGCGCGCTTTCGCCGGAAATGTTCTGCGCCTCGCTTTTTACGACCCTGGCATCCTCTTCCGGCGGCTGCTCTTCTCCACTGGAACGTGTGCTTTTTGGCGCATCCCCCGCTTCTTCGCCCGCCGCGCCGGAGAGAAAAGAAAGTTTATTAATCATCCGGTTGATAATGGCGGCGTAGGAGGCCTGATCCTCCGCCAAGCGGGAAAGAGCAGCCAGTTCTTCCTCGATATGCTTCGCCAGCATTCTGCTCCAGCTTTGCAGGATCGGCTTGCTGCCTTTAGGCAATTCCATGCCCAGCCGTCCACGCGCCAGCAGTTCGATGGCATCCCCGGGCGGAATATCCTTGATGCGATCACGCCGGTGATAACCCCGCGCGCGGAAATGGTCGGCGTAATCCGCCGCGAGATTCTTGGCTACCCCCGCCAGCGCGCTTCCTCTGGCCTCCACGCGCAACTGCTCCATTGCGTCGAGAAATTCTCCGGCGGTTCCTTCCTTGCGGTGGATTTTATGGATGGCGGGATCGTGATGTTTCAGCCGGAGCGCGGCGGCGTCCATATGCCCGCGCAACGCGGAAAGCTGCCTGGTGGAAATCCGCTCCGGCAGGGGCAGAACAGCGGTGTGTTGCGCTTCATTTATCAACACCGGCGGCAAGGAAAGCGGTTGGTTAGCGATGGCTGCGGGAAGCGCATGACATGAAAGGTAATCTCGATTTTCTCCGCGCCGGAAAGCGCGCGGAACGCGGCAGCCAAGGCCTCTTTCAGCAGTGCTGATGCATCGGACATCTCACGCCACGGCGCTGGCCACCGATTCAGGGAGATCGGCGCCGAAACAGCGTTGGTAATATTCGGCGATGATGCGGTATTCGGTGGGTTCGCATTTATTGAGGAAGGCCATGCGGAAAGCTTTCTCGACATCGCCGAAAATGCCGCAATTCTCGCCCCAGCTAATCACCGTGCGCGGCGACATCACCGTGGAAATATCGCCTTTGGCAAAGCCCAGGCGCGTGAAGTTGGCGAGTGCCACCATCGCCGCCACCTGTTTCTTTCCTGACGGAGTATGCAGCGCCGGAACCTTGGCCAGCACGATCTCCTCCTCGTCCCGCGGCGGCAGGTAATTGAGCTGGGCCACGATGTTCCAGCGATCCATTTGGCCCTGGTTGATGGGGTTGGTACCATGATACAAGCCCTGCGCGTCACCGAGGCCGATAGTGTTGGCGGTGGCGAACAGGCGGAACGCTGGGTGCGGCGCGATCACCTCATTCTGCTCAGCAAGAGTGAGTTTGCCGTCGGCTTCCAGCAGACGCTGGATCACGAACATCACGTCGGGGCGGCCCGCGTCGTATTCGTCGAACACCAATGCAATCCCGCACCGCATGGCGAAAGGCAGGATGCCCTCCCTGAATTTCGTGACCTGCTTGCCTTCCTCCAGCGCGATGGCGTCGCGCCCCACCAGGTCGATGCGGCTGATATGACCGTCCAGATTGATGCGAATGAGCGGCCAGTTAAGGCGCGCCGCGATCTGCTCGATATGCGTGGATTTTCCGGTGCCGTGATAGCCCTGCACCAGCACGCGCCGGTTATGCATGAACCCGGCCAGAATGGCGCGCGTGCAGTCGGCGTTGAAATGGTAATCTCTGTCTAGCGGCGGCGTATGCAAGGAAGGTTTTGAGAACGCGGGAATTTTGAAATCGGGCGCAAGGCCGAAGGCCTTCTTCGCCGAAATGAAAATATCGGGCAGCGAGGGCGGTGATTTTTTCTTCGGATGCATGCTCAGGCGGGAAAGCAGCTCGAATGTTTCAGCGCATGATAGGCAAGATTGATGGCCTTGAGACGCTCCAGGGTTCCGCCGTCTCCTTTATGACGGTCGGGATGCAGGCGCTTCACCAGTTCGCGGTAGCGGCTTTTGATCCCGGCCCGCGTGACGGGATAGCCTAAAGAAAGGGTTTCCAGCGCCTTTCGTTCTTTTTCAGGCAGGGGCGGATATGTCCCCCCGAAATGCTCCGCGCCCCGGCGGAAACGCAGCGCGTGCCGGCGCAAAACTTCCGCATTGCAGGGCACATGCGGGCGCTTCCACGTCGGACGATGGCCCGTGAGCGCATCATGGTTGAAGCGGGTGATTTCCGCTTCGCTCATGCCGCTGAAGAAATTCCACGAGCGGTTGTAATCGCGTATATGCTCGGCGCAGAACCAATGCGCCTGCTTGGCATATTTGAGAATGCTGACGATTTTTGCTTCCTGCCGCGGCGCCGGATGTCGGCCTTTGCCGCGACATCCGGGCCATTCGCAAGAACGCGCCGTATCGCGCACTTCAAAAGAGGAAATAAAAGCGATGTTTCGCTTGCTCATGCCGTCATTATGTGAAGAAATAGGCAAAAAGACAAGGAAAAGCGCCGCATCGTTTTCTTCTATGCCTAAAGTGGTTGGCTTTTCACTTGTTCTATGCTACACCCTCGCGTCAAAGCAGCGGAGAGCTGCGGGAGAGCCATGGACATAGTCGAGTCCCTCACCTTTGATGATGTCTTGATCCGGCCCGCTTCGTCGGACATTCTGCCCATGAGCGCGGATACCTCGACCTCCCTCACCAAAGACATAGCGCTCGGCATTCCGCTTATTTCCGCGGCCATGGATACGGTAACGGAAAGCGCGTTGGCGATTGCCATGGCGCAACATGGCGGGCTTGGCTGCATCCATAAAAACGTTACTCCCGGAGAGCAGGCCGCCGAAGTCCGCAAAGTCAAAAAATTCGAATCCGGCATGGTGGTGGATCCCATCACCGTTCACCCCGGAGCCAATTTGCGCGACGTGCTGCGGCTGATGGGCGAGCATAAAATCTCGGGCGTTCCGGTGACTGAGAAAAACGGCACGCTGGTGGGTATTATCACGCACCGCGATGTGCGTTTCGCCGAAAATCCGCTTCAGCCCGTGCGCGAGCTGATGACCAGTGAAGGCCTGGTGACGGTGCGCGAGGGCGTTTCGATAGGAGAAGCCAAGCGTCTGCTGCACCAGCACCGCATCGAAAAATTGATCGTGGTCGATGCCAAACGCCGCTGCAAGGGATTGATTACCGTGAAAGATATTGAAAAATCCCGCGCCTTTCCGCATGCCTGCAAGGATGCGCTTGGCCGCTTGCGAGTGGGCGCGGCCGTAGGCGTAGGCGACGCCGAGTTCGAGCGCGCAACGCAACTAAAGGAAGCGGGAGTGGATATCCTGGTCGTGGACACGGCGCACGGCCATTCGAAAGGCGTGCTTGAAGCTGTGAAAAGACTGAAAAAGGCGTTTATCGGCATTCCGGTGATGGCCGGCAACATAGCTACCCGCGAGGGCGCGAAGGCTCTCACAGATGCGGGAGCGGATGTTGTTAAAGTAGGCATCGGACCCGGTTCCATTTGCACCACGCGCATTATCGCGGGCGTCGGCGTACCTCAACTTTCGGCCATTCTGGAAGCCGTTGAGGTCTGCAAAAAGAAAAACATCCGGGTTGTCGCGGACGGCGGCATTAAATTTTCCGGCGATCTGGCCAAGGCTATCGCCGCCGGAGCGGATGCCGCCATGATCGGCTCGTTGCTCGCCGGCACCAAGGAAAGCCCCGGCGACGTGATTCTGTACCAAGGCCGTTCCTATAAAACCTACCGCGGCATGGGTTCCATCGGCGCCATGGCTCGCGGCTCCGCCGACCGCTATTTCCAACAGGAAATCCGCGATACCCTGAAATTAGTGCCGGAAGGCGTCGAGGGCCGCGTACCTTATAAAGGCGACGCCTCCGGCGTCATCAATCAGTTAGTAGGCGGCTTGAAAGCCGCCATGGGCTATACCGGCAACGCCACTATCACCGCAATGCAGAAAAACTGCCGCTTCGTGCGCATTACCGGCGCGGGACTGCGCGAAAGCCACGTTCACGACGTCACCATCACCCATGAAACGCCTAATTACAGACTGCAGGATTAGAAGGGCATTAAGGAATGCGCGGAAAAAGCAGACATTGCATGCCTAACTTTTTACACTCCCATTAAGAGCAAATAATAATTGCAATGCACCATAAAGTTGTATAGCCTCCCTCCGTTCCGGGAGCGCTCTCTCTTCGGGAGTGGTCTTGCCTCAGAAGCACATCCCTGACTGTCTTTGATTCCTGACCGCTGCCCCCGGAACACCTTGTTTCCTTTATTTCCTCTGAATTTGGTTTGATTTCCCACACGCTTCGCTTTATTTCAGAAGCAGGCTCGCGTGGCGGAATTGGTAGACGCAAGGGACTTAAAATCCCTCGGCTAGTAATAGCTGTGCCGGTTCGACTCCGGCCGCGAGCACCATTTCGGAACACTTTTGTAAAAAAGTGTTCGAGTCAGCTTCAGTTAAAGAGTGGCGGCGGTTCTAGGTTATAGAAAATGGAAAACACTAATTTCAACCGAAAATTGCAGAAAATTATATGATTCAATTAGCTGAGCGGTTCTAGCCAAAATTATTGGTTAGAGCCATCTCGACCACCAGGTTTTTGTTGAAGAGAAAGTTTATTCAACATTGCAGCCAAAGGACTGCTTGAATCCATTCTTTCTCTTTCAGCAGCGGAACGCTCTTGCGCATAAGGCTGAGGAGTAAAAACCAAACTCATTCCTTCGCCTGTTGTAGTAGGTGCAATGACATCCCGTACAGTCTGCGATGGTTTTCCATCTGCACCTAATAATCCAATTTCTTGGAGTTTTTGCTTTTGCTGCTCGGTGACTTTCCCAGCTTTTGGATGATCTGTAGCTAGCCTGTGTAGATCTACAAGAAGCATATTTCCGCCCAATCCTTGAGCCATTAAACCATCAAGCTTGCGAACGACATCGTCCACAGCATAACTATCGTACTGGCTACCATTTTTGAGCTGCTCTAGTGACATACCTATCCTCAGTGATTTAGTTGCAGGGAATATCATGATAATGCATTTGGTGCATCAGATATCTTTGGCCGTAAAACACCTACTGGTACGACAACTGTTCAATATCTTGGTGTTCGTAAAGGCAGAGCAATTTTCAGCCGCCAATCTTTGGGTATTGAAACAGGTGCTACCACCATGAACAGTACTCCAATAGTAATTCAAAATAGCCAGACAACAACACATTCAGGAATGATAGGTGGCACTATGTACAGTGGCACATCGACCACTTCAGCACCGCCAACCATAATTCCACCAAACACCCCACAAGCCCAAGTATTAAGTCGAGGGGCGGTAGAATTGTCAGTTGATCTAAAAAAGGCAACCAAAGTTCTGCTTGTGGAAGGCAAAACTATAACGATTGAAAGCGCGGATGATACGAAAGTTGTCTACTCAATTTCAGAGTAAATATTCACGACACTACCCCAGAAAGCTCCCATCGAAAGTACCTGCCGGTTTGTGCTTCTGGACACTTGAGCAATTTCCCCATACCTTGCAAACCCTCAATAAGCTGTATTAGGCGGTTCGAAGTTTCTCCGCGCTGGTGCACCATTTTGTCGCGCTTCGCTACATCGAGCTGTCGAGAAAACTTTGAAGCTTTTCGCCCGTTAACAGCGGAACGTTGGTCGTTTCATGGCCGCGGCCACGCATGCAGTTGCCGAAAAGCTCCTCGACAATCAATTCCTTGTCTTTATCGCTATAGGAATAGAGCGCGAAATACTGCTGCGACTGAGCAGTGGCATACATGGAGCATTCGTCATAATCATTCTGCGCCGCACTTTGCGCAAGCGCCGGAAACGCGGCCAGCCACACGCCAAGCCCCGAAAGCGCCGCAATTGCACACATCAATCTACATAGCGGCTTCATGCCTCTTCCCCACGCACCATGCATCCAATGGGTATCTGCACGGATATACCCGCTCCCTAGGGAGCGCAACGAAAAAATCATATTCTTACGCACCATGTTACCCCTACCCCCAAACCCGCCTCGGCTCCTTGGCGTGGCGCTCACAAAGGCTTCCAGGGATTGATAATAACGTATATTTATTAAGAAATCGTTAAGAAGGTGGGATTTTAGACAAAATTCTCTAAAAATCCATGAAATTGCAACAAATACAAAGCATTAGATTAAGGCATCTGGTTTTATAAATACGCTTTTTCCTGCGCCGTCCGTTTGCAGCGCCGGCGGCATATTTCCGCAATGTGAGAGGGAGTAGCCGTTGTCATTCGCATTTCGCAAGCTATGATAAAGCGCATGGTGCTTGTCTCCCTTGTTTTTTCCTATCTCCTCGGTTCCGTCCCCTTTGGCCTTCTCATGGCCAAAATAGCGGGCGTTGGCGATCTCAGGCGTTATGGCTCCGGAAATATCGGCGCCACCAACGTGGCGCGGGTAGCGGGCAAGAAGCTGGGGTTGGTCACTTTGCTCCTTGATGGCGGAAAAGGCGCGTTTGCCGTCTGGATCGTCGAAGCGCACAACTCGGAAGCCATTGCCGCGCTTGCCGGGTTTGTGGCAGTTGCCGGCCATTGTTTTCCGGCATGGCTGAAATTCAGGGGCGGCAAGGGCGTGGCAACGGCCCTGGCCGTATTTCTTTCTTTTTACTGGCCGTTGGGCCTTGCTTCGTGCGCCGTATGGTTAGCGGCGTTTTTTCCTTTTCGCATATCGGCGCTGGCGGCACTGGCGGCTTTAGCTTCAGCGCCCTTCCTGGCGCTGCTTTTCGCGTGGACAAGGCCTGTATTTCTGCCGGAGCTGAATCCAGCAATTTTATTGCCGCTTTCACTTGCGTTAGCCGTTCTGGTTATCGCGCGGCATCATGCCAATATTCGCCGCCTGTTTAAGGGTGAAGAAAAGGGATTCAAGTGAAAAGCATGGATGATAGAGAAAAGCTTGCCTGGCTTAGGCTCATCCGCAGCGAACATATCGGCTC
>CAZXYG010000022.1:19515-23452 GCA_964644885.1 uncultured Rickettsiales bacterium
GCTCGCGCACGTTCGACGATTTGCTGACACTTTACGGCACGGCGGAAAAAGCGCTGGGGGCGGTTCCGGAACTGGCGCGGCGCGGCGGGAAAATGGGCGCGGTGAAACTCTGCTCGCACGAGCAGGCGGAGAAGGAAATAGCGGTTACCGCAAAAGCCGGGGCGCGGATCATTATCGCGCGCGAAGCGGAGTATCCTGAATTGCTGCGCCATATTCCCGACCCTCCGCCGGTATTGACGGCGCTGGGAAATATAAAAATATGGGAGAACGAAGCCGTTGCCATCGTGGGCGCGCGTAACGCCTCGGCCAACGGCCGGCGTTTCTCCTATGCTCTGGCGCGAGATTTAGGCGCGGCAGGATATGTCGTTATTTCCGGCCTTGCCCGAGGCATTGATACCGCGTCCCATGAAGGCGCGCTCGAAACCGGCACTGTTGCCGTAGTAGCCGGAGGGATCGGCACGATCTACCCGCCGGAGAATGAAAAACTCTACCATGCCATTGCCGAGAGAGGGGCGATCATAACGGAACAGCCGTTCGGCGCGGTGCCGCGCGGCATTCATTTCCCGCGGCGGAATCGCATTATTTCCGGCCTTGCCCGCGGCGTCGTGGTTGTGGAGGCGGCGCAGCGTTCCGGATCGCTCATCACCGTACGTTGTGCGCTGGAGCAAGGGCGCGACGTGTTCGCCGTGCCTGGCTTCCCAATGGATCCACGCGCCTCCGGACCCAACCGCCTCCTCAAGCAGGGCGCCATGCTGATTGAGCGGGCGGAGGATGTGATCGAGGCATTGCGCGAGGCAAAACCGCATCGTCCCGCGCCCCTTCTGGCAGCTCTGGAAGAGGGCGTGGCGGAAGCCCCCTCGGAAAAACCAATGCCGGGGGATGCGCGCGCCTTAATCCTATCCGCGCTTGGGTTCACGCCGGTGGCAGTGGATGCCTTGGTGGCGCAAACGGGGGTTTCGGCCGCAACGGCGTTAACGGCTGTTCTGGAACTGGAACTGGCCGGAAAACTGGAGCGCCATTCCGGCAATCGCGTGGCGCTTCTTACGGAATTAGTTCCCGCCGCAGCATATTGACCTTTTTCATCTTTTGCGCTATAGAGAGTCCCGTTAAACGGCCCCGGGTGGGGGAAACAATGGCAGAAAAAGTGCAGGTCGCCGAAAGAACATCGTGCTACGCTAGGCTTTCGCTCAGGCAAAAATTGCTTATCGATCGCGCAGTGGCCGAACGCCAGCGTCGCATGGCTTCGCCGCAACGCAATGCGGAAGAATTGCGCGAAGCTTTTGCCGCCCACATTGATTTTTTCGAAGATGCCGCACGCCATTATGACCGCACAGCGGAATCCATCCAGCATACGTTGCATTAGGCATAAGCTAAGCTTTTAGAGGAGTTTTCTAAATCCACTAAGCCCGATACCTTATTTCCTAAAATCCCCTTCCCAATCCTCCCCTCATCGTATAACACACACGCCGTATGCATACCGTCATCGTCGAATCCCCCGCCAAATGCCGAACGCTGAACAAGTACCTGGGCAAGGAGTACCAGGTGCTGGCTTCCTACGGTCATATCCGCGACTTGCCGCCCAAGGACGGCTCGGTGCGCCCGGATGAGGATTTCGCCATCGATTACGAGATTTCCTCCGATTCCACCAAGCATGTGAACGCCATCGCCAGCGCGGTCAAGCAATCCGATACGCTGATTCTCGCTACAGACCCCGACCGCGAGGGCGAAGCCATCTCCTGGCACGTGCTGGAAGCGCTGAAAGCCAAGAAAGCGCTGCCCGCAGGCATCGCGGTCAAGCGCGTTGCCTTCCATTCCATCACCAAGGCGGCGGTGCTGGAGGCAATGAAGCACGCGCGCGACATCGATATGGACTTGGTCAACGCGCAGCAAGCGCGACGCGCGCTCGATTATCTCGTGGGCTTCACCCTGTCGCCGGTATTGTGGCGCAAGCTGCCAGGCAGCCGCTCGGCAGGGCGCGTGCAGTCGGTGGCGCTCCGGTTGATCTGCGACCGCGAAAGCGAAATCGAGGCCTTTCGCCCTCAGGAATATTGGGATGTCGATATCGAATTGGCAAAAGAAAGCGGCGAGAAGGTCACTGCGCGCCTAACCCACCTTAAAGGCGAAAAGCTCGATAAATTCTCGCTCGCCGATGAGCAGCAGGCGCAGCAAGCCGTCGCGGTTTTGCAAGGCAAGCAGTACCGCGTGGCTTCGATCGAGAAAAAACAGGTGCGGCGGCACCCCTATGCGCCCTTTATTACGTCTACCCTGCAGCAGGAGGCAGCGCGCAAATTGGGCTTCTCCGCGCGCAAAACCATGCAAGTGGCGCAGAAACTCTATGAAGGCATGGATCTGGGCGGAGAAACAGCCGGCCTCATCACCTATATGCGTACCGACGGCGTGGACGTGGCGCCTGAGGCCGTGCATGCCGCGCGCGACCAGATTCATAAGCAATTCGGCCAGAACTATGTGGCAAGCAGCCCACGCATGTATAAAAGCAAGGCGCGAAACGCGCAGGAGGCGCACGAAGCCATCCGCCCAACCGATGTCTCGCGCACGCCGGATTCGGTGAAATCCTATCTCGATAACGACCAGCTCCGCCTCTATGAGCTGATCTGGAAGCGCATGATGGCGAGCCAGATGGAAAGCGCGGTGCTCGACCAAGTGGCGGCGGAGATTCACGCAACGGATGGCGCGGCAGGATTGCGCGCGGTGGGTTCCACGGTGCGGTTCGACGGCTTTACACGACTCTACCGAGAAGATTGCGACGACGAAGCGGAGAATGAAGAAGACCGAGCTCTGCCGCCGCTCGCCGAAGGCGAAGTCCTTGTGCTTCAGGAGATTAGGCCCGAACAGCATTTCACCCAGCCGCCGCCGCGCTACAGCGAGGCCAGCCTGGTCAAGAGACTGGAGGAACTGGGCATTGGCCGCCCCTCCACGTATGCCACAATCATCTCCATTCTCCAGGAACGCGACTACGTGAAGCTGGATAAAAAACGCTTCATTCCCGAGCCACGCGGCAGAATTGTGACCGCCTTTCTCTCGGCTTTCTTTAGCCGCTACGTTGAATATGACTTCACGGCCAATCTGGAGGAAGAACTCGACCGCGTTTCGGAAGGCCAGATTAACTGGAAAGAAGTGCTTCGCCAATTCTGGATCGATTTCCTGGCCAATGTGAAACAGGCCAGCGGCCTGAAAATAGGCGGCGTTATCGAACAACTGCAGACGACGCTGGAACCTTTGCTGTTCCCCGGTGAAGCCGCGCTGGAAGAAAAACGCAAATGCCCAGCCTGCGGCAACGGCTTACTGGGGCTAAGGCTGGGGAAATTCGGCGCGTTCGTGGGATGCTCCAATTATCCCGATTGCACCTATACCAGGCAATTCGGCGAGGCGGCGGGTCAAGGCGGCACGGAAAATGGCGCTGGCGGACCGCGTTCGTTGGGAACTGATTCGGCGACCGGAGAATCGGTAACGCTGCGCAAGGGACCTTACGGCATGTATGTCCAGCTTGGCGAGGGCAAGAAGCCCAAGCGCGCTTCGCTGCCGAAAGACATCAAGCCCGAAGATATCACGCTGGAAAAAGCGTTGGCCCTGCTCGCCCTGCCGCGTGAAATCGGGCCACACCCCGAGGACGGACAGATGATAAAGGCTGGTATCGGCCGCTTCGGCCCCTATATCCAGCACGGCAAGCGGTATGTCTCGCTGAAAGGCGAGGACGACGTGCTCACGATCGGCATCAACCGCGCCGTAGCTCTTCTAGCCGAGACGCCTGACAAAAAGAAAAGTTCGGCCACGCCGCTGCGCGTTTTAGGCAACCACCCCGAAACCGGGAAATCCATTGCGCTTTATGAAGGTCGATACGGCCCGTATGTTAAGCATGAAAAAACAAACGCCACCCTGCCCAAAGGCAGCGACCTTGCTTCTTTTACCTTGGAAGAGG
>CAZXYG010000022.1:23462-26205 GCA_964644885.1 uncultured Rickettsiales bacterium
TGCGCAGCGCACACAGAAAAAGTCCGCGAAAAATAAGAAAGCGCGGTAATAAGGCGCGGCTTTTTGAACCCGGCCTTTACGAGTTCATCGTGTCGAAGAAGTCGGCGTTTGTCTTGGTGGCCTGAAGCTTGCTCATCAGGAATTCCATGGCGTCGATCGTGCCCATGGGCTGTAGGATCTTGCGCAAAATCCATACTTTCTGCATTTCTCCAGGACCATAGAGCTGCTCCTCGTGCCTGGTGCCGGAGCGGGTGATGTCGATAGAGGGAAACACCCGTTTTTCCGCTAATTTACGGTCGAGAATAATTTCGCTGTTGCCGGTGCCTTTGAACTCTTCGAAGATCACTTCATCCATGCGCGATCCGGTATCGATCAACGCCGTCGCGATGATGGTAAGGCTGCCGCCTTCCTCGATATTGCGCGCCGCGCCGAAAAACCGCTTGGGCCGCTGCAGCGCGTTGGCATCCACGCCACCCGTCAAAACCTTTCCGCTTGAGGGCACCACCGCGTTATAGGCGCGCGCAAGGCGCGTGATCGAATCGAGCAGTATGATGACATCTTTTTTCTGCTCCACCAGCCTTTTGGCCTTGGCGATAATCATTTCGGCGAGTTGAACATGCCGCGTTGCCGGCTCATCGAAGGTGGAACTCACCACCTCGCCCTTTACCGATCGCTGCATATCCGTGACTTCCTCAGGCCGCTCGTCGATTAACAGCACGATCAGAACGGCTTCCGGATGATTGGCGGTGATGGCGTGGGCGATATTCTGAAGCAGGATGGTTTTGCCGGTGCGCGGCTGCGCGGTAATAAGCGCCCGCTGACCCTTGCCTATTGGCGCGATGAGATCGATTACCCGCGCACTGATATCTTTTCCTTTAGGATTTTTCATTTCCATGTGCAGCCGCTCATTGGGATAGAGCGGCGTAAGGTTGTCAAAATTGACCTTGCGCTTGGCGCGTTCCGGCTCCTCGCCATTGACTTTCTGCACCCTGACCAGGGCGAAATAACGCTCACCCGGCTTCGGCGAGCGCACCTCGCCTTCCACGGTATCTCCGGTGCGTAAATTGAAACGCCGTATCTGACTTGGGCTGACATAAATATCATCCGGGCCGGCAACGTAATTCGCATCCGTAGAGCGCAAGAAACCAAACCCGTCCTGCAGCACCTCCAGCACGCCATCCGCTACAATAGCGCCCTCCTGTACGCTAGACATCTGGCGCAGAAGCGAATAAACAATTTCCTGCTTGAGCATGCCGCTTGCATTTTCAATGCTTGCCTCTTCGGCAAGCGCAATCAGTTCTTCTGGCTTCTTAGCCTTGAGATCGCGCAGATAAAGCGTCGGGCCGGTTTTAGCAGCGGCTGCAGCTTCATTGTATTCCTCATCTTTGGGCAAGCCTTCGTTTTGGTTCTGGCCTTGATGTTGATTCTGGTACCGATCATTGCGATCCGAACGGCCGTAATGACGCCTTCCACCCTCATTGTTATGGCGCGTCATGCGGCGCCGGCGAGGTTGATAGGATTGATTTTCTGGATGATCCATGAAGCATTACCTGTTGATTACGTGATGAGCTCGCCGCAAAGGGCTGAAGATGTACCGGATGCGCCCTGCTGAAAGCGAATGAATTGTAGGGGAAATACCGCGCCGTACGGCGAACGGTTCCCTTGCTAACAGCACAGCCTACGTTTGTCAAATGGAAACTCGCATTACGCTTTTGGAAGGTTTTTCCATTAGAACGGCTTGAGGACAGCAAGCAAAACAATACCTACCATGGCCAGCGCCGGGATTTCATTGAGAATGCGGTAATAACGCTCACTCCGCGCATTGGCATCGCGTGCGAATTGCTTTCTGTGTCTTGCAAGCATTCCATGGATTACAACCAATGCTAACGCCAACGCTATCTTTATATGAATCCACAATCCAGATCCTGGTGCCCCAGCGCCCGTTTCCACAACAAGAAGTGCTCCGAAGACAAGCGTGGCCATCATTGCCGGATTCATAATGTATCGAAGCAGCCTATATTCCATTATCTTGAATATTTCCGAGGCCTCTGACCCAGGCTTTGTTTTTGCATGATAAACAAAAATTCTAGGAAGGTACAACATACCGGCCATCCAGCCGGCAAACGATATGACATGCAATGCCTTAAGCCAAAGATAATAACTATCCATGCTCTTTACTCGCTTTTTTGTCTGACGGCATTTATCATGGCATGCACATTCTCAATTGGAGTTTCTGGGAGTATGCCATGCCCAAGATTCACAATATGCGGCCTATCCGAAAAACATTTCGTAATGCTGCGAATTTCCCTTACTGCCCCCTCGGAGTTTTCCGCCAGAAGGCGTGGGCTTAAATTTCCCTGAATCGGGATTTTTTTTTCAAACGCTTTATGCGCCCATTCGCACGATACCGTGTAATCAATTCCAATAGCATTCACTCCTGTTTCTTTAATATATCTTAACATATTTACACCTGCGCCTTTAGGAAATCCGATTATTGGAACCTTCGGATATGTTTTTTTTAATTCCATTACAATACTCCGCGTTGGCATAATTACCCATTCCACAAACTGTTCACCAGAAAGAACTCCTGCCCATGAATCAAATAATTGAATCACTTCAGCGCCAGCTTGTATCTGTTGTTTTAGATAGCGCACGGTTGCATTTACCAATATATCTATAAGTAAATGAAACGCCTTATTTTCATCTAAAGAAAATTTTTTTACCTTTCTACATAGTTCTTATT
>CAZXYG010000022.1:26215-26452 GCA_964644885.1 uncultured Rickettsiales bacterium
CGATCATATAGGTGGCTACCGTCCATGGCGCTCCAGCAAAACCGATAAGTGAAACCATATCCGGAAGAGATTTTTTTACTAAACGCACGGCCTGAAAAACCGGATCTAGAAATTCTTCGATGTTTTCCACACGAAGGTCTTGTATGTGCTTTTTACTGATTATAGGCTCAAGCACCGGCCCTTTGCCGTCAATGTACTGCAATTTTTTTCCAAGCGCATGCGGCACGACAAGAATAT
>CAZXYG010000023.1:0-6866 GCA_964644885.1 uncultured Rickettsiales bacterium
CGTCCATACCGCGCCGTCCCACACATTGATATCCATGAATAATGCATTATGGCCGTTGCGGGGACCGACATAATAAATGGTCTGGCGCCGCGTGGCGACATCGCGGTCATAGAGAATTTCCAGCCGGTCGCAACAGGCGTTGCCGCTGTCGACGATGACGACGGGAGCGGCGATAGCGCCGAGCGGCGCGTCGAGATTGGCGTCAAGCGCCTTATACCCTGCCATGCGCAGGTCGCGCCCGATCAGGCGCAGCGTCGGGATGCCGGTTTCCTGCGCCTCGGCATAGGCGGAGACTTTCTCGAACTGCCGTGCCACGATAGTATAGGAAGCGTAAGTCGCGGCCAGCACTACCGATCCCACCACGCTGGCCAGCAGCAGTTCGACGATGGTATACCCGGCTTGTGACTGCCTCTTACCCATCGTATGCCCGCTTCATCACGATTTGCACGCGGCCATCCAGCGCCTCGAGCAGAATATGCACCACTCGGCGGCCATCGCCGAGCACGGTGACCTGCACCGAGCGCGTATCGTTTGCCCCGGCGTTGCCGACTTCGCCGTTCATGCGGCGGCACCACTCGTAGGGCTGCACCACGGATTTTGTCGTCACGCCTACGCCGGGTGCCACGCAATTAGCCATGTTCAAGTTATACTGCGCGATATTGGCAAGATCGCTCTCGATCACTGCGAGCATCTGGTCGGCTTGTATCTGGAGCTTCTGCCGTGCCACCGAATCCTGCATATGATAGCGCGAGAGCATGGTCAGCGAATAGACGCCGGTAAAAGCGATGCCGACGATAACGGTTGTCACCAGCGCTTCGACCAGGGTGAAGCCTGCGGATTTGCCAGTTCCTCCACGGAGGGGAGCTATATGGCTACGTCGTGACATCCAAATACCCCGTGGCGATGGTGACGGTGACGGCGGCGCCGCCGATATCGTTGCCGCCGTCCTTCTGCACGACGTTGTATTGTCCGCCGGAGGCACTGCCGTCGCGGTAGAAACAGACGTTACCGATGCCGTTGCCGGTAATCTCGAACAGCGTAGGCGCTTCGAGCGTTACCTGAGAAAGTTGCGTCCAAACCCCAGCGGCGTTGCAGTTGGCCACCGGCGCGGGCGAGAAAAACGTGGTCACGGTATAATTATCGCCGTTGCGGGAGGTGAGCACGCGCAGCGTGGTTGCCCGTATTTGCGCCTCGGAGCGCGCCTCGGCAAGCTGCGTGACGAGATCGTGGTACAAATTCCGATAGGAGCGTTTGGCCGTCCAGGTGTCGATGCCGGGCAGTACGAACACCGCCAGCGTGCCGATGATCGCGACGACGATCAGCAGCTCCAGAACGGTAAAGCCGGAATCAGGCCGATTTTTTATATTCCTCAAGCGTATCATGCGCGATAAGTTCCTTCGCTATCAGCGATTTGATCGAATCCTCCATGGTCATCATGCCGCTGCCCTTGCCGGTCTGCATCGCCTGCGGAATCTGGAACACTTTATTCTCGCGGATCAGGTTGGCGGTAGCGACGTTGTTGATCATGACCTCGAAGGCCGCCAGCCGCCCTGGGCTATCTTTGCGCGGCAGCAAGGTCTGCGTCACCACCAGCCGCAGCGATTGCGAAAGCTGCGAGCGCGCCTGCGCCTGCTGTTGTGGTGGAAAAACGTCGAGAATGCGGTTGATCGAATTGGGCGCGCCGTTGGTATGCAGCGTGGCGAAGACAAGATGCCCGGTTTCGGCGGCGGTGAGCGCCAGCGAAATCGTCTCAAGATCCCGCATTTCGCCGACCAGGATCACGTCCGGATCCTCGCGCAGCATGGCCTTGAGCGCCGAGGCGAAGGAAACCGCGTCGCGTCCCACCTCGCGCTGCGACATAATCGAGCGCTTGCTGTGATGGACGAATTCGATGGGGTCTTCCACGGTGATGATATTGGTCTGCTGCTCGCGGTTGATCTTGTCGATCAGTGCCGCTAGTGTAGTGGATTTACCCGAGCCGGTCGGCCCCGTTACCAGCACCAGCCCGTTCGGCTCGTCTACCACGTCCACCACCGCCTTGGGCAAACCCAGCGCTTCCAGACCCGGTAACTCGGTTTCGATTTTGCGCAGCACTGCCGCCGGACCGCGGCTTGTGGTGTAAATGTTGACGCGGAAACGCAGATCGCCGTGCGAGAGAGCCAGGTCGATATCTTTTTTAGCGGCGAAATGTTTTTTCTGCTCTTCATCGAGAACGCTCTCGATGAATTTTTCGATATCGTTGCGGGTGATGAAATCCTTTTCCTGCACCTCGACCAGGCCGTGTACGCGGATGGCGAGCGGCTCATCGGAATGGAGGTGAATATCCGAAAGTTTATGGCTAGTGGCGTAATGCGCGATTTTTTTCAGCACGGCGTTGCTCCTTGGTGAACAGAGTCCGGAACCCAGAGTCCTGTGAAATGTATTATACCCTCGACGTTATCCCAGCGAAAGCTGGGATCCAGTCTTTTTTTGAGGGGCTGGATGCCAACCTGCGCTGGCATGACGCCTCTTTTAGGGAACGTTGCGCTACGCATCAAAAATCCTCCCGCCAGGATTCGATCGTCACCGTGCCCGTGGAGATCACTGCCGGGTCGCCGACGATCAGGTTACCCTGTTTGGTGAAGCCTTCGGGCAGCGCGCTTTCGGCATCGCTGCTGACGCCGATATACACCTTATTCTTGTAGACCACCACCTCCGTCGGCAGGCCGCTGCCGAGCGGCGTCGTGCGCACCGTGTCGCCGCACATGAAGCTGTGCTCGGTGAGCTTGGCGCTGCCGGCCTGGCAGACTTGCGCGGCATCCGGCGTATAGCGTGGAATGAATACGATGCCGTTCTTCACCGTAAGCTTGGCCGTTACTCTTTCGTTGGGGTCGAGATTGATATACCAGCCTTCCTGGACGCCGGAGGGGCAAGCCGCGCCGGGCGAAGTTACGTTCTGCATGCTGGAGACGGTAAAGGGCGTGACGCTTGCAAAGGCCGGAAACGACTGGTCATAAACGCCGTAGGCGCGGTTTTGAATGTCGCCGTCAATGCGGCCCACGTCCTGCATGTTAGCGGTGCCGAAGAACTGCACCAGCTTGCCTCCGTCGCCCGCCGTGGCGGCGGTTTCGTGGAACATGAGGCGGTCGTTGTCGATGGTGGCTTCGCCATCGAATACGCGCGTGGCCTCGTACATCGTTCCCTGGTCGGTGAGATTGACTTTCCACAGGCGGCCTTCCAAGTCGGTAACGTATGCCATCGCGCCGTTATATTGGAACAGCGTGGTGGAATCCGCCGTGACGGCGGTGACACGCGGCGGCATTGCCGTCACGATGCCGTTGGTGCCGTCGCCGTCCGGGATATTCACGGTTTGCAAGACCTCCCCGCCGTTTTCCAGGTCGAGCACAAAAAGTTTGGCGCCATAGGCCGGGTTGATGGCGTTGTTGTAGCCGCCACCCACTACCGCCACCCATTTATCCGCACCGCTCACCGGTATCTTGGTAATCACGGAGTCGGACCACGCCTCGCCCAGATCCGAGTAATCGAAAGCGGCGGGAACGGCGCCGTTTGTATCGTAATCGGTGCGAATGCCCGCGCTATCCCAATAGCTCACGGTATGATCGAGCGGGCTGTGCGCGAAGGTAAAGAGATGCTGCGGGTTATCGGGGTCGGTGATATCCAGCGTGAAATAGGAATGCCCGCCTTGGCGCAGACCGCATATCAGCACGGTACGCCACGCACCGCCATAAAAGATATCTTTCACCACCGGTGAGCCATCCACGCCGAAGATGCTGTTGCTCTCGCCCGCCGCCAGGCCGATCATGTCCTTGAAGGAAGGAATAACGCTGGGCGGGATAAATGCCCATTTCTCCGCGCCGGTGGTCGAGGAAAAGGCGTGCAGCATGCCGCTGTTGGAACCGGCGTAGATCACCTCCTCGCGGCTGGCGCACGAACCGCCGCAGGTATTGCCGCTGCGGAACGCGATGTAATTATTGTCGAAGCGGTAATGCGCCTCCGAATGCGCGTGCGCTTCGTCCGAAGCATGGGCGGAGGGCGCCCCCACCGCTACCGGCTTGGAATGGTAGACATCCGCCAGCTTCCAGCGCTCGCCGGTGAGCAGGGCCGTGCCTTCGTCATCCTCGTTTGTAGGAAACTCTCCGTAGGCATCCACCCCGCGCACGAAATTGATCAGCGCGTTGAGCTGTTCGTCCGTATAGGCGCTGCCGCTGTTTTCCTCGAGCGGCGCGCGCAGCCGGTCGAGATTGCCGGTGACGAAATTATTCAGCCCGGCCGGGATGCCGTTGCCTACGGTCCAGATATTGCGGCTTGCCGCCGCCACGTTGTTGAGCGCCGTGCCAGCATCCCATTGCAAGCTACCCACCGTGCCGTCGTCGTTCAGCGTGTACTTATAGAGATGCCCCTTCCACTGGTGGTCGTTCTTATAGGTAAACGTCGCCTGGAGGATATGGTCGTCATTGGTGACGCCGGGCATGATCACCGGCGCGGTGAAAGTAAGCTGCGAGGTGATGATCTGCTGAATATAATGGGTCAGCACCTCGAGCATGTGTTCCTCGTTATTGGCGTAGAGCGGCGAATCCGGGAACGTACCGCCCTCGGTGGAGAGCGTGACGTAATTCTCGTTGCCGGTGGTCTGGAAACCCACGGTAAACGTCTTGATGTCGTGATCGTCGAGCAGGGCGGCGGCGGTGTCCGAGGCGGTAGTATCCACCCAGAACCCGTCGCTGATGACGATCAGGATGTTCTGCTGGCAGGTCGCGCCCGGAGTCATCGGCGAGTTGGCACCCTCGAAATAGGTCTTGGCGAGTGTCATGGCGTTATCGAGATAGGTTCCTCCGTTGGCATCCAGCGTATCGATCATGCCAAAAATGGAAGCGGCGCCCGTGGCGGAGACATTCACTTCCATGCTGGCGCTGCTGTTCCACTGCATCAGCCCGAAATTCGCGCCGCCGGTGAGATCGCTGTCGGAGACGATGGCCTTGATGACGGTCTTCATCACGTCGAGCCTTGTTTTCGGCCCGCCGGGGTTGATGAGAAACGTGCCGGAGGGGCTTTGAACGCGGTGATTGTAGAAATCCGCCACCCAGATGGCGTGGTTGTCATCCATCGCCACGCCGCGCGGCGAGTTGAACTGGCCCGTGCCGCTGCCCTCGCTGCCCCATACGCCGAGCTGCGTGCCGGCGGGTGAGTATTTATAGACTTTTCCGTGGTCGATATCGGTTACGTAGAGGTTGCCGTCCTGGTCCGTTTCGATGCCCCAGGGATCGTAGCTGACGGTAAACGAGGATTGCAGTACGCCGCTGACGTTATATTTCTCGATGCGGTTGGTGCCGCTGTACTTTGTGACGTACACGTTATCGCTGGCGTCGATGGCGATGTGGCGCGCGCCGCTGTTGCTCCACGTGGCGAGCAGCGAGCCGCCGCTTGAGTATTTCTTCACCTTGCCGTCCTCGTTGATGGCGTAGAGGTTATCGCTGCTATCCACCGCGATGCCGTACACGGTATCATCGCCGCTGCCGGTCAGATTGATTTTACTGATATATGTCCCGCTGGTGTTGAATTTCTGGATGCGGCCATGGTCGCGGTCGGAAACCCAGACATTGTCGTTGCTGTCGATGGCGATGGCGAAGGTGTGATCGAATTTGCCGTTGCCGCTGCCGTAACTGCCCCATTCGAGCAGGTAGTTACCGTCGGGATCGTATTTTTCCACCTCGTCGTAGTGCTTGGCGATGTAGATATTACCCTGTGAATCGAACGCCACATCCGCGGGGTAGCGGCTGTCTCCTTCGGTAACCAGTTCGTCCATGCTGCCTGAGGTATCAAGCATGATGAGAATATTGGCGTGCACGTCCTGCGCGCCGGTGCCCGGCGGCGGGGATTTGGCCTGTGCTGAAGAAGAAAGAAACAGCGTTGCCAAGGTCAGGGTTAGAGCAAGACACCTCCACGCACACCCCTCCATGGTGGAACTGGTCCTTTGTATATAGTTCTCCATTGCCTACCTCTCCCGGAGGCGGTTGAAATCCGTCTCCTGCGTGTCGTAGGCCTCACCGGAGAGAGCGCCGTGTTTCAGCGAGGCCAGCTCGATATACTCCATCATCTTTCCGTTTCTGAGATGGGCTGAATAGAGCGTCATCGTTCCTTCCTCCGGCTTCCATATGTGCTGAAATTGGCCGCTGCCTGGAACCAGCGCGCTCGGCTTCTTTTCAATCGCGCCGAAATGCGCCTCGGCGAAGGCGAGCAGAACATTCTGGCTGTCGATGCGTTCGATCCGCAGCTTAACGAAGATATTTTTTACGAACACAAACCGCACCGCCACATCTTCCGGAAATTCCTTGCATACGTCGCTGCCGCGCGCGGCGATTTCCGTATAGCCGTCGCCGCCGTCATAGATCGCGTCAAGATTATGATGCCCCACTATCTGTTCGATGCGCTCGCCGAACTTTGCCGGCAGAAGCGGGCATTCCGCCGCTGCAGGGGTGGCGGCTAAAAGATAGAGCAGCGTTGCTATCGCGATCATTACGCTTACACGGTTATAGCGAGATGTTGCCGTAATCATTTCCGCTCTCCCTTAAAACTGCACCGATACGACGGTGACGATGCGCTTCTGCGCGTTCTGCGGGCCTTGGCCGGTGGCGTCGATTTGATAATAGTATTTCGGCGAGGTATCGCCCGCCGTGCCGTAGGCATCGCCGACGCCTACTTCCTGGCCTGCCGCCGTGCCGCTCGCGCTTTCCGATTTGCTGATGAGGTAGCTGACGGCGCAGCCGTAGCTATAGCCTGCGAGCTTATTCCGCATTTGCTGGGTTTCGTCGCCCGCCAGCATGAAATCGAGATTGGCCTGGTTGATGGCGAACGGCACGTTTTCCGGA
>CAZXYG010000023.1:6876-22869 GCA_964644885.1 uncultured Rickettsiales bacterium
GGCCGTGTCTGGGTTTCCAGCCAGTCGATGCCGTCGCGGGCGCAGGTTTCCGTGACATGGAATACGCTATCGTCAATGGTTTCGTAGGTCGCGGTGCGTGATTCACGAATCGATGCTTGCACCAACCCGATGCCGAGCAAATTCATCACCAGCAGGATCAGCAGGGCGGAGATAAGGATGTTGCCTTGCGCATTACCATCATGCGCAACAAGTTCCACCTCCCCCTTGAGGGGGGAGGTCGTCTGCCGCAGCTTTAGCGCAGGCGGGCGGGTGAGGGTGACATTTATAAACGCCGCCACCCTCCCCCGGAACCGCTGCTCGGTTCCGGCCCCTCCCCTCGAGGGAGGGGCGGCCACCGGGATGCACGTTATATTTTTTTTACTTTCCTCCCGCATGGCATGCCTCAGAAGTTCGCCGTATTCGTATTGTTGATCGTGAACACGCGGGCCTGCCCGCCCACTTCCACCGCCATGGCGGTAAAATCGTTCGCTGCCGCCTGGGTAACGCAGTAATTGAATCCGTCCGCCGCTAGCACTTGGGTTCCGCCGAACAGGTTGGCGTTGAGAGCGGCGGCGAAATCGCCGCATGCCGCGCCGGTGCTGTAGAACGCATTGTTATCGACAAAAAAGTCCTGCTGCTGGAGATAAATAGAGCGCAGATTATTCTGCACGGCGGAAATTTTCGCCGTGTCCGCGTAACCGATATACATCGGGATGCCGATGGAGGCGAGGATGCCCATGATGGCCACCACCACCAGCAATTCGGTTAGCGTGAATCCGCACGCGCGCATAGTTCTATGCCTCCCAAAAACGCTGCAGGGAGCAACGGCTTTCCGGAATTCCGGGGCCGCCCTCCCTGCGTATTTGGGGCCAGGCCCCGTTCTGACTTGGTTCGGCTATTCCTTGACGATAGAGCCGGAGATGTTGCCGCCGTTCCAGTAAGTGGAAACGGTAATGGTATCCACGCCGTCATCCACCAGATAAGTGCTGCCGTCCACCGGAGGCGCCGGGACCGCGGCTACGTCGTCCACCGCGTCCAGAGTGGCGTCGTAGGCGTTATCCCAGTTCTGGGCGGCGGCGTAGGTCTCGAACGAGGTCGAAATCACGCCGATGGCGTCGTTGCAGTTAGCACCCGTGGTCAGCGTGGTGGCGCCTGCCGAGCATTTAGCGAATTCCGCCGCGATGAAGTTAGTGATGTTGGAATGGTTGTTCTTGGTGGCGTTGACCTTGGCTTGCGCTTGATACCCCTGGTATTGAGGAATGCCGATAGCGGCCAGGATGCCGAGAATAGCCACCACTACCAGCAGCTCGATCAAGGTAAAGCCGCTTTGTGTGGTGTTGAAACGACGCGTATGCATGATAGTCCTCCCGATGAAGTTAAAGTTATATAGCCGCACGTCCCGTTCTGCTATAGTAGAGCACGAATCGCGCAGATTAGCAAGTATTAACATACTGAATAAAAAGACATTTTTTGTATAATTAGCGCTAAAATTTACAACATTTTTAATCGGTATTGAATTAGTTTTGAGTAAAACCAACCCTAGAGTTTATACAAAGGTTTTTGGCGGAATATGACGTTCGTGGCTGCGTTTTTTACGGGCATTGGTGCAGGAATGCTACTGAGCGTGGCGGTGCGGCGTTTCTGCGCGGCGCTTTCAGGCCAAAAAAATAAGGGCATAACATCGCGCCGGTCCATGGCGGTGATCGTGTGCAGCATGATGTTTTCCGTCTTGGCCGCTTGGGTGATCGGCGATTCTCTCCGGGTTGCGGCGGCGTTGGTGTTTGTCTATCTGCTGATCGCCATGACGTTTATCGATATTGAGCATCAGATATTGCCGGATACGCTGACGGTGCCGCTGATCATCGCCGGGCTGGCGGTGAATTTCACCGGGATGTTCGTGGCGTTCAAAATGGCGCTGCTGGGCGCGGCGCTGGGTTACGGCGTGCTGTGGACGGCGAACACCCTGTTTCGGCTGGCGCGCAAGAAGGAAGGCATGGGCTACGGCGATTTCAAATTGCTGGCCGGCCTGGGCGCGTGGACGGGCGCGGCGCAATTATTGCCCATCATTCTGGTTTCCTCGATTCTGGCGATTGCGGCTGCGGTAACGATGAAGATTGGCAAAAGCCAGGATTTCTCCGTGCCCATCCCCTTCGGTCCGTTCCTGGCGCTGGCTGGTTTCCTGAGCCTGCTGTGGGGCAACGCAGCGCTGGAATGGTATATGGGGTTGCTGTAAGCTGTGTATCGAGTGGTTTTTATCCCCCCAACCTAAGCGATGCCGTAATTTTATCGTTCATGACGTTAGAAAATTTCAAATGGCCAACTGTTTCTACGCCTGTATTTTTTGCAACATAAACGTGCTCCGCTCTTGTATGTGGATCTCTTAACGCTGCGTCCACATGTTCTGTAAGTTTAGCTGCGTGATTGAGATGTGATTCACGATGCCTTGTGCTCATTTTTGCAAGACTCTGACAATGTCCCGATATCCACGTGTTTAAGCTATGTGACGTCCCATGCTGTGGGTGTAGAACAGTTTGATTGTTTATTCTATGTGGGCTTGGCATGTCCGCAACGGGAGATGTTTTTACACTGATGTAACCTTCGCCGCTTTTTGCTGCTGCGGGAGCATCTGCATGCGATATTGTTTTTGCAATATTAACTTTTCCTTTTTCTACCTCCAAAACGAAGTATTCATTTTTACCGAAATATTCACATCCATCGTCTGAAACGATTTCCAATTTAAACCGCGTTTTATCGCCAGGCAAGAGCGTAAGATGATACAATACGCTGGCTGGTTTATATAAGATTGAACCATCATCAGCCAAAGCAATCCTCTTTGAAGGCCATAGTTGGGCTACGGGCGTAATCTTCTCTGCGTTATTTTTATCGTCCATAAAACCCTTGCTCCTTCTCCTTACCGGACTGCAATTAGAGAGAAGATATCATCTATTTACTAACAAATCGTTAACAAAACGCAAATTTTTTCCTAATTGCCCCCGCTCACCATTTTGCCGACCTGGAAGATGGGCATGTACATGGCGATGATGATGAAGCCTACCGTAATACCCATGAACACGATCATGAAGGGTTCCAGCATTTCGGTGAAAGCGTCCACCGCCATGTCGAATTCCTCCTCGAAATAACGCGCGATGGAGTCGAACATTTCGTCCATATTGCCGGTTTCCTCGCCCACCGCGATCATCTGCGAGAAGCTGGGCGGGAAGATGGCGCATTCGCCGTAGAGCGCGGAGAGCGGCTTGCCTTCGGCCACGCCGCCCTTGATATATTCGAACGCCTCCTGGTAGACCAGGTTGCGGACGGTGCTGGCGATGATGTCGATCGCCTCCAGGATGGAAACGCCCGCCGCCGAAAGATTGCCGTGGATCATGGCGATCTTGGAGAGGGTCGATTTCTGGATAATAAGCCCGAGCAGCGGCGTTTTCAGAAGTATTTCGTGGAACTTGCGGCGGCATTTGCGGTTGTGCGCGATCAAATAGCGCGCGCCGAAAATCAGCCCCAGAATCGCAAGGATCAGCACGCCGCCTTGCGCGGGGTTGCGGAAAAACTCGCTGACATTGACGATGAATTGCGTCGGCCCCGGCAGATCGTGGCCCATTGAGGCGAACATCTTCTGGAACACCGGCACTACCTTGATCAGCATGAGCAGGATCACCGCCAGCGCCACCACCATCAGGATGATAGGGTACATCAGCGCGCCGCGCACTTTGGATTTGAGCTTCTGCGCCTTTTCGATCTGCACCACCAGCCGCCGCAGGAACAGCGTCAGCTTGCCGCTGGTTTCGCCCGCGCGCAGCAGGTTGACGTAGATGGAATCGAACACGCGCGGGTGCTTGGCGAAAGCGTCGGAGAGCGTGCCGCCCGATTCAACATCGATGTAAATCTTATGAATGACCGATTTGAAATGCGGGTTATCGGCTTGGTTTTCCAGCATGCGGATGGTTTTCAGGATCGGCAGCCCGGCCTGGATCATCGTGGCGAATTTCTTGCTGAAGATCATGAGTTCCTTGCCCTTGATCTTACGCGGCTTGTAGGTTTCGCGGATGGCGGCTTCTTTCTTCTTTCCCTTGGCCTTGGGCGCCGCTACGGGAGCAAGCTGAGTGAGAATCACCTTGCGCGCGAGCAATTGTTTTTTGGCCTCCGCCATGGTTGCGGCGGCGATTTCGCCTTCCGCGTGCTGCGCGCCTTCGATGCCTTGCCAGCGATAGAGAGTCATGACAGAATCCAGAGTTCAGAAATCAGAAGCCGGTGCGTATAATACATCAATCCAACACCAATATCCGCTTATATTCATTCATGCTGATATCGCCCGAGCGCACGAGATCGCGCCCGATTTCCTGCATGGTGCGGAAACCCTCCTTGTTGGCGATGGTTCGGATCTTATTATCCGAAGCGCCCTCGTAAATGGCTTCCTTGACGGCGGGAGAAACGGGAAGAACTTCATGAATCGCGCGCCTGCCCTTGATGCCGGTGTTCATGCACGTGTCGCAGCCTTTGCCCATCTTCGGCTCCGGCAGATCGTTCTTTTTGAAACCGATGCCGAGCAGGTCTTCCTCGCGCGCGGTTTCATCCTTCACGCGGCAATGCGGGCAGTTGGTGCGCGCCAGGCGTTGCGCCATGACCAATGATAATGCCGAGGTGAGCAGATAGGGCGGCACGCCCATATGCACCAGGCGCGTGATCGTGCTGGGCGCGTCGTTGGTGTGCAGCGTGGAGAGGACAAGGTGGCCGGTAAGCGCGGCCTTTATGGCGATGTCGCTGGTATCCTTGTCGCGGATCTCGCCGACCATGATGACCTCCGGGTCCTGGCGCAGGAACGAGCGCAGCGCAGCCGTGAAGCTCAGGCCGATATCGTCGCGCACTTGCACCTGGCCGACGCCGAACAGGTCGTATTCCACCGGGTCTTCCGCCGTCAGGATGTTGACGCTGCCCTTGTTCAGCTCTTTGAGCACGGCGTAGAGCGTGGTGGATTTTCCGCTGCCGGTGGGTCCGGTGACCAGGATCATGCCCTGCGGCGCATGAATGGCTTTGCGCAGGTTGGCCAATAGTTCCTTGGGCATGCCGAGCTGATCGAGCGAAAAATTCGCCGCGTCGGGATCGAGGATGCGCATCACCACGCGCTCGCCGTGCGCGGTGGGCAGCACCGAAACGCGGATATCCACGGCTCGGTCCAGTTTGCCGGAACGGATGCCGCCGTCTTGCGGCAGGCGGCGCTCGGAGATGTCGAGCGTGGCCAGAATCTTGATGCGCGTAGTGACGGCGGAATAGTTATAGGAGAGAAATTCCTCGTAATCCGTCATCTCCTGGAGCACGCCGTCGCGGCGGAAGCGCACGCGCGCTTTCTCGCGGTAGGATTCGATATGAATATCGCTGGCACCCAACACCACCGCGTCCATGATAAGATTGTTGACGAAATCGATCACTTCGGAGTGGCCTTCCTGCTCCTGCGGTTCGGTTTGTTTCGCCGCCGCTCCGGCTTTATGCACCGCTTTGGCCGGCCCGTCCTTGCGTAGCGTGGGCCGTGGGCTGGCGCCGGAATGAGCCGGCTGTTTGCCGAGCCGCTCCATGTATTCGCCCAACTCACTCAGCGTCGTGATGCTTGTATCCACCGAGCAGCCGGTCATCAGCTTGAGATCGTTGATGTTGTTCAGCGCCTCCGGGTCGGCCACCGCTATGGTGAGCGCTTTGCCCTTAAGCGCCAGTGGAATGATGCGGTTTTTCCGGATGTACGTATCGGTGAGCTTGTCCGGAAATGGCCGCTTGGCGGGGTCTGCGCCGTGCACCACAATTGGCTGGAGGCCGTACATGTTACGCAGGCTGCCTGCGATTGCATCTTCCGTAGTATGCTCTTGGATCAGCAGCGTGTGGATGAGGCCTTGCCGCGTTTCGGCATCGCGGAACAGCGCCTTCTTATATTGGTCGGCGGTGATGACGCCATTCTCTTTCAGGAAGTCGCCGAAGCATTTATCGGGTTCTGGGGGAAGGGTGAACATCGTGCCCATTATACGTTGAGAGAGATGCGAACAGCAGGTTACAATACGCGGGGCGCGATGAAGATCATCAGCTCGCGGCGATCGTTCTGTTTGGAGTTGCGCTTGAACAGGTGGCCCGCGCCGGGAATATCGCCGAGTCCCGGCACTTTATCCGTGCTGTCGGCGTCGTTCTGGATGTAGATGCCGCCGATGACAACGATCTTGCCGTCCTGCGACACCAGGCTGGTCTTGATCTCGCTCTTGGTGATGGGCGGGTTTGGCAGGGTGGTATCCACCGTGTCCTTGTTGACCTTGATGTCGAGCAGCAAATTGCCGTCGCCGATTACGCTCGGCACCACCGCGAGCTTCAGGCCCGCTTCCTTGAATTCGATCTTGGTGCCGTCCTCGGAGGTGGTTTCGTAGGGCACTTCATCGCCCTGGAAGATGACCGCCTCCTGGTTATCCAGCGTGAACACGCGCGGGTTGGAGATGACTTTGGTGAGTCCTGCCTTCTCCATCGCGGTCAGTTCGATCTTGAGGTCAGCGGCGGTGCCTACGCCCGCCAGGAAGCCGATGCCGCCGAACGGGTTGTCGATCGGCAAGTTGCTGAGAGTGGCTCCGCTATCCCCGGCTGTCACCGCGGAAGAAGCTACGCCCGCCAAGCCGGTAATGCGTGCGTTGGCCGTGCGGTTATCCACGGTGTTGTTGAATACGTCCTGTCCGTTCAGTCCAAAACGTGCGCCGAGCGCGCGCTCGAAGCCGTCGGTTACTTCGACGATGAAGGCTTCGATGAATACCTGGCCGGTGCGCGAATCCACCTCGCTGATCAGCTTGGAGATGGTGTCCATGTCCTCCTTGCGCGCTTTCACGATCAGCATGTGTTTGCGGCTGTCCACTGTGATCTCCGGCTGCGTGCCGCGCAGGCCGGAGGCGGTGGCGCTGGCGCTCTTATCCGGCGTGCCCATGACGCCGGCGATCATTTCCTTCATTTTGTCGGGATTGGCGTAGAACAGCTTGAAGACCTCCGTGTAGAGCGGCTCGTTGGCCTTCTCCAGCATCATGTTGCGCTGGAGATTCTCCATGCGCTTGCGCTCGAATTCCTCGAGCTGCACCACTGTATCTTGGTCGTGCACGCGGATGATCTGAGTTTTGCGATCGACATGCTTGGCGAGTTTTTTCATGCTCAGCACGGAATTCAATACGCTGGGCCACGGCACGTCCTGCACGCGCGCCGTGACTGTGCCCTGCACCTCCTCCGACACCAGGATATTGACGCCGGATACCTTGGAGAGCATGTTCATGAAGGTGCGTACCTCCATGTTTTCCACATTGACGGAAATCGGGAAGGAGTTGCCCGTGGCTTCCTCGGCGAGCGCGGCGTAGTTGAAGGATTCTTCCTTGTCGATTAGCTTGCGGTAGGAGGCGCGCAGCTTCGCGTCGTCGACCTTGGCGGTGACGGGACCGTATTTTGCCTCGCGCTCCGAGCGGCTTACGCCTTCGCGGATAAACTGATCGCGATTGATCATGCTGTTGGTGTTCAGCACCGGGCCTACATATCCAAGCCTCTTATCTCCGGCACACCCTGCGGTGAGAAATAGGCAGGTGGTCAGAAGGAGTAATTTATGGTTTGTTTTCATGGCTGGGGGCCTGTGTTTTGTTGCTGACCATTAGAACGACTTTCTCTTCCCCCATTTTGAGCGAGATGCCTTCCAGGGCAATCTCCTCAACGATTCCACCTTCTTTGCCGAGCTGGTCGCCGACCGCGACAAAATAATCTCTGCCGTCCGGCGCTTTAATGACGCCCAACTTTTTTTCCGGCGACAGGATCGCGCCCACGACCGTGTAAGACGTGAGCGGCTTTGTATCAAGCGGGCGCAGCGCCGCTTCAATCGAAGGGCTGGAATCTGGTTTATTGGATTTTTCCGCCGTGCCGACCGTATAAGGCATAAACGGATCTTTTTCTTGAGCGGCCATGAGCGCGGCGGGCAGAAGAAGGCCGATACCGATACACGCGGCGCCGTAAAGAAGGCGGAGCGAAGGCGTGGCGTGTGTGCTCGCCGCCCTTCTTTCTTTATCCTTATCGTTCCAATTATTATTCATTGCTGGCTACCATCCTTTCACTGTTTAGCATGGCTTGATGGAATGGTTTTTTGTCGATCGTGTATGTCGTGACGTGCATTTTTGCCATGATCGTGCCGGGAGCGGCTTGATCGGTGGCGAGCTGAAGCGATTCCGTGTTGATGGTGAGCAGCGCGCGATCTTCAAGCAGCGCCTCCTTGAAGCGCATGAGATTGTTGTAGCGCCCTTCCATTTCTATGGCCACCTGCGTTTCTTGGATTAACGGGCTTTTGCCGTGTGGTTTGGTATCCAACCCCTTTACGTTGAGCACGGTAATGTCGTGCATCAGCGCGAGCGTGCTTACCGCATGGTAGAGCGCTTCCAGATTATCGCTGTCGCCGAAGCGGGAGAGAATTTCTTCGTAATGTTCCTGAGAGCCGGAGAGTTTTTTCTTCAGCGCGGCGACTTTGTTTTCCAGCATGCCGAGCTGCGATTGCATGTCGTGCGTTTTGGCAAGGACGGCGTTCTTGGTATCCAGCATCGAAAGCTGCGGCATGTAATATGCGCCGATATAGCATGCGAGGCTTACCGCCACTGCTCCCAGCGCGGCGAATGGTTTCATGAAGGGGGAACGGTAGCCGGAAGCTCTCTCTCCCCCGGCTACCTCCCCCAAGCTCGCAGCGGCGGTTTCGGCTCCGCCGTTTTTCTTGGCGTGCGTGAGCAGATTCTTGAACAGCTCGCCCACATCCGCATTCAAATTGATGGCCATTTCCTACACTCCCTGTTCTTCGTCATTCATCCGTAGTTGCAAGGTAAAGACCTTAAGCGATTGTTCCATTTCCGTCGCATCTTTTTCCGTGGCGGAAATCATGGTTTTCAGCGATACCTTGGCGAACATGTCGCCGCCGTTTAAGGAGCGGATGAACTGCAATATATTTTGATCGCTTACCGAGTTGCCGGTAATGTCCAACCGGTCGGGCGCGGTGAATTTGACTTCCGTGAGCCAGACTCCGTAAGGGATCATTGCACCGATTTGCCGGTAGGCATCGAGAACGCGCTTCTGATTCGAGGGAAGCTGATTTTGCATGCTGTCCAGGGAATGGAATTTTTTCACCAATCCGTTCAGCTCATTCATCTTGGAAAGCTTGAGGGTGTACGCAGGTTCTACGGAATGGAGCGCGGCAAGTTGCGCTTCCAGCGTGCTGGTTTTGGCTTGCAGCGCGCCAAACGACCCGACGAAAAAACAGAACGTTAATATGGATGCGGCTATAAGCCCCATTTTTGCATAAAGATCTACGCGCAATGCCGCGCGGAATCGTTCCGCGCCGGCGAGCAGATTGACGTGGTCGGCGCCTGTGATCTCGCGTAGATAGCCCAAAATGTCCAATCTGCGCACGGCCAGGCCTAGCGCGACCGCCCAGGCGGAGCGGTTTGCTTCTTTGTCCACGTATTCGGCAATGGCTGTCGGAATGTTCAGATGATCAAAAAAATCGCATTCCGATACCGTATATTCCGGCAATTGCAATGCTAACTTTTCGATGAAGCCGGCAATTTCCGGCAATAGCGATACCACATACATATGCGTAACGTGGCCGTTGCGATGTTTCATTTCATGAGCGGCGATGATCTGTTTTGCCTGGCGTGCGTAACGTTTCAGGAATTCTTCGTTATGCACGAGCGTGGTGATGGAGGCGCGTTCCTGGTCGGAGAGATAAATATCGTAAAGGAATGGCTCACCTCCGTCGATGATGTGCACATAGTTTTCGTCCGGGCCGAATTTTAGGAAAACAACCTGGCTCAATGCCACGCCGCTGCCGTTGATGCCGAAAGCGTTGTTCAGCGCAAAACAGCGCACATCAACGATAGCAGGCGTAAGTCCGGCCTTTTCCACAATCCCGGCGTAATGCTCTACGTCGGCTTTCCTGGCCGCCACGAAGAGCATATCCATGGTGTTGGCTTCGGCATCGCGTTTGATGATTTCATGGAAGATGGCATAGTCGGAAAGTTCGCCCGGGAACTGCACGAAATTCTCCCATAGCGAACCCACGGCAAGCGCTTGTGTGATTTCTTCATCGCTCATAAGAGGCAGAGAAAGTGTTTTGATGATCGCGCTGGAGACAGGAAGCGGCAAGGCGGCATGGCGTGCCGAGATGTTGTTTTTTTGCAGGAGCGTGGTCAGCGCTTCTGTATAGCGGTCGGGATGGTTCCATATATCTTCGGGGGACGTGCCATCCACCACGGCTGCATCCAGATGGTCGATCCGCCACTGCCCGTTATCTTCAGTCATCTGGCATATGCGGACGCATTCGGGCGTGATATCCACGCCGACCAAAGCTTCCTCACGATTGCTGGCGCGGCGTAAAATGCGGGAGATGCGCGCGCCGGTTTCTCTTTTTAAGGAATCGAACGCATGTTCGGCAGGCGCGGCGGACGGGGAAAAGGAGAAAGAACCGGACGCTTTCCCCTCACGTTCCGTTCCGTCCGTTTTCTTATGCCGCTTCAAGAGACCGCTAAGCTGCAGTAGCTTTGCATTAAGCATCTGGTACTCCAGGAGAGAGATTTTTACAGCCCTACTAATACCACAAAATAATGGGAATGAAAAGAACTAAATATCTGATAATTAAGTATTTTATTAGTATAATTTAGCGAAAAGAAAGATCAAATTAGAGACAAAATCCATACAGCCTGCTTTTCTGCCGCAGAAACCCCCTTCCGGGTTGGAAATTTTGCCTGCATGGTGGAGATGTGGCTGCAATTATAAAAGAGAGAGAGCAATGGCTGGGTTGGTAAGCGTGATATGCCGGAGGCGGTTTTGCCCGCCGGATATTGGTTTGCTGAAAGTATGGCTGGATGCTGCCGATGTCAGCACGATCACGCTTAATGGCGGCAAGGTAAGCCAGTGGAATGACAAATCCGGTAACGGTAACCATGAAACGCAGGGAACGGACGCCGCTCGCCCGACTTATGTGGCGGGTGCGCTGAATCACAAGCCGGCGCTGCGCTTTTCCGGCGCGCAGAATATGGATAAGGTATTTACCGGTTCGCTTGCACAGCCCAACACGATTTTCGCCGTATATAAATATGACGCGGCAGGCGCCGGCGCGCAGCGCCTGTTCGATGCCTCAGCCGGATTAGTCCAGGTGAATACCGCCCTGGTGATTAACGCCGGGGGATCCTCCGTCACCCTTGTCAATCCCTACACGCGCGGCAGCTACGAGATTCTCGCCGCCGTTGTCAATGGCGCCGCCTCTTCTGGCTATGTCAACGGCGTGTTAAAAGCTTCCGGGAATCCTGGGACCAATACGATGACGCGGCTGAAAATCGGCTCTTCCGGCGCCAATACGGAATATTTACAAGGCGATATAGCGGAGATCGTCGTGTATAATGCCGCTGTGCCTTCTTGCGAGCGGGTGTGCGTAGAGCGGTATCTCGCGGGAAAATGGGGCGTGGCATTAGGCTGATAAGGGCTATGAGAGGTGGATTGATCCATTGCCATGCCGAAAAGAGCCTGTAGCGCTTGCGATCCTTTATATTTTGTAAATATGCCGCCGGATAGAGGCAATGCTGCAACCTAAAACCATTGATTTTCTAACAGGGTAAGGCTAATAGTAGCGCCGTCTATATAGCGGAAGAAAAAACGGCATGGCGCGATATCTGGTAACGGGCGGATGCGGCTTTATTGGCTCGCATCTTGCCGATGCGTTGGCGATGGCGGGACACCAGGTTGTGATCCTGGATGATCTTTCCACGGGTAAGCGCGAGAACGCCCCCAAGAAAGCGGAGATAATAATCGGCGATGCGGTGGATGAAGCCGCCGTGGAACGCGCTTTTAAGGGCATCGACGGGTGTTTTCATCTGGCGGCCGTGGCTTCGGTGGAGCGCTCTACGGAAGCCTGGGCGGCTACGCACAAAGTGAACGTTACCGCTGCGGTCAACGTGTTCCAGGCGGCAACCCGCCAGAAAACTCCGGTGCCGGTTGTTTACACGTCTTCGGCGGCTGTGTACGGTGACAATCCGGACATTCCGCTTGCGGAGGATAGCGTCGCGCGGCCTCTCACCGCCTATGGCGCTGATAAATATAGCTGTGAGCTGCACGGGCGTGTGGCGTGGTTGGTGCATCGCATCCCCAATATCGGCATCCGCCCCTTTAATATCTATGGTCCGCGCCAGGATCCTAAATCTCCGTATTCCGGAGTGATTTCCATTTTCGCCGATCGCATCGCCCGTAACGCGCCCTATACGGTTCATGGCGATGGCGAGCAGACGCGCGATTTTGTTTTTGTCGCCGATATTGTGAAGGTGTTTGTGGTGACGATGGAAAAGCTCGGGGAGGGCTATGACGTTGTGAACGTATGTACGGGTAAGGCGACGTCCGTGAATCAACTGGCGGGTACGCTCGAAAAAATCTGCGGATATACCGGGCGGCGCCAGTACGGGCCGCCGCGAAAAGGAGACGCGCGGGCTTCCGTAGGGAATCCGGCTAAGTTGCACGCGCACGCGGGATTCATTCCGCAGACGGCGCTGGAGGAAGGCCTCCGGGTCACGATTTCGCATTTGCAAAAGGTGGCCTAGCGGTGACAAAGCATTTCCTGCTCACTTTGCTCTGCGCGCTGGCGATCTTTCTTCCGGGTGCTTCCGCTGCGGGAGAGATTCTTATTCCGCGCACGATCATCGCGCTTTACGACAGCAAGCAGGAAGATAAGACCCGCTGGACGCTTATTCATACATTTGCGGAAATGCCGCTCAATCATCTGGGGCTGGTCGTGGAATATCACGATATTCATGACCCATTGCCCGACCTGGCGAAACGTTCGGACGTTCGGGGCATACTGAGCTGGCTCCCTGGCGGCAGCGCTTTGCCGGACCCGGAGAAATTTTTGCGCTGGGCCATTGATGCCGTGGATGGAGGTAAAAAATTCGTCATTTTCGGCGGCGGCTTCGGGTTGGCGCAGATCAAGGAATCGCAGAATCCGGTCGCAGTATTGCTTGCCAATCATTTTTTTCAGCGCATCGGCCTGCATTTCAGCGAAGGGTGGGTGAGCATTACGTATGACGTGGAATTCCTGCATAAAAACCCGGAAATGGTGGAGTTTGAGCGAAAATATGGAGGCATTCTGCCGCCGTTCTCTCGCGTGGAAGTGACCGATGATGCAATGGTATCGCATCTGGTGGTGCAAAAGAAAGGCAGGCCGGAGACTAAGTCGCACCTCGTTGTCACCGGCCCTAAGGGGGGGTACGTGGCTGAGGACTATGAATGCTATTTCAGCCTGAAAGGCGAGCGCCCGCACCGGCAGTGGTATGTCAATCCTTTCCTATTTTTCCGAGTGGCTTTCGGCACGGACGATCTGCCCAAGCCCGACACTGCCACCATCGCGGGCCGCCGCATTTACTACAGCCACATTGACGGCGACGGTTGGACCAGCCTGACGCAGATCGAGCAATATCGCCGTCATCCCGTGCTGGCTTCGCAAGTGGTTATGGACCATGCCATTAAGCCGTTCGAGGATTTGCCGGTAACGGCGGCTCCCATTGCCGCGGAACTGGATCCGGATTGGGTGGGTACGGAAGAAAGCCGCAGAGTGGCGAAAGAGTTTCTGGCGCTGCCGCAGGTGGAGATCGGCTCCCATACGCTCAGCCATCCGTTCGACTGGGAATTCTTCGCCGACGGCAATCCGGATAAGGAAAGGCCGCTTCTAAGGCGCTATCAATTCGGCAGTTGGGAGAAGGGATCCCGGCAGAAATGGTTTCCCACCGACCGCGATAAGAAAGCGGAGGAAGCCGCCTTGGCATTGGTCAGCGATCCGCATGATATACCCCGCGCTTACGCCAACGAGCCGTTCAACCTGGAAGACGAAATAAGGGGAGCCGTTGATATCATCGAGGAGCTTGCTCCGAAGGGCAAGAAGGTGAAAATTGTGATGTGGTCAGGCGATACGTCGCCGTTCGAAGCTGCGCTCCGTGAAACACGGGAAGCGGGCTTGCTCAATATCAACGGCGGCGATAGCCGGTTTGACCGCGAATATGACTCCTATGCCTGGGTATCGCCGGTGGGCAGGCCTCCTTTGGGCAAGGAGCGCCAGATCTATTCTTCCAACAGCAACGAAAACACCTATACCGAATTGTGGAGCGGGCGTTTTTTCGGATTCAAGTTTTTGAAAGCCACGCTGGAGTGCACAGAGAATCCTTTGCGCGTCAAGCCGTTCAACGTCTATTATCATATGTACTCCGGCGAGAAGCAGGCAAGCCTCCACGCGCTCGTCAGCAATCTGGAATATGCGCGCACGCAGGAACTGGCCCCGATTACGGCCAGCAATTACGCGGCGATCGGCAATGGATTCTATAGCGCGGAAATCGTCCGTAAGGATGCGGGCGTATGGCTGATACGGAACCGCGGCGGGCTCCAGACCATCCGTTTTGACAACAAGCCGGGCAGGGCCGTGGATTTTTCGCGTTCGCGCGGCGTGATCGGGCAGCGCCATTACCAGGACAATCTCTATGTGTATCTCGATGAGGGCGTGGAGTATCCCATTATTGCGCTGAAACCGCATGAAAAGGCGCATAATCCGCCGAGGGCAGGCAGTTCTTATCTTGTGCATAGCCGCTGGAAAGTGCGTAATCTCAAGCGCAGCGGCGCTGGCTTCCGGTTCACTGCCGAAGGGTTCGGCAACGGCGAGATGCATTGGTATGTGCCTGCGGGCGGCTCCTATACCGTGAAAGCCGGAGAGGGGGAGGCGACGCAAATGCGCGCAAAAGACAATGTTTTGACCCTTTCGTTTGGCAACATTGCCATGCGTCCCATAGAGATTCGAGTGACGAAGGCGGATTAATGTATAGGCAGTATTACCTTGGCATCGGCCTGCTTGTGATCCTGGGTTTCGCGTTGAGTTTAACGGTCATTCCGAGCAAAAAAGAAATCGCTCTGATGGAAATGAGTGACCGATATTTCGACAATGCGTACCAGACATACAAAGCGCTTGCGGAGGCCGGTGATCTTTCCGCCAATGTTGTAGTGCCGCTGCAGCGGTTGTATCTCGGCGTGGGGGATGAGCAGAGCGCTATTCTGCTGATGGAGCGCTATGTCACGGAACATCCTGACTACATGATGGCGCGAAGGGAATTGGGGAAGCTTTATCTTCAGGCCCAGCGTCCGGATGATTATTTGCGCAATCTTGAAGCTATCCATGCCCAGGTGCCCACGGCGGAAACCTGGCATGAGCTTTCGGAACTCTATGTCAAAGAAGGGCGGTACGACGCGCAGCAGGCGCTGCTTGAGGATTTATTCGAGCGTGCGCCCAATAAGGCGCGTGTCAAAGACTACATGGATCTGGCGACTCTCTACGCCTCTCAGCGCCGGCTTGATGAGGCGCAGCAGTTAATGGAACGTTTGTTTCTAAGCGGTAGAGAATTCGATGTGTCAAGCGTGCAGTTTGCGATGAGCTTGATGATGGATACGGGCCGCAATGAGAAGGCCGTGGAAATGGCCAAAGAATATCTGTCGGAGAGCGATAACATGGTGGATGCGGTCACGCTGGCGGAAGTTCTGGAGATAAAAGGGCGGCCGGAAGTCGCCTACGCGCTGCTTGAGCCGCTGATAGGCGAAGCGGAGCATTCGCCAGAGCTTTTCGTCAAGATGTTCAGTCTGCAGCTCACTTTAGAGCAGCAGAACAAAGCCGCGGCGTTTCTTCAGGATCGCCTTGAAAGAGGTAATATACCGCCGGCGGCTGTTCCGTTGCTGCTCGACATGGCGCTTAAGGAGAAAAATCTCGAGATTCTAAAAAAAGTGGTGCACCAGATGAAATTAGGCGGCACGCCCGATCTGTTGTTGATCCGCTTTGCCGATACCGTGTTGGCCTTGAAGGCGCCTGAACTCGCCGCCGAAGCCGTGCGCAATCTAGGCGAAAGTTATCTGAAGGAGGAGCCGTTCATTGCGGCGGTTCTTGGTTTTGCG
>CAZXYG010000023.1:22879-23957 GCA_964644885.1 uncultured Rickettsiales bacterium
GCGCGGATGTGCACGGGCTGTTGATGGCGCAGCAAAAGGCCATGCTCACCGATGATTTGCGGATTGCGCTGGCCACTCTCTATCATACGGCGGGTTATGACGAGCCGGTGCGTCAGCTTCTGCGGCGGGTGGCGGTGGAAGATATTCTCGAGGTGTTTGATTTCTACGAAGTGGCCGATCTGTTTCTGAAATTGGGCGAAGGGGAATCCGCGTTGGCGCGGCTTGAAAGCGCGTGGCATAAAACGCGGGCGGATGAGCATTCCAGCATTGTGCAAGCGTGGGCGCTGATCGCTTCCGGCTTGGGAAAGAGAGGGCAAGTGGAATTATGGCTGGAGGGAGCGCATGTAAGAACGCCCCAGCTTTCCAACATGTATTATTTTGCGGATAAATACCAACATTATGATTTGGCCTTGATTGTTGCTAAGCGGCTCTACGAACAAGAGCCTACGCCGGAACATGATGTCTATTATACCGAGGCGCTGGTTCAGCAAGGGCGTTACGAGGAAGCGCTCAAGCGTTTGCCTGAGCTGCTCAAAAGCCAGCAGGATAAGGAATACCTCTATTTTGCGACGCTCGGTGGCATCGCCAAGCGTCATGGCGTGGGGGCCACGCAACCTTATGCCGATGAGGTGGAAAAGGTGCTGAACCGTATCTTCAATCGGCGCCCGCTGAGTGACAGCGAAAAGCGTGATTTGGCCTTCTCGCTGCTGGAAAGTGGCTTTAAGGCTAAAGCCATGCCGCTGTTTTTCGATCTTGCGCGCCAGGCGGATGCAAAAAGCCCGGATGTAGAGGCAATCATATTCCTTTGGGGCACGACACCGACGCCTCAGGATGTCAATTGGCTGATGCGGCGTTTTGAAAAGGCTGCAACACCAAAAGAGCGAGCGGTTTGGCTGACGCACCTGAATACGGTTGGCCAGCCGGACCAGGTAATAGCGCTGGTTGGAAAAAAGGAAAAATCGGATGAAGAAATGGATGCGTATTTGCAAGCGCTCATTCAGCGTCGTGATAAGAAGACGCTTACCGCTATCCTTGAGAAGGAAATCCGCAAGGAAAAACAACCTGATCGATTAAACCG
>CAZXYG010000024.1:0-2529 GCA_964644885.1 uncultured Rickettsiales bacterium
AAGTATAACAGAATGCGGTTAACAAATAGTTAATGCAATGGCACCCACACTTCAACAAACCCTCCATTCCCGCCTCGAAACCGCCTTTTCGCCCGAGCATCTCGAAGTTACGGACGAATCGGCGCGGCACGCGGGGCATGCGGGCGCGCGGGAGGGCGGCGAGAGCCATTTCGCCATCCTGATCGTTTCGGAGGCGTTCGCGGGCAAGCCCCGCATCGAGCGCCAGCGCATGGTGCATAAAGCCATAAAAGAAGAAATGCAGCGCATCCACGCGCTTTCCATCCTTCCGTTGGCGCCGGGGGAATAAGGAACAGATAAGGCCATAATCACGCGCTTTCCTGATTGACGCGGCGACGTTTTGCCGTTATCCCTCCTCTGACGCTTTAATAAACTACGCGCAGCCCATGGATCATTTGCAAGCCATACTGAAATACGTTCGCGTGCCCCTTCATCGCGACGGTTATCTGTTTATAGCCGTTTTTGCAATTACAAGCCTGCTGCTTGGACTTCTATGGAATCCTCTGGGTTGGATAGGGCTTGTTGCCACGGCATGGTGCGTGTATTTTTTCCGCAATCCGGTGCGCGTCAGCCCCGCCGATATGAATCTTATCCTCAGCCCTGCCGACGGCCTCATCGAGAGGATCGAACCCGCGCACCTGCCGGCGGAACTGGGAGCTACAACCGGACCCCGCACCCGCATCAGCATATTCTTAAGCGTATTCGACGTGCATGTGAACCGCGTTCCGGCCACGGGTACAGTCGCCCGGCTGCATTACAATCCCGGTAAATTTCTGAGCGCTACGCTGGATAAATCCAGCGATGAAAACGAACGCCAGGTATGCGTAGTAACCACCGAAAATGGACAAGAAATCATTTTCGTGCAGATCGCCGGATTGATCGCGCGCCGCATTGTCTGCGAACTCAGCGAAGGGCAGAAAGTGAGAGCAGGCGAAGTGTTCGGCATTATTCGCTTCGGCAGCCGCGTGGATATCTATCTTCCCGAAGGCGTGGAGTCGCTGGCGCTCGAAGGGCAACGCGCCATCGGCGGTGAAACGGTGCTGGCCGACCTGGGCAACGCCCGGAAATCACCCCGCAAGAGCGCAAAAACCAAGTAGCATTCGCCATGGCAATGGACGATAGAAAGCAACCGGAGCAACCGGCACCGCTGCATCTGGCGCGGCTGTTCCCCAATATGCTGACGCTGCTGGGCTTATGCGCCGGACTGATGGCCATACGCTGGGCACTTGATGCGCGCTGGGAGCTTTCCTTCCTCTTCATCATCGCCGCCGCCTGTATCGACGCGGTGGACGGACGGCTGGCGCGCATTCTCAAATCAACCAGCGATTTCGGCGCGCAGCTCGACTCGCTTGCCGATTTCCTTAATTTTGGCGTCGCTCCGGCTTTCATGCTATATCTGTGGAATACCCATCAGATCAAGGGCTTAGGTTGGGCCATGGTGCTGTTCTTCGCGGTATGTTGCGCCATTCGCCTGGCACGCTTCAACTCCGAACTGGACGACGAGAAAAAAGAGCCATGGCACGATTATTTCTTCGTCGGCATGCCCGCCCCGGCCGGAGCGTTGATCGGGCTTGGTCCGCTGGCGTTGACCTTCGCCTTTAAAGAATCCTATCCGGATATCTACGCCCGCCTCGCCTTCATTGGCAATTCCTGGTTCGTCTGCGCCTGGATTGCAGGCGTAGCGCTGCTCATGGCAAGCCGTTTGCCCACGTTTTCCTTCAAGAAAATCCGAATCCGGCGGGAATACGCCTCGCTGATACTGGTGGCCGCGGGGCTGCTTATCATCATGCTGATTACCGAACCTTGGCTGACGCTTTCGGGCCTGGGGGCAATCTATTGCCTATCCCTACCGGTGAGTTTTTTCGTGTTCTGCAGGCTAAAAACCTTTTCTAATTAATGATTTATTAACTTTTTAACTCTATAATGAAGCGCAAGGGAAGCGTCCCGTGCGGAGCTAAATTCATGAGTGATGACGCAGCTAAAGCATTCCTTGCGGAAGCGGCTAAGGTTCTGAATCTTCCTGAAGGGGAGGTGGAGCGGCTGGGCTTAACGCCTATTTATGCCGCTGACGGTAAAACACTTCTAGGCGCCTATAAGGAAGCAAAAATATCTGAAACTCCCGATCCATCCACCGCATGGGAATACAAAAACCGCGTCTTTCTTCTCAATTTCACGCAAAGCATGACCGTGCATTTGGAATCGTTTCCCGATGGCCTCGGAAAAAGAAAAATCATCTTCTGGAATGACGCGCCTATTCCCCTCGCTCAAGATTACACAGCCGATTTCGACGGTGGAAAAATGGCGATAGCGGCAAATCCCAATAATACGGATCCTTATCGCGGACTAACCAGCATCTTGGGCAGAGGATACATATCCGCGGTGCAGTTCGGCGATATGCAACTGCCGGAAGCGACGGTGCGTAACAGGGCCATAGGGGCGCAAATGTTCGTGGAAAGCATGGGAAACTTGACGATCAATCTGGAAAGCAGGGAAAGCGTGAATGCGCTGGAC
>CAZXYG010000024.1:2539-3147 GCA_964644885.1 uncultured Rickettsiales bacterium
CGTCACAACCAACCCAAGCGAAAATGCAATCGTGTTCGCCGAGCAAAATAGGGACGGCACGCACGTCCTCACCCTTAAAAAAGGCTTGGTTTCCCTCGCTTTCAGAGAAAATAAAATATTCTATCAAACGGATGCTCTCTCCGATTTCAGCTCTCTTGGCGGGGAAAGCATCCCCGATGCTCCTAATACCAAAAAACTCTCCCCGGATGCATTCAAACCGCGGTGGCTCGAAAACAAAGGCAGGAGCAAAACCGATCCCACGCCGCTGCAAGGCAAGATCAGATTGTTAGAAGAACGCCTGAAGATCGTGCTTTCCCCGGGAAACTCCGAGCATGTCGATACGATATTGGCCGTTCAATCTATCGACAATGCGCTGGAACGAATTAAATCCCGCGATCCCGCGCACGCGCAAGATAGGCCCACAAGTATAAGCTGGTTATATGGGTTGCAAAAATTGCTTGCACAAAAGATTTCAACCTTGCCGGAAGTGGCTGTCAACACTGATATTAGAGCGCTTCATGCGGAAATAAGCAAAGAACTGAACGTCACATTTCCTGTACAAGAACTCTTTAAGGCCCCGGGCCTTAAAGAGTTCTTGTACAGGAAAT
>CAZXYG010000024.1:3157-5964 GCA_964644885.1 uncultured Rickettsiales bacterium
CGGCGCACCAGGCCGGCGAAAACTACCCCTCGGTGCGCATCTACGTCAACAGCAAGGAAGCCGCCGAACGGGAAAAAGAAAAACTCTCGTATTTTTCTCCCTATCTCGGGCGGCACGAGCAAACCGCCGTGGTGGAAAACCCCGCGAGCAAAAACCCAAAAAAGAAATTTTACCTTACTTTTCCCGTCGTGTTCGGCGCGTACAAGGAAAATCCCAACCAATCACTCCAAGCTTATGCGGGAGGACCCGGAGAAAAAGAGCAATACGGAGAATTGATTGAAGCATTGGTGAGGGGGCACATCCCTATCGCTCAGGAAATAGCTCTCACAAACGCAATAGATGCACAATTGCGGGATCAATCGGCAGGCAAGAGTCCCATCACCATCTCCGAGCAACAGTTTATAAACGACCTGAGAGCCGATTACATCGTACGGAACACAGAATTCAAGGACGTCATGAAACAGGTGGTTTTCAGCCTGACTCACAATAACGTGTCTGGCACAGCCGAATTCCTGCCGCAGCACTTGGGAAACGTGCCTAAAATAACCAAACGCCCCGCGGAAGAACTCAACCGCTTCTTTCCGCAACCGGATTCCCCCAAGCGATAGCCGCGCCCTATTTTGGCCCCAACATCATCACGATTTGGCGGGATTCAAGCCGAGGTTCCGATTCGATCGCCACGACATCCGCAAGATCCGCCGCCACGCGCCTGAGCAGGGCAAAGCCCAGCTCTTCATGCGCCATCTCGCGGCCGCGGAAGCGCAGTGTCAGCTTGACCTTATCGCCGTCTTCGATGAATTTCCGGGCGCTGCGCAGCTTGACGTCGTAATCGTGCTGGCCGATGGTGGGCCTGAGTTTGATTTCCTTGATCTGAATGACTTTTTGGTGCTTGCGCGCTTCTTTGGCTTTTTTCTGGGCCTCGTAGCGGAATTTGCCGTAATCCAGTATTTTGCATACCGGCGGCTTGCTGCCCGGACCAAGCTCTACCAGATCAAGACTTACTTCCTCTGCTTTCCTGAGCGCTTCACGCACATGAATATCGCCAATGAGTTTACCTTCATTGTCGATGAGCCGGACAATCGCAGTCGTAATCTCCCCGTTGACGCGCGGCTCGTGTTCTTTGCCTGTGGTTATGATCTTACTCCTTTTGTTGTTGCCACGTTGCCCTGGTTGCCGCCAGTTCCTTTAGTTTAGCCACAACCGCCCCAAGTGCAAGCGTTTCTTGCCTCTCCAGGCCAAGCTGCCGCACCGCCACCGTGCGCTCTTGCACTTCGCGCGCGCCCACCGCCAAGATGAATGGCACTTTTTTCAGCGAATGCTCGCGCACCTTGTAGTTGATTTTTTCATTGCGGACATCGAGTTCGGCGCGGATCCCCGCCTCATCTAACGCTTGCATGACTTCCTCCGCGTACGCATCCGCTTCGCCGGTGATAGTCGCTATGACGGCTTGCACCGGGGCCAGCCACAAAGGAAATTTTCCGGCATAATGCTCTATCAATATGCCGATGAACCGCTCGAACGCCCCAAGAACAGCCCGATGCAGCATAACAGGCCGGTGTTTTGCGCCGTCGGGGCCAATATACTCCGCATCCAGACGTTCCGGCAGCACGAAATCCACCTGCAAGGTGCCGCATTGCCAATCCCGGCCGATAGCATCCTTGAGCACGAATTCCAGCTTCGGGCCATAGAACGCGCCTTCGCCGGGATTCAATTCCCATTGCAAGCCGCTGGCTTCCGCAGCTTCTTTTAGAGCAGCCTCAGCCTTATCCCAGATAGCATCGGCTCCGGCCCTTACCTTTGGCCGGTCGGAAAACCTTACCCGCACCTCATCGAAACCAAGTTCGCGGTATACCTCTTGCAGCAGTTCACAAAACGCTTTGGTTTCGGTAATAATTTGATCTTCGGTGCAAAAAATATGCGCGTCGTCCTGCACCATAGCTCTGACCCGCATCAGCCCATGCAGCGCACCGGATGCTTCATTGCGGTGGCAAGAGCCGAATTCCGCCATCCTGAGCGGCAGATCGCGATAGCTCTTGGTGCCCTGTTTGAAAATCTGCACATGGCAGGGGCAGTTCATCGGCTTAATGGCAAACGTGCGATCTTCGGTTTCGCTCACAAACATATTTTCGCGGAATTTTTCCCAATGCCCAGACTTCTCCCACAGCGAGCGATCCACCAGCACCGGCGTGTTGACTTCCTGATACCCGCGCCGGTTTAATTTTTCGCGGATGTAATTCTGAAGCGCACGATAAAGCGTCCAGCCTTTGAAATGCCAGAACGCCGCTCCCGGCGCTTCCTCCTGCATGTGGAACAGATCCATCTCACGGCCCAAGCGCCGATGATCGCGCTTCTCAGCCTCCTCGAGCATTTTAAGATATTCCTGCAATTGCTTTTTATCCGCCCAGGCCGTACCGTAAATGCGCTGGAGCATGGCGTTGCGATGATCGCCGCGCCAATAGGCACCGGCCACTTTCATCAGCTTAAACGCCTGGATTTTACCGGTGGATGGCGCATGCGGGCCACGGCAAAGATCAATGAAATTGCCCTGCCGATACAGGCTTATTGCCTCACCTTTGGGAATATCGCTAATGATCTCCGCTTTATACTTCTCACCCCGTTTTTCGAAAAATTCCATGGCCTCGTCGCGATCCCATACTTCCCGGACAAGGGCCTCGTCACGCACGACGATCTCCTGCATGCGCGCTTCAATTTTCTCCAGATCCTCGGGGGTAAAAGGCTGCTCGCGCACAAAATCATAGTAAAATCCGTTTTCGATCACCGGGCCGATGGTCACTTTGACTTGCGGC
>CAZXYG010000024.1:5974-6624 GCA_964644885.1 uncultured Rickettsiales bacterium
CCTGGGTTGCAGGATACAATTCCTTTACCGCTTCGGCGAGAATATGCGCGGCATCGTGGCGGAGAATTTCCAGACCCTCCTTATCCCTGCCGGTGATGATCTGGATGCGTGCATCCGCCTCTATTTTCTGGCTGAGATCGCGCAGTTCGCCGTTGACCCGGATAGCAAGCGCCGCTTTTTTAAGACCCTCCCCGATATTCGCAGCAATATCCAAACCCGTTACCGGAGCGGGATAGTCCCGCGCGCTGCCATCGGGCAACGTCACGCGAATAGTTTGTTTCTGCACCGCAGCTTTCATTGAATTAGGCAGGTTTAGTGCTTTTTCGCGGCGTGTCAAGGGCAACCGACTCTTCAATCAGGTCTTTTACATCCATAAAATCAAGTTTTTCCAGAGTATCCTCCTGGATCACGAACACCGCTTGACCCCACGGTTTGCACTTTTCTGGGACGGAAGCGCCGGAAAACAACACCACCGAAGGACAACCCGCCGCCGCGATGAGATGCATCGGGCCGGTATCGTTGCCGATCGCAATGACCGCGTGCCGCGCCATCTCTGCAATATCCGCAAACGTGGTCCGGTCGGTGAGATTGATGGCATCTTTGCATTTCGCCGCGATGTCGTGGATATGCCACTTCTCCGCCTTGGTGCC
>CAZXYG010000024.1:6634-14352 GCA_964644885.1 uncultured Rickettsiales bacterium
AATCAGGGCGTAGCGTTCCGGCAAATTGAATGTTTTAATATCCGATTTTAAAAAATTGACCGTGGGCTTCGGCACAGTCCGGATGCCGGCGACGGCAAGCTGTTCCGCTTGCCGGTCTATGGTGTGCATCGTCTTACGCTCGGGATTTACATGCGGATGCGAGCACCAGTCGATGATGCCATTCCATTCCGGTTTTTTATGTCCCAACGCACGAAAATAGAAATTACTTCGCGTCGAAGTCTGAAGATCGTAGATACGGTCGAATCGCGCGTTATGGATGCGGCGGATGGTCGCAAGATTTTCTTTCACCTTCCACAACGACGGGCGTTCGTCAATCCAGATATCGTTGAACCACCCCGTGGTTTCCGCCATCGCCCTGTAGGGAGGCGTTGTCAGCAAGACGACATGGGCGTCGGAATGGTGAGAGCGGATAGCACGGAACGGACCCGTGGCCTGAACAAAATCACCCAGCGCGCCATGCTTGATGACAAGTATCTTGCGGATTTCCTTGGCCTCTCTCCACGGCTTGTAAAACATGAAGTCACGTATTTTCTGCCAGAAGCTCATGGTATAATTCTAGCGTTTTTGCTTCCATCCGGCTACCGGAGAAATGTTTGGCCACGTGCGCACGGCAATATTTCGCCAGCGTCTTTTTTTCATATGGCGTAAGCGCCAGCGCCTCGGTAAGCGCCAGCGTCATTTCACTCGGGTTCTGATGCGAAACCAGCCAGCCGGTTGCTCCATGGATCACGGTTTCAAGCGCGCCTCCAAGCCTCGTCGCGATGACCGGCTTTCCCATCGCCATGGCCTCGGCGGGAATACGGCCAAACGCCTCCGGCTGCGTGGAGGCATTGATCACCACATCCGCAATGGCATAAGCCGCAGGCATGTTTTGCGTTGCCGGCACTATCTTTATCAGATCCTGCAATCCATATGCCGCCGCGTGATTCCGTATCTCCTGTACGTACGCCTCATGTCCGCCGGCATCGCCCAGCATAATGCAGAGCCATTCCTTGTCAGGCATTATTTTGAGCGCCTCTAACACCAAGAGATGTCCCTTGCGCCGCACGATCCGCCCCGGCACCAGAATCACCTTCCATGCCTCCCGCATTCCCCATTCCTTCCGTAATGCGCTCACCTGTCGAGCGCTCACCAGGGCAGGATGAAACGCTTCCATATCCGTCCCGCGAGGGATAATGCGGATGGCGTTTTCCGGCACATGATAGGTTTCCTTCAGATGTGCCGCGATGAAGTGTGAAATCGCGATAACCGCTTCGCCTTTTGCCATCACACTATTATAAAACCGCTTCAGCGCCGTACGGTGCGAGTAATAGCCGTGAAAGGTGGTCACAAAACGGCAGTCTGTGCGTTTTGCTGCAATATACGCGCCCCACGCCGGCGCGCGCGAGCGCGCATGCACGATATCTACGCCCCGCTCCCGGATAAGCCGTTCCAGGCGGCAGGCATTCTTCACGATGCGGAAAGGATTCTTAGTGGCAAGCGGCAGCAGAATATGCTCCGCTCCGCGCGGCTCCAGCTCCCGCACGAGTTTTCCGCCTGCACTCGCCACCAGCGAGATAAATCCCGCTTTCGCGGCCGCGGTGGCTATTTGCACGGTGCCGCGCTCCACCCCGCCCGATTCCAGCCGGGGTAACACTTGCAGCAACACAGGTTGTTTCGTACTATGTTTTTTCATTTGGAGATTGCCATGCCCAGTCCCTCCCTGCTTCGCCTCAAGGACGGCACCATCCTTGCCTATCATAAAACCCCGGCGTCCGCCAAAGGAAAAGGCCTGCCCGGCCTGATCTTCCTGGGCGGTTTTCTTTCGGACATGGAAGGCGCCAAGGCGCTTTTTCTCGAGACGCTGGCACGGCGGGAAGGATTCGGCTTCATCCGCTTCGATTATTCCGGACACGGCAAATCCTCCGGCGCATTCGAGGAGGGCACCATTGGCACATGGACTCAGGACACGATCGCCATTTTGGATCGGGTGGCAAAAGGCCCGCACATCCTGGTCGGCTCCAGCATGGGCGGATGGATCATGCTGCTGGCCGCGCTCAAGCGCAAGAAGCGGATCGCCGGGCTGATCGGCATCGCTGCCGCGCCGGACTTCACCGAGTATCTCATGTGGAAAAAACTCACAGCGCACCAGAAAAAAACCCTGCGGGAAAACGGCAGGATCGCATTGCCCCCGGACGCATGCGGCGACCCCGACGCCAGACCCTACCCGATCACCCTGCAGTTGATCGAGGAGGCAAGGAAGCGTCTCTTACTTAGGAGTACCATCCCGCTTACCTGCCCCGTCACTTTACTTCACGGCATGAAGGATGCCGACGTTCCGTATCGCACGGCGCTCAGCCTGGCAGAAAAATTGCAAGGCGCCGATGTGGAAATTCGCCTGCAAAAATCAGGTGATCATCGCATGTCCACGCCGGAGAGCCTTATGTTGCTTGAAGAAACAGTACGCAAAATGCAACAAAGGCATTTAAGTTAAAAAGCGGGTAGCATTTCGCGCATTTTTGAAAATATGCTATAGTTTACGCTGTGTGTTTGCGCCCTGTCATATTATTCGTGAGCTTGCTAATATTGGCATCTCCTTTTTTGGCCGCCACCGCCGAAAACCAGGAAGCCACGTGCCGGAAAGGCCTTTATAAATGCGCGGCGCGGCAGCAGGATGCGGCGGAATATTGGAGCTGCATGCGCTATGAATGCAAGGCTGAGGACGCACACACCGCACAGCCCGATTGCCCGGATAGCGTGGAAATATGCATGCAGCCCCTCACGGCATATAACCAATGCATCGACATGACCTGTGGCGGCATACCCTGCGAAGAAGGCACAAACCGATGCGCCCCCGCACTCAGCGCCTATTATCAATGCACCATGGAAACCTGCATGGGCCTCCTGAAAAGCTCCTATAGCGCACTGGAAGCGCGCGCCAAGGAAGAAGACGATCTATACCGCGCCCTCGCACGGCAGGCCCCTGGAAATACCCCGCAAAGCCCTTTATTCCGAGGGCCTACAGTGGGAGGCGTGCCGTTGCGCTTTCTGGTATGCCCGGGGGGCGGGCAGAAATATTGCCACGGCGATGACAGCCGCTCCTGCACCTGTATGGACGGAAGGACGCCTATCAATGTGCTGGAAACGCCCTATAAAGGGCCTGGCACCGGGGGAGTCACGCTTCAGCCGCCCGCGTCTCACCGCTAGCCTCTCTCTTGACTTCCCGCCCCCGGAACCTTAGTATCCGCGCTTTCTCGTGAGAATTTGGCAAGATTTTATCCATGAAACCCTCTAACAAACCGCACAATTCGTGCTTTTCATCCGGGCCATGCGCCAAGCGGCCAGGGTGGTCGCTGGATGCCCTAAATAAGGCGCTGGTGGGGCGCTCTCACCGCTCCAAGCCGGGGAAAACGCGCATTCAGGAGGCGATGGATTTGAGCCGAAAAATTCTGGACCTTCCCAAGGATTACCGCATCGGCATCGTGCCAGGCTCTGATACCGGCGCGTTCGAGATGGCCCTGTGGACGATGCTGGGTGCGCGCGGCGTCGACGCACTGGCCTGGGAAAGCTTCGGCGAAGGCTGGGTTTCGGATATCCAGAAACAATTAAAGCTGCCGGACGTTCGGGTGTTCAAGGCCGCCTACGGCGGACTGCCCGATCTCGAGCAGGTGGATTGCGACCGCGACGTGGTCTTCACTTGGAACGGCACCACCTCCGGCGTGAAAGTGCCGAACGGCGACTGGATCAAAAAAGACCGCAAGGGACTCACCTTCTGCGATGCCACCAGCGCCGTATTTGCCATGAACCTGCCATGGGAAAAACTCGACGTGGTCACCTATTCCTGGCAGAAAGTGCTGGGCGGCGAGGGTGCGCACGGCGTCCTTATTTTAAGTCCCCGCGCAGTCGAACGGCTGGAATCCTATAGCCCGCCGCACCCGTTGCCAAAAATCTTCCGCCTTACCAAGGGCGGGAAACTTATGGAAGAAATTTTTGAAGGTTCCACCATCAACACTCCTTCCATGCTGTGCGTGGAGGATGCATTGGATGGGCTGAAATGGGCCGAGAGCATCGGCGGACTGAACGGGCTGATCGCCCGCTCGGAGAGAAATCTTTCTTCATTAACTAAGTGGTTGAATAAATCAAGTTGGGCGGGTTTTCTTGCCTTCGACGCCGCCGTGCGTTCCAACACTTCCATCTGCTTAACCATCATCGATCGGTGGTATCAATCACTTTCCGCTGAGAGCCAGGCCGCGAAGGCCAAAGAGTTGGCATCACTCCTGGAGAAAGAGGGTGTAGCTTATGATATCGGCGCGTACCGCGATGCGCCTCCGGGCTTGCGCATATGGGGCGGGGCGACCGTGGAAACATCGGATATTGAAATGTTGACGCAGTGGCTGGATTGGGCCTTCGGCCAAATTAAGGAAAAAGCCGTCGCGGCATGATGTTGAAGATCAAAGTTGCGGCCTCGGCCGCAGATAAGGAGAAAGCATTTGAGATAAGACGAAAAGTTTTTGTAGAGGAACAGGGTGTTTCAGAAAATGAAGAGTGGGACGGTCTGGATGAGGAAGTGGTCCATTTCATTGCCGAATGGCGGGATAAACCGGTTGGTGCGGTGCGCGTAAGGTTTCTGGGGCAGGAGAGGAGGATCGCCAAGATTGAGCGTCTGGCTATTCTCAAGCGTTATAGGGGAAGGGGATTCGGTGAGAACATAATGCATCATGTCGTGGAGTATGTATGCAACGACAACGCAGCAGAGACAATGCTTCACGCCCAGAGTTATCTGGTCGCGTTTTATAAAAAACTCGGCTTTGAACTCTGTAGTGAGAAATTTATCGAGGCAGGTATTTCCCACGTAAAGATGACAATGCAACTGAGATAGAAAAATGGCAAAAGTATTAATTTCCGACAAGTTGAGCATCCGTGCCGTCGAAATCTTCAAGGAAAACGGCGTGGAAGTAGATGTCAAAGTAGGCATGACGCCGGAGGAACTTGCCACATGCATCGGCGAGTATGACGGGCTTGCTATTCGCTCGGCCACGAAAGTCACTAAGGACATTATCGAGAAGGCAAAGAAACTCAAAGTGGTGGGACGCGCCGGGATCGGCGTCGATAACGTGGACGTGCCTGCCGCCACCGCCAAGGGTATCGTGGTGATGAACACGCCGTTCGGCAATTCGATCACCACGGCAGAACACGCCATCGCGCTGATGTTCGCCCTGGCGCGGCAGATTCCTCAGGCCAACACCTCCACCCACGCCGGAAAATGGGAGAAAAATAAATTCATGGGCGTTGAGCTGGCCTCCAAGACGCTCGGCCTCATCGGTTGCGGCAATATCGGCTCTATCGTAGCCGACCGCGCACAGGGCCTAAAAATGCGCGTGGTCGTTTATGATCCTTACCTCTCCGAGGAACGTGCCAAGGAGTTGAATGTCGAAAAAGTGAAACTGGAGGAATTGCTGAAACGGGCGGATTTCATTTCGCTGCATACGCCGCTCAACGAGTCGACGCGCAATATTCTGGGCGCGGAGAATCTCAAGAAAGCGAAGAAAAACGTGCGCATCGTCAATTGCGCGCGCGGCGGCCTGGTCGATGAAAAAGCGCTGAAAGAAGCCATTGAGTCCGGCCATGTCGCCGGGGCGGCGTTCGACGTGTTCGAGGAGGAACCGGCAACCAAGAATGTGCTGTTCGGTCTGGAAAACGTAGTATGCACACCGCACCTAGGCGCCTCCACCGCCGAGGCGCAGGAGAAAGTCGCGCTTCAGGTCGCCGAGCAGATGGCCGATTTCTTGGTGAACGGCACTGTTACCAACGCGCTCAACCTTCCTTCCGTCTCGGCGGAGGACGCCGCAAAATTGAAACCCTACCTCACGCTTGGCGAGCAACTCGGCGGCTTTATCGGGCAGCTTGCCGAAACCGGTCTTAACGCAATCACCATCGAATACGAGGGCGCGATCGGCGAACTCAACACGCGCCCCGTCACGGCAAGCATCTTGAAAGGACTGCTAACCCCCATCACGGAACTGGCCAATCTGGTCAACGCGCCGGTGCTGGCCAAGGAGCGCAATATCAAGATCAGCGAAGTAACGCATGCGCGCGCGGTCGATTACCACAGCCTGATCCGGCTCACGGTTCGCACTGACCGCAAGGAGCGCACAGTTTCCGGTACGCTGTTCGGACAGGAACCGCGCATCGTCGAGGTCGGGGGCGTGAAGCTGGAAGCGGGTCTGGGGCCGCGCATGCTCTACATCAACAACGAAGATAAGCCAGGACTGATCGGCAATCTCGGTAAGCTGCTGGGGGATAATAAAATCAACATCGCCAATTTCAATCTGGGCCGAAACCGCGAGCGCACCGACGCCATTGCGCTGGTAGAAATCGATCAGCCGGTGGAAAGGAAAGTGCTTGATGCCATCGCTAAGCTCCCCAGCGTCAAGCAAGTAAAGCTTCTGAGCTTCTAGGGACCGTATTTCTCTTCTTCAACGTCCTTTTTGCTCCCGCTCGTACAAATACGGGAAATTCTCACGCATGAACTGCTCCTTTTGCTCCGGCGAGGGCAAGAACTCTGGGAATTTCTTGATATCCGGCGCTTTCCACTGCCATTTGAAAAGCTGCGAAGGCTCCAGAATTTTCTCGGGGTCGTTGGGATCCGCGCCAAGGCCAAGATGGCGGGTGATGCGCTCCTGGAAACCTATGGGATCGTCGCATAATTCGGCATAGATTTCCTCCAGCGATCGCCCGTCATAGGGAGTGAATTTCCATCCGTGCTCACTGGTCATGGAATGATAGCCGAAATCCGTCCCGCCTGGGTTATAGATCAAAAAACAGAATTTCTGTGGACGGCTGACGTAATACGCACCCTTCGTTTCGTAGGCAAGAAAATCGAAAAGCGCAAGCAACAGGGGTTGTTTCATTTCCCGCTCCATCACCGAATGGAGCAGCGTGGGCGGATACGCGCCGTCGTTGGCGTGGGCGAAATCCTGGAGTTTCGGCACCAGCCTGTTGATGAAGCTTTTGGCCTCCTGCACGTCGCGTTCATTCAGCCACAGCCCGGGCGGAATGGAAAGCAAGGGTACCAGCGTCATAGCCAGAAGCGCCAGCGTGTTTCGCGCGACCCGGCGCATGTAATCATGTTTTAAATCCCCCGCCCTCACCCACTGCGCCGTGCCGATAATCAGCGCCAATCCCAAGAAGATCGCCATTATCCACACCCACACCTGCGCTTCTTGGCTCATCCATGCCGAGCGCCAGGATATGCCATACGGCAACCCGCCAAGAATGGCCGTGACATGCTCCGCGCTGCCGCGGCCATACAACACAAAGGCAAAAGAGCACACAATGGTGATGGCAAAAAACACGCGCAGTATGCCTTTCCCCCGATTGCTGAACAGCATCAGCGCTGCTTCCGCGATGAGCGCCAGCGCCAGCCATAGATGAAACAAGATGATGAACTTTTGGTAGCCGAAGGTACGAATATCACCCACTGTTTGGACCGCCAGGTTCTGCGCCTGAAACAATACCGCCCCAGCAAGGATAGCGAGCGAAAGCGTAGGCGCCGACCGGCTTCCCATGTAAAGAGCAATCGCAGGCAGAATCAATACCAGCGAGAACGCGGAAACAAATGCCGCCGAGAAGAAGCACGGCGCGTCAGTGAGCGGCAGGAATTGCTGGCAATCTGCAAACGCGGCGTGAATATCGCGCCAATATAGCCAGCCGGCAGC
>CAZXYG010000024.1:14362-17794 GCA_964644885.1 uncultured Rickettsiales bacterium
GTAAAAGCACCGGCCCCCTCACGACACGCAGCATCCTGCGGAACGCGGAAGGCTTACGCGCTGTGCTTTTGCGCAAAGGCACGGATAGTAGGCACCACCTCTTCGCGAAAACGTCGGCCATTGAAAGTGCCGTAATGCCCCACGTTCTTCTGGAGATGGTATTTTTTCATGGATGCAGGAAGATTCTTGCACAAACCAAGAGCGGCTTCAGTTTGGCCGCGGCCGGAAATATCATCGCGCTCACCCTCGACGCAGAGCAACGCTGTCTTCGTGATCTTTTCCGGCTTCACAGGACGCCCTCGGGAATGCATCATGCCGTTAGGCAATGTATGATCCTTGAACACGGTTTCGATGGTTTGGAGGTAGAATTCAGCGGGCAGATCCATCACCGCCAGATATTCGTTATAGAATTCCCGATGCGATTCGGCGCTTTCCCCATCACCTTCAACCAAATGATTGAATAACTCGACATGAGCGCCGAGATGACGGTCCAGATTCATGGTCATGAACCCGGTAAGCTGAATGAAACCAGGATAGACGCGGCGCATAAATCCATTGTAGTTGACTGGCACATGGCAGATGACATTTTGCTCGAACCATTCGATAGGCTTGGTTTCCGCGTGCCTATTAACCTCGGTAGGGTTGATTCGGGTATCGATAGGCCCGCCTATCAACGTCATGGTTCTGGGCGCATACGGATCATTGCGCGCCGCCATAAGGGCAACGGCGGCAAGCACCGGCACCGAAGGCTGACATACGGCCATGACATGCGTCCCCACGCCCACGGTATGCAGAAACTCAATCACATAATCGATATAGTCGTCGAGATCGAAAGACCCTGCGGCGATAGGAATATCGCGGGCGTTGCTCCAGTCAGTAATGGTTACATCGAAGAAAGGCAACATTCCCTCCACCGTGCCGCGCAGCAGCGTGGCATAATGGCCGGACATCGGCGCTACGATAAGTAATTTCGGCAATACTTTGTCGGTTTCTTTTCGAAAATGCGTAAGGTCGCAGAATGTTTTGCGCTCGACAGCCGTAGGCGTTACCGCCACCGTCTTGCCTTCAACCACCGTCTTTTCAATACGCCATTCCGGTTCGTCATACTGGCGGGTGGTGCGCTCCAGAAGCTCGAACCCCGCCGCCATAGTGCGGCCCATGCGCGTATAGGCAAGCGGGTTAAGCGGGCTGCCGTAAATCTCGTTGCCGAGGCGCGCCGCCACGTTGAGCGGCGACATCATGGTGCGCTGCCATTCCAGCAAACTGTAAAGATGCCGATTATCGGTGAATTCTGTAATCATGGAGCGTGCATTATAGCAATAAAATCCATGCAAGTATAAGCGATAAATGTAGATTCAGAAAATAAATTCTATATCTGGTGGTTGGAAGTAATTTTAAACAGTGTATATAGCGCAATATCGACCGCAGCGACCCTCACCTCATGCCGGTTTCCTTTGAAAATCATACGATCGCAGCGCACTTCGCCGCCTTTAACCGCCGTGGCAAGATATATGAGTCCCACCGGCTTTTTTGCACTGCCACCTCCCGGACCGGCAATACCGGTTATGGCAGCAGCAAGCCACGCCCTTGAATGTTGCAATACGCCTTCCGCCATGGCCATGGCCGTTGCTTCGCTTACCGCGCCGTGTTCTTGAATAATGGCCGCCGGAACTCCTAATAATTCCATTTTCGATGCGTTGCTGTATGTGACAAATCCGCGATCGAATACATCCGAAGAATGGGGAATTTCCGTCAGCGTTGCGGCAAGCAATCCTCCTGTGCAAGATTCCGCCACTGCCAGAAGAATATGCTTCTCTCGGCAGGCTTGAAGTAGCGTGTCGGCCTTTGCCATCAAATCACGAATCACCGCATTTCCATATACTGCGCGTAATCCGGCAGGAAAGCAGCGATCAATCGGTGCAGTGCGCCGCTATAGAGCATCGTAAAAAACAGAAGATAAAAAGCGCCGGTAGCAAAAAACGCCGCCAGCAGATCGTCGAGCATGATGCCGATACCGCCTTTTACCTCGCGGTCGGCGCGGCCAATAATACCGGGCTTCCAGATATCAAACAGACGGAATAATAAAAACAGCGCAATCAAATATTGCGGCGCGAACACCAGAACGTAGAGAAAGGTTTCCTCATCCCATAGCAGCAGAAAATAATAGACCGCGCCGGTGAGCGCGAAGGTGAGAAATTGACCCGCCACTTCATCCATCACCACTTCATGCGGATCGCTTTCGCCGGTGCGTTTCACATAAACAGTGGCAGCCCATAACCCCGCCAGAAAGAAAACAAACGCCGCCGCCGCCGTGGCGGAGAGAACCATATCTTCGGCATACCAACCCAGCTCCTTGGGCACGATCAGCAATTGCACGAACAGATAGCACGCGAACAGCGAAGCCCATGTGCCCGAAGCAAAGGGGATCTTCCCGATCCACAAGCACGAACCCACGATCACCGCCGGGTGGTGGAAGGGAATCTTTGGTTTCTGTTTCTTGGCCTGCTTAACCATGTCTCCTGCACTATATTACGCTTGATAGGACAACACAACCGCCACCGCCGCTTGCACCGCAATTCCCTCACCGCGACCCGTGAATCCAAGACCCTCGGTGGTGGTAGCTTTTACGTTGACGCGGCCCGGCGCCATGCCTAGAAGTTCGGCTATGCGGGCTTGCATGGCGTCGCGGTGCATGCTGATTTTCGGCATTTCACAGATAATCGTAATATCCACGTTACTCACCCATCCTCTTTTTTCTTCGAGCAGCTTCCGCGCATGTTCTACAAAACGCGCCGAATCCGCACCCTTCCATCGCGGATCGGAAGGCGGGAAATGCCGACCGATATCGCCCTTTCCAATCGCTCCCAATAAAGCATCCACCAGCGCGTGCAGACCCACATCGGCATCCGAATGGCCATCAAGGCTGCGGTGATGCGGTATATTCACCCCGCACAATCGCACAAAATTTTCCGGCGTCCGGCGTCCGGTTTCCGCCCCCTGAAACCGGTGCGCGTCGAACCCCATTCCTACGCAAGTTTCTGTCTCCGTTTTAATATCTTCCGGTCGAGTGACCTTGATATTACGGAGATCGCCTTCAACCGTTTCAACCTCTATGCCTGCCTCTTCCGCCACTGCCGCATCATCGGTGAAGTCCTGCTCTTTCGCATTGCAGTGCGCCTCGAATATCACGGAAAAACGAAAACCTTGGGGCGTTTGCGCCCGTGCAAGCCTGTCGCGGGGCAAGGTTCGCACGGCTTTTCCTGCCGCCACTTCTTTTATCGTATCGGCAATAGGAATCACGGGAACAACGGCTTTCGCTCCTCCCTCAAGCTTCTCAACCACACGGTTTATACTGTCGCGCGTCACGAAAGGCCGGGCGGCATCGTGGATCAGCACGTACTCCGGAGGATTGCCCGCCACGCTTCGTAAGCC
>CAZXYG010000024.1:17804-21568 GCA_964644885.1 uncultured Rickettsiales bacterium
TCGTAAGCCGTTATGCACTGATTCCTGCCGCGTTTTTCCGCCGCAAACGGGCGGCGGCAATTTCAACCCCTGCACGGCTTCTTCATATAAAGCACTATCTTTCTTGCGAATAACGACCCGCACCTCGCCCACGGCGGGATGAAGCAGAAAATGCTCCACCGTGCGGCGCAACATAGGCATTCCGGCAAGCGCCGCATATTGTTTTGGCACTTTGCCGCCAAAGCGTTCGCCGCCACCGCCTGCAACAATCAGGGCGATGGTGCGTTTCTTGTTTTTTCCTGGCATTTTTGCTATACCGCTCAGCGCTATGTCTATAATAATCGGCAGTATTAGGCTAGAAAATAACGTGCTTCTCGCTCCCATGTCCGGGGTGACGGATAAGCCTTTTCGCGCGCTGGTAAAGCGCTATGGCGCGGGGCTGGTAGTTTCGGAAATGATTGCAAGCCATGCCATGATCCGCGAAACGCGCGAGGCGCTGCTGAAAGCGCGCAACGAGCCCGACGAATTCCCCATGTCCGTCCAGCTTGCGGGCTGCGAGCCGGAAATTATGGCCGAAGCGGCCAAACTTAACGAAGATCGCGGCGCGGCAATCATCGACATCAATTTCGGTTGCCCGGTGAAAAAAGTCGTGAACGGATATGCCGGATCGGCGCTGATGCAGGACGAGCCGCGAGCGGCGAAAATCCTGAAAGCCGTGGTGAACGCCGTGAAGCTTCCCGTCACGCTTAAGATGCGTACCGGCTGGAACCAGGAAAACCGCAACGCGCCAAAGCTTGCAAAAATTGCCGAGGACGAAGGTATCCTCATGATCACAGTGCATGGCCGCACACGCTGCCAGATGTATAAGGGAAAGGCGGATTGGAATTTTATCCAGCAGGTAAAAGAGTCCGTGTCCATCCCCGTGATCGCCAATGGCGACATCACCACACTGGAGGAGGCGGCACTGTGTCTAAGCGAATCCAACGCGGACGGCGTGATGATCGGGCGCGGCGCCTATGGCAAGCCATGGTTCATCCGCCAGGCGGCGCATTTTCTTAAGACAGGCGAAAAGCTTCCTGAGCCGCCGCTGGATGAACAATACCGTCTTTTGCGCGAGCATTATGACGGCATGCTTTCCCATTATGGCGTGGAGGAAGGGCTGCGCGTGGCACGCAAGCATCTTGGCTGGTATTCAAGCGGGCTGCACGGCGCGGCAACGTTCCGCAATCACGTGATGCGGCTTGCCGACCCCGCACAGGTCAAAGCGGCGATTGACGCTTTCTACAAGCCCATGATCGACTGAATATCAGCTTTCCTGCCACGAGTATTTCACGCGCGGCGGAAAGGCCAGCGAGAAATCGGCGCGCACCGCATCCAGATTAGGATTGTAAAATGGATCGCTCGTGAGTTTCTCACCCCAGCGGCGGCGCATATAAAGCGCCTCGCCATGAAAGCGTGTCTTTTTTTCCTGCGTATTTTCCTTGCCGCGCGTAGCTGATTCAGCATGATAAAGTTCGGCGAAAGGCGTCCATATAATTTTATATCCTTGTTCCTGAAGGCGCAGGCATAAATCCACGTCGTTGAACGCCACCGGCAAATTCTCGGCATCGAACCTGCCCGCAGCATCGAACACAACGCGGCGCATCACCATGCAGGCGGCCGTGACGGCGGACAGTTGCTGCGTCAGGGCAGCTCTGCCGAAATAGCCGTATTCCCCCCGAGGCAGCAAAAAGGAAAGCGTGCTGGCAACCGCCCTGGCGATGGAACCAGTACCAAGCGCAATGCCGCCATGCTGCACGGTATCATCCGGGTAATAGAGGACCGCGCCCACGGCTCCGACATCGGGCCGCAATGCATGCGATACCATCTCGGCGAGCCAGTCGGGGTTGATGATTTCCACGTCATTGTTGAGAAAGGTCAGAATATCACCATTGGCCTGTGTGGCCGCCATATTGTTGATAGCCGGAAAATTGAAAGGCGCGCTATAAGGAATGACACGCACATCCGGCTCCCGGTCAAGGCGCTCCAGATACCGCAATGCCGCTTCGTCATCGCTCTGATTATCGACAATGAGCAATTCGTAGCGCGGATATTCGGTTTTTCTGCGGATGCTCCGCACCGCTTTTTCCAAAAGTTTATGCCCGTTCCGGGTGGGAATGATGATGCTGACGAGCGGCGCGGGATCAGGAAGTTCCCAGCATACGCGGCGATGTACGTGATGCTTCGCCACCACAATCCGCGCCGGGATTTTCTGCGCGGCGAAATAATCCGTAAGCGCCCGGTCGCTGCTCGGCTTGGCGTATTCTTTTTCCTCGTTGGCAAGCGCCGTTGATCCGGGGATGGCGCGCCAATGATAGAGAACATGAGGAATATGGCGAATTTTCTCCGGCGAGGTGAATGGCAGACAGCGCAGGCAGAGATCGTAATCCTGGCTACCTTCGTAACCCTTTCTAAAACCGCCGATGCGGTCGAGCAGCGCCTTGCGGTACACGCCGAGATGGCTGAACATATTCTGTCCAAAAAATAAATCCAGGTTCCAGTCGGATTTAAAATAAGGCGCGTGGCGATTGCCGTCGGCGTCGATCTTGTCCTCATCGCTGTATATAAGGTCAGCGTCCGGGCGCTTGTTTATCTCGCAGGCCACCATGTATAGCGCATGCTCAGGCAGCATATCATCGTGGTCGAGCAACGCCACGAATTCACCTTTTGCCAACGCAAGCGCGCTGTTCGAGCATGCCGAAATATGGCCGTTGGCATCGCGGAACGTCACTTTGATGCGGGCATCCTTCTCTGCGTATTCATCCAGCACCCGTCGCACATGCGGCGCAGTTGAGCAATCGTCGGCGATGCATAGCTCCCAGTGGGGATAAAGCTGCCCGCGAACAGACTCGATGGATTGCCGGAGCCAACGTTCCGCCACGTTATAGACCGGCATCACCACCGAGATCAACGGCGTGTTCGGCAGAGCGGCACTGTGGCGGCGGATGTAATGTCTGTCTTCCTCCGACAACGTATCGTATTTCTGTATCCAACCCGCGTAATCCTGCTGCGGGCTTCCCGCTTGCGCCCGGAACAGGTTGCGGACCCGCCGGCGCAGGCCGTGTAGGCCTTCCGTGCGGCCTATCTGCCACGCCCTCCGCCAAACGCCGGTCCGAAGCAACAGACGGCTGCGCCGCAGCGCCGTGCCGCCCACACGCCACGGCCAGGTAAGCTTCCACGCCGTGCTGGCAAGAATGGTCTTGTACTCCCGCTCAAGAAGAGCAATCCGATGCTCCAGAATCTTAGCTTTATGTTCCTCTTCGCGAAATGCTTGGTCCCGCTCCTCGATCACCGCTTCCAGCGGACGGATACGCTCTTCAAGCAACCGAAGACGGCACACCTGATCCGCATAGCCCGCGCGAAACGCCAGAGCTTCTTCCACCCATATACCGGCAATGCTACGGTGCGCTGCAAGCCATTGCTCTACTTTCTCGTACAGCGCGTCGAGCGCCTTCGCATCCGGTTTTGAGGAAGCAAGCAGCGTATAAAGCGTACGCGCCCAGCCCGCGATGCGCTCATCGCCGCAGACGATAGCCGCATCGGTGGCATGGATCAGTTCCGGTTCGAGAAAGGCTTCAATTTCGTTCGCACTATCCTCATATCCCGCTGGCCACTGCAAACTAAGCTGCACGGCCACGGTTTTCATCGTGCCCCGCCATTCCTGCATCAGAGAAGAAAGTGGCAGAATAGCGCGTTTCAGTCCACGCGAATCACGCTCCGCCTGGAGCATATGCAAGCACCACAGA
>CAZXYG010000024.1:21578-23524 GCA_964644885.1 uncultured Rickettsiales bacterium
GGAGAAAATGATCCCGCTTTCGTAAGCTTTCAGCCACAGCGGCTGGATGACGCAACATCAGAATGCAGCGCGGCTCAACACCGAGATCATTTAAAATATCTCTCCACAACGGCAAGAGCAGGCACAGGCGCGGATCCTTCATTACCCATACTGAGGATTGCGTAAAATCGCGCGCGAGCACCGCACTAATTTCTTCTCTGTATATCCCAACATTCTCCTGCCTCCACCATGTGGGCGGAAGTCCGCGCGTATCGTCCCACGACGAGCGCAGCATTGCCAGAAGCCGGTCATGAATATCTACAATGTCGCGGTGTTCCCAGAATCCCTTGATATTATCCCGGCGGGCGGAGATCACCCTTTCCCCTATATCCGCGCCGAGCAAATTGATAAGCCGCGCCGCGGCGGAAGTGCCGCTGCGGTGCATGCCGAGCAGCAGCAGCGCCGTCGTTTTAGGTTTTTTCTTTCTCACGTTCCAAGCACGTCACGGAATTCATTTAGCACCGCTTCATAAAGGCGGCGCTTGAACGGCACAATGAGTTCCGTCAGGACACCAGGCGCTACCCACTTCCATTCACAAAACTCAGGGCGATCGGTGTTGATATTGATATCCGCATCCAGGCCAGTGAATCGCAATGCAAACCATTTCTGGCGCTGGCCGCGATATCGCCCACGCCAGAGCCGCGCGGCAAGATCGTTGGGGAAGTCGTAATAGAGCCAATCTTCGGTCTCTTTCAGAATCTCCGCCTTGTCGGTGCCTGTTTCCTCCTTCAGCTCGCGAAATACCGCATCGCGGGGCGTTTCCCCCTTGGCAATGCCACCCTGTGGCATTTGCCATGCTTCGCTCGTTACGTCAATGCGCTTGGCCGAAAACACCTTGCCCTCAGCGTTGAGCAGCATGATGCCTACTCCCGGCCTGTAAGCAAAATCAAGCGCTTCATTCATGCATGCCCCCACCCGTTTTCGCCGCAGGCACCTTTCCCTCCTGCACCGCCGCTCCGGATGCCGCAAACAGCGCTTCCACAGGCACCACTTGAAATCCCTTGCCACGCACCTGCTCCAGCCACACCTTCAATTCCTCCATAAGACCACGATACGGTAGAATCACGGCCACGGCATACCCTTTTTGCGCCGCCGCCGCTTCCACCTCCGCCCATCCGCCCCGCACACCTTCCGCTTCAAAGCCTCCAGAGCCTACACCCATGGTTTCAAGCAACTTCACACGGTGCTTCCGGGCATCCTCGGCCAGCATGGTATTGCCCTGCCTGGCCTGATAAAGAAAGATCATGTTCCGACGCTTCAGCGCCTGCAGAACAGGCTGCATCGCGGCAAGCGAAGCCGTGAACTTCTCATTCGGCGCGGCAAGCAAGCCGGCAATCCCTCGCATGCCGTTTACGACGGCTTCAAGCCGACGCACGTTTTCCTCCCGATCAAGTTGCGTGACGAGCGCAAGATTTCCGGCATCCTGATGCAGATAGTCCATCGGCTCAAGCGGTAGATCCAATAGAATATTCCGCCGGCCCTTCAATTGTTTTTCCCATTGCGCCACATTATCCGCGTAGGGAGAAAAACTTAGCGTCACTTCGGACGGAAGAGAAAACGCCGCCTCCGTCGCTTCTTTATCAAGGCCAAGCCCGCTTACGACAACAGCGATTTTCGGTGCCTTGCCAATAAGCGGCTGGATATCCTGCTCCGCCGCTTCGTTTTCCTTTTTGGGAGCAGCAGGAGAACGCGCCCGCACTGTTTCGCCAGGAATCGAAATGATGACGCGCTTGCCCCTGGCTATTGCCTGCTCTCCCTCCTCAACATAGCCATGCACATAACACATCGCCAGAAACAGCAGCAGCGCCCCGGCAAGAATATTCGCGCCCCTCCACAAATACAGGCTGATGTGGGCAGAGAACGCCCCCTCCTTGGCAAAAAAAACCGGCAATGCTGGCATTCGGATT
>CAZXYG010000024.1:23534-23951 GCA_964644885.1 uncultured Rickettsiales bacterium
TATTTATTGCATGCGCGTTGTCTCTTGCGCCCGATAAACATGAATGCCGCGCAACAGATCCAGCGCGCGCATGAGCTGGAAATCTTGATCCTCCGAGGCCTCTCCGCTCTCATCGCCGAACAGACCGGAAGGTATATCCTGCTTTTTGTCGCGGGACTTCTTGGCCTCGTCCTTCTTGTCTTTCTCCGCATTGCCATTCTCGGATTTGTCCTCCTTTTTCTGCTTATCATCTTTTTTACCATCCTTGCCGAGATGGCCGGGGAGATCCGCTTCCGCCGTACGGCGACGTTTTTCAATGAACTCCACTTTCCCTTGCTCCACGGTAATGTCCGGTTCGATTCCCTCGGCCTGGATGGAGCGGCCTGAAGGCGTGTAGTAGCGGGACGTGGTAAGCCGGATCGCCGTTTCATTGGAGAG
>CAZXYG010000025.1:0-1782 GCA_964644885.1 uncultured Rickettsiales bacterium
CCTCTCCTCCACCCCTCCCTCGAGGGGAGGGGTCGGAAGCGCGAAGCGATTCCGGGGGAGGGTGGCGGAATAATAATAAAGGCTACCATCACCCGGCGTCCGCTGGCGCGTCCGCCGACCTCTCCCTTCAAGGGAGAGGTGGCAGAAAAATGCACGACTTTGTAACAATCTAGTTGTCAAGCCATCCCCCGGAATCGATCAGTTTGTCGGTGCGTTCGGAAACACCCTTCATGTCCACGCCCGAAGCGCGCCACTGCGCGCGGCGGCGGGTGACTTCCTCCACGCGGTCGGCCCATTCCTCGCCGAACCATTCGGCCAGCTTCTGCTTGATGCGCTGCGCGAGCCTGGGGCTTTTGCCGCCCGTGGAAACGGTGAGCAGCAATTCGCCGCGCCGTATGATGGCGGGTACGTGATAATCGCAGAATTCGCGGCGATCTTCGGCGTTGACGATCGCCCCGGCCTGCTTCGCCATGTGGTAAATGCGGCTTGTGGTATCGCGGTCGAAATCCGCGATCATCACCAGATCGGCGCCCGCTAATTCCTGTTCCGTGGGAATGCCCTTGATGCGCACGGGGTCGCAGCCGGATTCCCTCAACAGCTTATAGCGCCGCTTGGCTGCGGGGCCGGAACCGACGAGGAGGATTTTAAGCTTTGACGTGTTAAGGATAACGGGAAACATTGATAAAGCCTTTCTTTCTCCATTCCAAAAAAATAGCTAATCTATTGATTTAAAATCTTTATTAAAAATTTTAACGAGTGGTGATGCCACCTTTTTTGTGCGTCCTTTCCACTTCTTGAATAGGAGATGCCTCCAAGGCCGATATCAACTCTTTTAGAATTCCCAATGGGATCAGTGGACGAATGCTTTCGCGCTTCTGCTATGAACTTTTCTCTGCCTGTTCCTATAACAGACGCTATGTAAGGAGTTAGACGTAAAGCGCCGTACTCGTATTTACTGTATGTATTGCGTGGCACCCTCATAGTATTGCTTACCTCCTCTACATTCCACCCTATATATGCGCGGACCGCATGCAGTTTTTCATGCCCTGAGCCGTTCTTTATAATTTGCTCTATTGAACGCCCGCCGAGAGAATGCTCCTCAACAGCTTTCTTACGCAAAAGAGCGAGCTTTTTTCCATTTTTATTCAGGGTTTTCAGCAGAAAAAGCGATGCTTCTTTATCTTCACCATGCTGGCGTGGCGGCGATATAAAATCCGTCATGCACCCCAGGTATGTATTGTGTTCCTCCAACGTAGGAACGTTACGGCCTTTTCTGGCATTCTCCAGCCGATTCTTATTAACATCGGGCCATCGTTCCGTTATTTCTTCCAGTGGTATTCTAAGATAAAGGTTTATCAAAGCACTGAGAGCGTTACTGTGCTGTTGTCTGGCAGTGCTTCCCACTTTGCCATCCAATACGTCTGAGATGGTGGCATTCGGCTTGTCGTAGGCTACCAGTCCGTACCACTCTTTCCAGAGTGTTTCGGGATTGCCGGTTATTTTGATCTTATATGTCTTTTCTGCTGTCTGTAAGTGATCGATAATTTTTCTGAGCTGTGGAACGGTGAGATGCTTAACAAATTCGACCGGCTTGACTCCTCTCTCCCTCCCAACTAAATCCAGCAATCTCTCTAAATTTATGATATCCGTTCCAGGTCCATACCAAGGGATGTCATGTGTCTTTAGATGACGCAGCCACGTCGTCAGATATGTAGAATCTTCATGGTGTTTCTGAATAAATGACATATGCGCCCCTACGCCGCCCATTTATAATTTTTGAGC
>CAZXYG010000025.1:1792-10187 GCA_964644885.1 uncultured Rickettsiales bacterium
CCGCCACCTTCTCCACGCCCCAGCGCTGGCAGAAATCCCCGAAGCCCTCGCCCGCCTGCTTCTCCTTCGCATACAGCGCAAACATGGGGTCGAGCGCCACGGCGATCTCGTCCTGCGGGACTTTATCGAATACCTTGGTGTTCAGCCGCGTGCCCTCGAAATCGCCGCCGATGAACAGCACGTAATGGCCGGGCATACGGCCCACGATGCCGATATCGCCCACGTAAGGCCGTGCGCAGCCATTGGGGCAGCCCACCACGCGCACGGTGATTTTCTCAGCTCCCACACCGTTTTTATCCATTGCCGCCTGGATCGAATCTGAGAGCGGAAACTGCACGCGCTCCGATTCCGCCAGCGCCTTGGCGCAGGTGGGCAGCGACACGCAGGTCATAAAATGGAGCTGCATCGGCGTATGCTCTTCCGCCAACGGGATATGGTAGCTCCTGAATTTTTCTTCGATTTCCGCCTTTCCGGCGGGATCGATGTCGCACAGAATGATTTCTTCGGTGGGGGTAAGCACCAGGTTCATGCCGTATTCTCGGATGATCTCGCGCAGGCCCGTGCGGTATTGCGCCTGCCTGAAATGCCCCGTGACCTGCCTGGTATAGCCGCTCTGATCGGGCTTGTCGTAATCCACGATGCGGCCGGAGGGCACCGGCAGGCCGAGATAGAGCTTTCCGTCTTTCTGCTCGTGCCAGCCCATGTGGCTGGGAATGTGGTATTTTGCCACCGGCACTGGGTTCTTGAGTTTCTGCTTTGGTTTTGTGGCGTTGAAATACTCCTCCAGCGTTTTGTGCGTCCATTCGATGCCGCGCTCCTGCACCAGGTATTTCAGCCGCGCATGCTGGCGATCCTTGCGGTCGCCGAAATCGCGCTGAAGTTTCACCACCGCTTCCACCGCGTTCAGCAAATCTTCCGGACCGGCGAAGGCGATCGGCGTGGCGAGGCGCGGATAGGTTTTCTTGTCCTTCCATTCGACGCCCGGCTCGTGCTTCATGCCCATGCCGCCGCCCAGCAGCAGGTTATACCCCTTGAAAGCCTCGTCCTCGAAAATCAGCACGATGCCGAGATCGTGCGTGAACACATCAATGGAATTATCCTCCGGCGTAATCAGCCCGATCTTGAATTTGCGCGGCAGGTAGGTATCGCCGTAGAGCGGCTCGTAAGTCGTGCCGGTAATAATGTTTTTCCCTTCCGCGTCGCACGTGGGCACGCTCTCTCCTCCGGGGGGGAGTATGTCTCTTTCACGTATCGCATCCGCTTCCTCGTCCAGCCAAAGTTCTCGGTAAGCCGAGGTTTTGGGACGCACGAAGGTCGCCACGCGCTCCGCATCCTCGCGCAGGCGCCCGTGTTTCACGTCGTTTATGGGCGCCGGACTGGTGGTGACGTTGCGCACCACGTCGCCGCAGCCGCTTTGCGTCGAGAGCAGCGCGTGATTGATCTCGGCGATATGCGCCTTGAGATTCTCCTTCAGCACGACATGGAACTGGAACACCTGCCGGGTGGTGATGCGCAGGGTGCCGTTGGCGTATTTCCCGGCGAGATTGTCCATTGCCAGGTATTGCGCGGCGGTAAGCCGGCCCGCCGGAATCCGGGTGCGGATCATGAATTCATACTCTTTTTCAAGCTTTTGTTTTTTTCGTTCGGTGGCGGTATCGCGGTTATGGCCGAAATAGCTGCCGTGAAACTTGAGCAATTCATAGGTTTCGTCGGAAACATCTCCGCGTGAAGTATCGGCAAGCTCCGCCGCCACGCTCCCTTTCAGGAACGAGCTTTTGCGCTTGATGCTCTCATTGCCCGAAAGGGCTTCGTTTTCCGACACGTTCTTCTCCTTATTCATTGCCCCAAGCTTACACGGGAAGGATCTCGGGAACGCGCCCTATTATACTATACTGGCTTATTCTTCAATAGATAAATGTAGAATATTATATTTTACATTTATCTATTGTAATATATGTCCAAGGAACGCTGGGCTGCAAACTTATACATTAAACCTGAAATGCAGCACGTCACCGTCTTGCACCACGTAATCCTTGCCTTCCTGACGGAGCTTTCCGTGATCACGCGCCGCCTGCTCGCCGCCTGCCGTGATATAATCGGAGTAGGCGACGGTTTCAGCGCGGATGAAGCCTTTCTCGAAATCAGTATGGATCACGCCTGCGGCCTGCGGCGCTTTGGTTTCCCGCCGCACTGTCCAGGCACGGGCTTCCTTTGGTCCTGCTGTAAAAAATGTAATAAGATTCAGTAAATTATATCCAGTTTTTATTATTCTAGATAAGCCACTTTCCTTAAGCTCAAGGCTTTCCAAGAAAGCTTTCTTTTCTTCCTCGCCGTTTAAGCGCGCAATTTCCTCTTCAATGCGCGCCGAGATCACCACGCAGGCAGCGTTTTCCGCCTGCGCCCGCGCTTGCGCCTTGGCGCTAAAATGGTTGCCAGGAGCGGCTTCGTTCTCAGCTACGTTGCACACCAGCATCACCGGCTTGGCGGTCAAAAGTTGCAGCAAAGCGAAATTTTTGTGCTCTTCGGGAGCGACGATGGCAAGCCGCGCCGCTTTGCCCTGCTCCAGAAGCGGTTGAATGCGTTGCAATAAAGCGAGTTGCTCCTTGGCCTCTTTCTCGCCGCCGCGCGCTTTTTTCTCCAGATTTACAACGCGCTTCTCCATTGAGGCAAGATCGGCCAGCACCAGTTCGGTTTCGATGATCTCGATGTCGCGAATCGGGTCTATCCCGCCTTCGACATGAGTGATATCGCCGTCCTCGAAGCAGCGCACCACGTGCACGATGGCGTCCACTTCGCGGATATGTGAGAGGAACTGGTTGCCTAGCCCCTCGCCCTTGCTGGCGCCGCGCACCAGCCCGGCAATATCCACGAATTCGATTTGGGTAGGGATGATCTGCGCCGATTTAGCTATTTTTGCCAAATTTTCAAGGCGCTCGTCCGGCACGCTGACCCGCGCCACGTTGGGTTCTATGGTGCAGAAGGGATAATTGGCCGCCTGCGCCTGCGCCGTGCCGGTGAGCGCATTGAACAGCGTGGATTTTCCCACGTTAGGTAAGCCGACGATACCGCATTGGAATCCCATTTATTTCTCCTGTAAATGAAGTGCTACACGAGTCATGAATTTTTCATCCTCGCCCTGGATTAAAAGCGGCATGGACTCGGTGATGGCCAAAATTATCCGCTTCACAATCTTCTTATCCTCCTTGCCGAAAGGATGCAGCACGTAGTCGCGCACTTCGGCTTTTTCTTCCGGATGCCCCACGCCGATACGCACACGCTTATAATCCTTGCCGATATGAGCGTCGATATCCTTGAGGCCGTTATGCCCGGCATGGCCGCCACCCGCCTTCACCCTCACTTTTCCAAGCATGAGATCAATCTCGTCGTGGAATATGATAATTTTTTCCGGCGGAATTTTGTAGAAAGAAGCTGCCTTCTGCACTGCCGTGCCGGAACGGTTCATGAAGGTGAGGGGCTTAAGCGCATGGATTTTTATGCTGTCGATGTCACCGGCGGTGAACAACCCGCCGAATTTCTCGCGTGGCGCTGCGAATTTATAATGCTCCAGGATGCTATCGAGAGCATGGAACCCGATATTATGCCGGGTTCCATCGTATTCTTTGCCGGGATTTCCAAGCCCCACCAGCAGCATGGCCTGATACTCGGAAGACTAGGAGACTATTCTTTCTTGCCCTTCTCCTTACCTTTTTCGGCTTTTGCGGCGGGAGTGCCTGCAGCGGTGGCTTCTCCGCCGGCGGCAGGAGCGTCTGCAGCGGAAGCGCCTGCAGCAGCGGCTTCGCCTTCCGCCGTTTCAGGCGCGACGGCAATCGCTGCCGTGGTTTCGATCTCATCATCCTTGGCTTTGCGTCCCACGATCGTGGCGACCGTGAAATTACGTTGAATGGTGGGCTTCACCGCGGGATCGAGCGTAATGTTCTCAATGTGTACGCTGTCACCGATATTGAGGCCGGTAAGATCCACCGTGATCTGCCCTGGAATTTTCTCCGGCGGGCAGGTGACTTCGATCTCGTGGCGCACGATGTTAAGCACCGCGCCGCGCTTGATGCCTGGTGATTTATCGCGGTTCTCAATCACCACCGGCACCATCACCTTGATGTGCTTGCCAGGCTGGATGCGTTGAAAATCGGCATGCTCCGGCACTTCCGTAACGCGATTGCGCTGCACCGCGCGCGGCAGCACGCGGATGATTTCGCCGCCCACCTTGATATCCAGTAAGCGCGAACGATAACGGCCTTTCTGCACGACGGTCGTGAATTCCTTTTCTTCGATCATAATGGTCTGCTCAGGCTTTACCGCGCCGTAGATAATGCCGGGAACTTTCCCATTGCGCCGCAGCGTTTTCGTCGCGCCCTTGGTCGAAAGGGAGCGTTTTTCCGCGGAAATGCTAAAAACTTCAGTAGCCATAATACTTCTCCTAAACGTTAATTTTATGCCGCCTCAAAATCAAACAAACTGGATACGGAGGTTTCCTCCGAAATGCGCCGAATCGCTTACAATCCTTATATTTTTTGCCTTTTTCATTTCGTCGGTGACACGAATGCTATCCGTTACCGCCAGGCTGCTCAGCGCTGAATTTTTTACGCGCTCCACGGCTTTTCCGGAAAGCACGGCATGCGTCACATAGGCTGCCACGGACTTGGCGCCATGCTCCATCAGCGCCGTTGCGGCATTGCACAGCGTTCCCGCCGAATCCACAATGTCATCCACGATGATGCAATCCTTACCCTCGACTTCGCCGATTACATTCATCACTTCGGAAACGCCGGCGCGATCTCGCCTTTTATCCACGATGGCGAGATCGGCGTGCAACACCTTGGCGATGCGCCTCGCGCGAAATACGCCGCCCACATCTGGTGAAATAATGGTGAGATTATCGGCGTCGAAACGCTTTCGGATATCGGAAACCATCACCGGCGCGGCATAAAGGTTGTCTACCGGGATATCAAAAAAACCCTGAATTTGTCCGGCATGAAGATCCAGCGTCAGTACGCGGTCCGCTCCTGCCTTGGTAAGAAGATTGGCGATCAGTTTGGCGGTGATAGGTGTGCGCGGCCCTACTTTGCGATCCTGGCGCGCATAGCCGAAATAGGGAATGACGCAGGTGACGCGGTTGGCCGAAGCGCGCTTTAGCGCGTCCAGGCACACCAAAAGCTCTATAATGTTATCATTCGCGGGGTACGAGGTGGACTGGATGATAAATACATCCTCGCCACGCATGTTTTCCTGAATTTCTACAAACACTTCCATGTCGGCGAAGCGCTTGATTTCCGCCTTGGCTAATGGAATGCCAAGATATTTGGAAACATCTTTCGCCAGCGGCGCATTGCTGTTGCCCGCGATAATGCGCGTCTCGCTCTGTTTTTTTCGCATCGCTGCCACGTTTTTCTCTTCCCTCCCTCCGCTTTCCTCCTTCTTTTTCCGCTTTCGGGCGGAGAACGCAGAGGAAGGAAAGGGCTTGGCTTTCTAGCAAAAAAGAAGCGTAATGTAAATGCTTTTAGTTTTTCTGCTTGCCACGTGAGAAAATTTCTTGGAAGGCGGAATTTCGCCTTTTTTCTTTCTTCATTGTTTGTGGGGGAGGGAAGGGGGCAAGAATGACGCGAGGGTTAGGCAAAAGCCCCATAAACGGAGGGGTGCGTCAGGTGGTGAGGTTTTTTCTGTTCATGGCACGTAAGTTTGCGTATAACACCCTCCATGACCGTTCCGTTTTACCTGTGCGTATTCATCGCTCTTCTGGCGCCGGAGCGGGCTTTCCCCATGGATAGTGGCGTTACGGAAACCGCTTTTATTTTCAATAGCTTCCTGTTTCTCTCGTGTGGATTTCTGGCATTGTTCCTTCTGGCGGGATTCTCGCTGCTGGAGCGCAGGCCGAACGACGCTCTCGCCCGCAATCTCCTGATTCTGTGCGTGACCACGCTTGCGTTTTGGGTTGCAGGCTATCAAATCATGTATGGACAGCTTACAAAATCCTGGTGGCAACACCTCCTGTGGCGACCGGATGATACAACGGCTTTACTGCGCGGCAGTTTTGACAGCGGTTATGCCAGCAGCGCGGATTGGTTTTTTCAAATGCTGTTTGCTGCCGTATGTGTCTGGATTATCTCCACAGCTCTTTCCGCCCGCGTTGCTCTGGCTCCGCTCCTGATTTTCTCGGTGGTGCTGGCGGGCGTGATGTATCCCGTTATCGGCAGTTGGCAGTGGGGGGAAGGCTGGCTAAGCCGGCGCGGATTTTATGATTTTGCCGGCGCGAGTCTAGTGCATGCGTTGGGCGGGTGGTGCGTGTTGACGGCGCTTCTCCTTCTTCCTTCCACGAAGAAATATACGCCGGGGCCGCTATTCCCGGCTGGTATCGCCCTCGTTTGGACCGGAATATTGGCGCTGCATGGCGGCGCGCAGTTGGCGCTGGGCAGCGCGGCGGATAGCGTTGCCATCTCGAATATCATTGTAAACAGCCACCTCGCTGCGTGCGGCGGTATCGTGGGCGCTTGGATCGCCAGCAATATGATGCGCCTGAAAAAAACGCACTCGATCATGCTCTATGGCGCGATGGCCGGCCTTGTGAGCGTTGCAGCGGAACCGCTTACTCCTTCGCCGTTACTGGCTATTGCAATCGGGTTTTGTGGTGGAGTCGTTATGCTGCTGGCGTTGAAAGGGTTGCAAAAATATAATCTCGACAGCACCGGGATGGCCATCCCCATTCACCTGGGCTGTGGAACGTGGGGTACGTTGGCTGTGCTGTTTACTAATCCAAGCGCTACGCTCGCCGGACAGCTTACCGGCATTCTTACCGTGGCTGTGGCCGGAGTGACCGCATCCTCATTGCTATGGCTACTGCTGGGGTTTGCGTTCAAGGCTAAAAAAGCAGCATGAAACGCCGGGACGCTCCATTATCCGCCTATCTTGTCTACATCACCGCGCCCGACCGGGATACGGCCCGCGCTATCGCTGCAACGCTGGTGGAGGAGCGGCTTGCCGCTTGCGTTAATGTTCTGCCCGGCATTACTTCGTTTTATCGCTGGAAAGGCGCACTGGAAGAAAGCCAGGAAGTAGCGATTATCGCCAAAACGCTTGAATCCACTTTTTCAAAACTGACGACAAGACTGCAACAAATCCATCCCTATGAATGTCCGTGCATCGTGGCGCTGCCCATTGCCGAAGGTCATGCGCCGTTTCTTCAATGGATTGCGGATTCCGTGATTGCATAATGCCGATAGGATTTTATAATCCTGCCTTCTTTACTGGGGCGTAGCCAAGCGGTAAGGCAGCGGGTTTTGATCCCGCCATCCCAGGTTCGAATCCTGGCGCCCCAGCCACTTAGATTTTGTTCGCGAGCGAAGCGAGCTTGGGAATAACTTTTCGCGTGGCTGTATACACGAAGTCGAAAGAAGCGTGGTGGAGGGGGAAGGATTCGAACCTTCGTAGACGTGAGTCGGCAGATTTACAGTCTGCTGCCATTGACCGCTCGGCCACCCCTCCACGGAAAGATCATTGCAAATACGATGCGTTACGCTTACATCGCAGGGAAGTTTTTAGTAAAGGATTCGGGAGAGTGTGTCAATGCGCAAGCGGGAAAAACCGAGAGCGGCGGCAAAAGGCGGAAGGCGGCAAGAAAGCGGCGGCGGCGCGTTCTGGATATATGGCTATCATGCTGTTCTGGCGGCGCTATGTAACCCGGAGCGCCGGATACTTAAACTCTATATGACGGGCAATGCGCTTCAAGAAACGCCGCAGGATATATGGCAAAAACATCATCCTGAGCGGATAGCGCCGGAGGCTATGCGACAGGTGTTGTCTGGGGGAGCGGTGCATCAGGGGATCGCCGCGCAGGTGCAGCCGCTGCCGCACATCGGTATCGAGGCCATTTATCCCGCCGAATTGAAGGAAAAAAATCTCGTGGTGATATTGGATCAAGTGACTGATCCGCAAAATGTAGGCGCGGTGCTTCGGTCAGCGGCGGCATTTGGCGCGGATGGCGTCATACTTCCCGTCCATCATTCTCCGGAGGAAAGCGGTGCGCTCGCCAAGGCTGCTTCCGGCGCTTTGGAAACCGTGCCGTTACTCCGTGTGCAGAATATCGCGCAAACAATGCAGGAGTTAAAGAAACACCATAATTTCTGGTGCGTCGGATTGGAAGGAGGGGCGGAAAACGCTCTTAACGCGCTGAAGGATTATAATCGTATTGTTCTTGTGCTGGGCGCAGAAGGGAGAGGACTGCGCCGCCTGACGCGCGAGCATTGCGATGTGCTGGCCGCCATTTCCATTACGGACAAAGTGGAAAGCCTGAATGTTTCCAACGCCGCAGCGATCGCGCTTTATCAGCTTTCTCGGACACAGGCGGCGTAGCGCTTGCCTCGCCGGAAGACGGCAGGTATAAGCT
>CAZXYG010000025.1:10197-13606 GCA_964644885.1 uncultured Rickettsiales bacterium
CTCCCATGCCGCAATAGCTCAGTTGGTAGAGCAACTGATTTGTAATCAGTAGGTCGGGGGTTCGAGTCCCTCTTGCGGCACCATATATACCAAGGATTATAGAGTTTTTGCACTTTCTTATAAAAACTACCAGATAGCATATAGGTAGCAGAAATATCCCGCTTAGTTATCCCGGTATGCGCCGTTCGTAGGCAAGTTTTATCAATTCTTTGAGGCTCTCGGCGTGCTTTTGAGCGTCTCCCTTTCCAAGCCGAATCGGGTAGAGCCTGAAATTGTAGTTGTACGAAAGCCGTTCCAAACTCGCATCGTCGATTTTCTTATTCATTTCGTCGCTGAATTTTACCTGCACCTCAAAAGTAAGGCTCTGCTGTTTTGGCTTGAAGGCAACAAAATTCACAGGCTTCCCATCCAGCATAATTCCGATGTAGCGCTTGTTGTAATTCAGCGAACAATTCGGGTACAACTGCTTTACCAGAGCAAATACCTCATCTACCAATTTGAGCATAGCCGCATTGCTTTGTTGCTCCCAATATTCGCGGGTGGCCCTGAATTGAATTTCCTCATCCTCGTCATTGAATCCACGAGGCATTTCGTTTAGGATAGTAACGAAACTCAGTCCTATTTTTTCTCCCATATTGATGGCATTCATCTGAATGGCAATGAACGGAACGGAGCCATTGAAAAGGCTTATTACGTTCAAAAATCGGCTGGTAATATCTTCGGCTATCAGGACAGCGCAATGGTCATATTGCGGAAAGCGTTTGCGTTCTATATCCCAATATTCGATGGTTCTGATGATATGCGTCTCGTCTGTTTCGCCAAGTTGTATCTCTACTTCATAACGCCGATTACCTTCTATATCCTGCAATAGCAAATCAAGTCTCCCCGCACGGGGTTGAGGCCGTTCACGGTCTTTCAATACAACATCCCCAAGCTCTAAAATGGTTGGATTCTCGGCAATCATATCCTGAATCATCCGCTCGTTCACTTCCGGGTGATTCTTCAACCAGAGCTTTTCTGTTTTTACTAACTTGGATGTCATGCTCCCTCCATATACTCGCCAATTGCCTATTCCTTAGTCTCCTTTAGCACCTTCAGCAACTTAAACATCGCAAACGTATCAAGCTCGCAATAGGCCGTTAAGTCCGCCCAGAGTTTGTCCTGTTCCGCTTCCGATAGGCCGTATTTGTGGAAGCACAGATATTTCTCCGATGCTTCCGAACCGTCTGCAATTTCCAGTTCTTCGTAGGAAAGTTCCGTAAATGCGGGAAGCACCTTCTTTATCGAAGCCGACCCGCATTGCGCCGGATGATATGCCCACCTGCTGCGGAACGGAATCCATAAATCCACCATCCGCGCATTGATAGCCGCTATCTCTCCCGCATATTTGGGGAATGCGGCTACTAAATCCCGGTTACAGCCTTCCTCGAAAGCCTGATTATACACCACGATAGAACCCTGCTTTCCCGCTGCTTCTATCAGCTTTTCACAGAACTCCTCCCGTGGGTCAGTCCTATGGCGGTGCAAAAACTGTGTGTGGTTTAGCCTGGAATCCGGCGCTTCCTGCATGTGCAAAGAAAATTGAAACGGCACATTCTGATACGGCCTCGTATTCTCAAACAGCGGTATGGGATGCCCTATCGTTTCGTAATCCAAGAAATACAGCGGGTATTGCACAATACATAGAAGCAGGCACCCTCACACTACCATCTAGGACTTCAGGTTTCCATAACGTGATTAGAATTCGCCCGATAAGGCCCTTACAACTTCCTTACCGAACGGCAGATAACTCGCATCGTATCCTTACCGATAGCGTGTCATCCATTATATACGCTGTCATTGGCAGTGAGAACCAGAAGGAGAATGTTATGAATAAGGAACAAACAGAAGGCCAATTCGAGCAGATCAAAGGTAAAATGAAAGAGACATGGGGCAAGCTCACCGACAACGATATCATGCTTTATAATGGCAAGCGTGACCAGCTTCTGGGAAAACTGAAGGAACATTACGGCCTTGCCAAAGAGGATGCTGAAAAGAAGATTCAAGCCCTTGAAGAAGCTTACACCACTAAGGCTGCATAATCATAGATACACGGAACCTGCGAGGATCGCCCGGTGCATTTCATGCGCCGGGCGATTTTTTAGCCGGGTTACAAAAAATAACCTTCCTTACGCAGAAAATACACGCGGGCAACTTTTCTGCATCGCTTCATTATGTACTACCCCTTATAGGTTACACGTGCCGCTTCTCTGAAGCGGCACGGTTCAACTTCTAACCTCACATCAAGGAGAGGCATCATGGATAATAATCAACCTAAAGCCAATCAGAATAACAATCCGCAACAAAAGCCGATCATTACTGAGAATAAGGCGGGATCAGCCAGGGTCGATGTCAGGCCTGCCGATACCGCAAAAAGCAGCGTTGCCTAGAACATTCGCTTGAATTTATGGAGAAAGCCGGGCTTTATGCCCGGTTTTTCTTTGGAATATCGACAACGTTATAATAAAACAGCCTACATGTATCGCTCCAATTTTATAATAGTAGCGGCCTGTTTTCTAGCCATTGCTTCTTCAGCCTTGGCGGCGGAAGAGCGGAAGAACGAGGACGACAAAGGAATTTTCAATGTCGTGATAGAGAACGATGTTTTTGCTGGGACGGATAGCGATTACACCAATGGTATCCGTTTTTCCTGGTTTTCCTCTGAAGACCATATGCCACGTTGGGTCCGCTCAGTAGCCAATGTGCTGCCGCTTGCCAATGATGGCAATAAGCGCATCAGTATTGCTGCCGGGCAAAGCATGTTTACCCCGGAAGATATTACCCTTCGTGATCCGCCGCTCGGTAGCCGCCCATATGCCGGATGGCTGTACGGCTCGGTTGGCATGATGTCGGATACGGGCAAGACGCTGGATAATGTGATGCTGACGCTGGGTGTCATCGGCCCGCTCTCTTACGCCGAACAAAGTCAGAAATTTGTCCACCATGTCATTGATAGCCCGCAGCCGAGGGGGTGGAACAACCAGCTTAGAAACGAACCCGGGATGATCCTGACCTATGAGCGCAAATGGCGCGGAATATACGAATTCTCACCTTTTGGTATGGGTGCGGATATTACACCCCACATAGGGATCAATCTGGGCAATATCAATACCGATGCTGCTGTGGGCACAACCTTGCGCTTAGGTTACGACCTGCCTGCCGATTACGGCCCGCCACGTATTCGCCCGAGCTTGCCGGGATCGGATTTTTTTCTCCCGACGCAAGAGTTGGGAGGGTATCTGTTTACAACCATCGGAGAGCGCGTAGTCGGGCGTAATATCTTCCTCGACGGCAATACATTAAGTGATAGCCCGCATGTAGAGAAAGAAATTATGGTAGGCAGCCTGCAAGTAGGGGCGGCAATAACGTA
>CAZXYG010000025.1:13616-21509 GCA_964644885.1 uncultured Rickettsiales bacterium
AAACACGCCTGTCCTATACCCATGTTTTTATGACGAGGGAATATACCACCCAGCCCCATACCTCGGTATTCGGAGTGTTTACGCTTTCCTGCCGGTTTTAGAACCTATAAGGAGATTGTGCTATGTCTATACTATACAAATCCACTCAGGAAACGATCCTACTGGTCGAAGATTATCCTCCCGGCATATTGATCGGCACCCTGATGATCGAGCATCTGGGCTATGCGGTGGAAATTGCCGAATGCGGGCTGGAAGCCATCGAGAAAGTGCGTGCGGCGACTGCGCCGTTCATGGCGATCCTGATGGATATCCAGATGCACGGCATGGATGGATTCGAGGCAACGAAAAACATCCGTACGCTGGAACAGGAAAAGGGATACCGCAACACCATCATTGCTGTCACCGCCCATGCGTTGGCGGGAGATCGCGAACGCTGCCTGGAAGCAGGGATGAACGACTATATCAGCAAACCCATCCATCCGGATATCCTAGCGAAAAAGCTGGCGATACTTGCTGAAACGAAGTGCCGGGCTTAAACCTTATCACTCTCTTACGTTCCCTATTCTTTTTCCTGCGGCATTCTTACGCTTCTAGTGATTAGATAGGATATATGGAAAACATCGTTCATTATGTCAACAGCCACATGAATGCCCAGCTTGCCGCTTTCTCGGCTTCGGAAGCAGGTATCGGAGCACTAAACGATATGCAGGAGAAATTGCATTTTGCCGGAGATGAATTGCAGCGAATGGAAGATGAAGGCGGCACTTCCCTGAATGATGAACAAACCGCAAAGCTGGATGCCTATTACAAGGTCATGCAACGCATCAGGAACGTACTACGTTTTGAAACCAGCCGGGAGAGTGAGTCATGTACCCACCACTCATTGTTGTTGAACCCGTTTATCCAGAAAATATACCCATGATCGACGGGGAGTTCGATCGTCTTGAATCGAAGAACACTCTGGAATCCAGCCAGCATGAAGCAGAGGTAGCCACTTTCTACCATGATACATTCGATCTGGGCGAATAGGCGCCAGGAATCTCGAAACTTACCGATTCCTTATGTAAATCACTTACTTCCGCATCGAAAAATGACGGCGTAGTCAATAAGAATAAAGACGCAAGTACGCTCCAACCATTTTCTGAAAGAAACAACGCTATGATCACACAATCCCAGGGTAAGTTTCTTGCGCTGGCCGCTTTAGTGGCCGTTATCGCCATCATTGGCTACTACGTGCTGAATACTCCGGATAAACGCGATACTGGAGAGAAAATTAGCGACTCCATCGATGCATTGCAGAGCGGCGCGGATAAAGCGGCGAGGCAGTTGGAAAATCGTACGCCGGGAGAAAAACTCGGCGATGCGGTTAAAGATGTAGGCGATGACATTAAAGACGCTACTGATCGGTAATAATCAAACGCAACCCTACCTGAAGAGAAAACACCATGAAAGCCCGCACCATTCTTCTCGCCACCCTGCTGAGTACGAACCTCGCGTTTGCCCTCGCTCCTTCCACGCAGGCGGCAAGGCCAGACAATCGTGATGCGGTTCACGACAAGCATGGCCAGGTGGTAACAAGCATGGCCGGCAACTGCGTACGCACACAATGGACGTCAGGGAACGATGAATGTAGCGTCCCGTTGCAGATGGCCCAGGTTCAGCGCCAGCTCACCGATGAGAAGCGCACGGCGTATTTTGAGTTTAATAAGACACGCCTCATGGAAAGCGAACGCCGCAAGCTCGACAGCCTTGCCAGCGTACTAAAGTCTATGGATGACATCAGCGGCGTGAATATTGTCGGTTATGCCGACCGCATCGGAACCACCAGCTATAACGAACGCCTATCCCAACAGCGCGCAGAGGTAGTCGAAGACTATCTGCGCCAGCGCGGCTATCTTCATACCACCATCGCCAAAACACGCTGGATGGGTGAATCAACTCCAACCACCCAGTGCCCGAAAAACCTAAGCCGCAGCACGCTTATTACTTGTCTACAGGACGATCGCCGGGTGACGGTCGAAATTCAATACGAAGACGATATTAATAACTAATTATTTTAATCTACTTAACCCTCTTACAAAAAAGGACACGACCATGAAAACCTCAACACTTCTTGTGACTACCATTCTGAGTACGGGATTAATGCTTAATGGCATACCGCCATCCCATGCTACCGATAGCATTACCGCCAGCACGGTTAAAACCGCTGACAATCCGGTCAGCAACGCAGCCGTGACCGATCCGCGTGTGGCGGCGGCCAGTTTCGTCGAGCATGTCAACTATGCCCGCGTCGCGCTGGCGATGAAAAACGTTGATTTGGCCAGGCAGCATACGACACAGGCGCGCAACATGGTCATGCTGATCAAAGGTGCATCTGTTGAGCAACGTCGTATCACCAAGCTGGAGTCTGGCCGGATCGTGTATCAATACGATACGGAACATAAATATCACTATTTCCCGATTCAGACCGGCCCGGTTCAAGTGAAGCAGATGAGCGACGGGCCCCTATGGGCGAAAAACGATCTGGCCGTTACCGATGCCGATATTGTCTATCTCTCGCTGGATCTGACGGGTGACGATGCGGAGACATATCTCAGCGCTGTAGAAACCGCTATTGCCGCGGGCGATCTCAAAAAGGCGGATAATCAGCTGGCCAAACTGACCGATGCGGTGGTGATGGTCGATAGCAAAACATCCGTTCCGAGCGACAAAGCCCGCGACAACATCGCACTTGCCCGCAACTTTATTGCAGGCAAAAACTATGATGGTGCCCGTTATGCTTTGAAGCACGCGGATGAGGCGCTGGACGAAATGCAGGAAGATAACAGTAATAAAGCACGTCGCGCGGACATTGCCGCCATGCGTAAAGATATGAGCGACTTGCAGGGCCACATCACCAAAAAAGATCCTACCATGATTCAACAAGCCGACAGCAAGCTGGATAAATGGTGGAAAGAGCTGAAAAACTGGTCCAAGGGCGAAAATCAAACTCAGTAGAGCACTTAATCAACAACATTTTTAGGAGTACGTATATGAAAGGTTCAATAACATCGGCACTAGTAATTTTGGCGCTTGGACTGAGCGCGTGTACTGGTCCTGCCGGACCAAGGGGAGCTACCGGGAATCAAGGAAACACCGGCTATACCGGGTACACGGGAGCGACCGGAAGTCAAGGTGAAACCGGTTATACAGGCGCTACGGGGGCGACTGGAAATCAAGGAAACACCGGATATACCGGTGCAACGGGAGCGACCGGCAATCGAGGAAACACAGGCTATACGGGTGCTACCGGAAGCCAGGGCAGTACTGGCGATACCGGTGCAACGGGAGCGACTGGAAGTCAGGGAACGAAGGGAAATACAGGCGCCAAAGGGAATACTGGCCCTGGTAGGGATACTACCGTCGTTATTCAGCACCCTTAATTCTTAGCGTGCTTATATAAAAGCTACTGAGGTGGTTTTAGTAGGGCGATACGCCATTCCTTTTGGGATGGCGCATTTGCTTATGGCTATTTCACTTAATGATCGGCACAATGCGTCATGAAAACAAAACCGCCGGAGGATGGGCATCACCGGCAGAGTCACTCTTTTGAACAGGATCGCGAACGGCTGCATCGCAGCGTTCTGACCTCAGTTTCTCACGATTTGAAAACCCCGCTGGCATGCATTGTCGGCTCGCTTGAGATTTACGAGCGGACAAAAGAGAAGCTGACGCCCGACAAAAAGAATACCCTCATCCATACCGCCCTGCAGGAAGCCTACCGCCTGGACGGCTTCATTACCAACATTCTCGATATGGCCAAGCTAGAAAGCGGCGCGGTGGAGTTAAAGAAAGAACGATGCATGATGGATCTTCTGCTGGCGGATTGCCTGGTACTGCTCGGCCACCGTTTGGCCGAGTGCACTATCAGCATCAAGGCGGTCCCCGCTCCTTTTTCCGTTACCACCGATCCTCTGCTGTTCACGCGCGCCATCTGCATTCTGTTGGATAACGCTGCGAAATACGCAATGCCGCACCCAATTATCAGTATGGAATATGAAAAAATAGGAAATCAAGCGGTTGTCTGCATCGAGAATAACGGGCCGGGAATCCCGCCGGCAAAAATGGAGGAGATATTCTCCAAGTACGCGCGGCTTGACGCGCAGGATCACACCCATGCCGGAACGGGGCTTGGGCTGCCCATCTGCCGGGAGATCATGCGCCTGCTGGGTGGAACGGTAACGGCGGCCAACCGTGCGGATGGCAAAGGCGCCGTATTTACCCTTGCATTCCCTGCGTAGGACCATCGGACAGTATACACTCTTTACGGTCATCTTTACGGGTTCCTTATTTAGCGAAGGCTAAGTCGCATTGTATCCTTGTAAAGATACTGTCGACCCTGTCGAGAGCCTTCACGAAGGAGATTTTCTTGTCTATTTCAACAATATTATTAATCATTTTAATACTCATTCTGGTGGGTGCCTTGCCAAGGTGGCCGCATAGTAGGAACTGGGGTTATTATCCCAGCGGCGGCGTGGGGATTATTGTTATAATCCTGCTCGTTTTACTGCTCACCGGCCGCATTTGACAATGCATCCGGTTCACGCAACCTCCGAACAAACGAGATATTATTAATTAATGGAAAAGAAATTATCAATATTAGTGGCGGCCGTGGCATGAAGCCTTGGCAGCTCGTAAGAACACGATGCGTTAAACAACCCCCCGGGCACATATAAGAAAACGGTGAGCTCCACCGACGCCAGCGGAACGACTACGGAGCAGAAAATCTCCACCGAGGTTGAGGTAGATGAGTATGGTAACAAGACAGCGGTGGTAAAATCAAAAACAACCACAGACCCAAAAGGCCTATTCAACAAGACCACCTCAAGCCAGTCCAAGCAGGAATTTGAAGAAAAAGAATAGCCCCATTAACTTAACCTTAAGGAGTAATTTTATGCCCACCGCTAAAACAAAAGACGCCGCTGTGAGTCACTTGAAAGATTCAGCCCGCGAGACAAAGGACGATTTGCACAACGTAGCCAATCAGGCTGGGCGCAAAATTCGCAGCATATTTAATACTGCCAGCGATGAAATGTCGCATGCGAGCGATAAGGTAACCGCAGAGATCCGTACTAATCCCGTGCGCTCGAGCATGATCGCGCTGGGGATAGGCGTGTTGCTTGGTGCACTACTTCGCCGCTAGGCCGGAAGAAGATCGTTACCACGCATGGAAAAGCTGCTTGCTTTAGCCCTTCTTGTACAGAGAACCTATGGTAGGTGGCTGTTTCAGCGATTGCTGTCCGGCATCGTAGTGGTCGCCGGGCTTACGATTATCACCTCGATTATGGTAAGCGCGATACTGATAAGCAGTTTGGTTGCTGCTTATTTCGCATTGCTGCATTATGGGATAGAGCAGCAAGCGGCGCTGCTAATCATCAGTATTACGGTCATATTGACCATAGTGGCATTAATTATTCTGACGCTGGCATGTCTGCATCATCTTCGTCAGATGCCGCGAACACTGCTTAAACGTTCTCCCCTCACTGCACGTGCAATGGATACGCTGGATGCTTTCTCCGATGGCCTCACGGCAGATTAGGCATGCTTCCATTCAAAAAATTTCAGTTGGATTACGCTCTGTACGCGCTTCTTGGCGTCAGTTTTTTGCTGCATTTGATCTATGCCCAGGGCGCTTATCTTTATGCGGCAATTTTCCTGGTCCTGCTGAGTGTTGGTTTCATCATGGCGGGCATCTGGTCCCGGCGTATCGCAGAAAAAGCCGCTGCGGCTTTTTTTACTAAAAAAGCGCTTATTATGGAGCAGAAGGAAGAGCAGAATATCGTTGCCGTCTCTACCAAACAGGAGCGTGCGGAAAACGCCAGGAAATCCGCCGAGGAAGCCACCATTGTCGCCGAAAAAGCCAATAAGGCGAAATCGGACTTCCTCGCCAATATGAGCCACGAGATCCGAACGCCGATGCATGCGGTAATCGGGCTTACCCACATCCTGCTGACGACCAAACTCGATGAAAAACAGAAGCAATGCGTGGACGTTCTGCAAACCAGTTCGGAATCATTGATGACGCTGATCAACAACCTGCTGGACATCGATAAGATGGAATCCCAGGACATCGACCTGGAAAACGCGCCTTTCAGCATGACCTCGCTTTTGGATCAGGGAATCAGCGTCATGTCGGTCCGGGCAAAGCAGAAAGGCGTCAACCTGATCGTCCATTATGAATCGGGGCTTTATAAGACCTATATCGGCGATAGCGGGCGCATTCGCCAGATATTGCTGAACCTGGTAGGTAACGCCGTAAAATTCACGGAATCAGGAGGCAGCGTCTCCGTTTTCTTCGCCAACGGCGGAAAAGGCAACGGAAAGAAACAGGTGACGATCACGGTAACCGATACCGGGATCGGCATCCCGGAAGATAAAATCGACCTTATTTTCGATAAATTCATACAGGCCGATTCCTCCATCACCCGGAAATATGGCGGCACGGGCCTCGGCCTTGCCATCTCCCAGGCTCTGGCAAAACGCATGGGCGCCACCATCACGGTGACCAGCGTGGTCGGCCAGGGTTCCTCTTTCGTGCTGCATCTCAGTCTGCCAGTGGAAGCTACCGACAGCGACAGCGAAAAACACTACCAGGAAAACATCATCTACCTCTATATGCAGGCCAATGCCGGGAGATTGCCTATCCTGCTGGTGGAAGATTATGAGCCGAACGTGCTCGTCGCCACCATTATATTTACTAATTTCGGCTATCATTACGAGGTGGCGCACAACGGCCAGGAAGCACTCGAACGATTCGCTCCCGGCAAATACTCCATCGTCCTGATGGATGTGGAAATGCCAATCATGGATGGCTATGAGACCACACGCCATATCCGCGAACGCGAACAGGCAGAAGCCTCCCCACCCGTGGGGATTATCGCCATAACCGCTCATGTCATGAAAGGTGATCGCGAGAAATGCATCGCGGCGGGAATGGATGATTACATCGCCAAACCCTTCAACCCCCATCAATTGCAGGCGATACTGATCAAGTATCTCAAGAAAAACGGCGGCGGAAAAACAAAAATAAAAAAACGGCATAAAAAAGGGAGCCAGAAGGCTCCCCTTTAATCTCGCTCATTTCTCAAGGCTATAATGGCGGGTTCGCCCTGCGTCCCGTAATCACGCTGTAAACCAAGCTGGCAACAAAAAGTATAACGAACACACCAACCAGGAACCGGGCAATTCCGGCAAAGTCGGCAGCCAGGCCGCCAAACCCCAGAATGCTGGCGACAACTGCCAGAACGAAGAAAGTAATTGCGTAGTACAACATACGTGTTCTCCTTCAGTTAGAATTTACCTCCAGACAGGCTTGCCGAGATCGACATCTTGTTCCTTGGTCAAGCCACCGGCTGCCGCACCAACCGCGCCGCCGACCACGGCGCCCGTCAGCGGGTTACCTCCCGTAACGGCACTGCCGAGAGCGCCTACGCCGGCACCGATGCCAGCACCGCTCAGCGCACGATCACTCGTACTTTGACCACACGCAGCCAATACCGTCAGCGCCAGGATGGATGCCATTGCATTGTGTAATTTTCTCATCAAATTCTCCTTATGTCAGGGTTGTAGATATACCCTAAAGGAACCGGCGTAAAATGACCGTAGGGTAAAGGAGGTTATGCGTAAAGCGGACGTTAAGGCTCACACAAAGGCTGTCTTTACGACGGGCTTATACGGACCGGAATCATCCACATGGTTTCTTTATGCAAGTAGCGCTACTGATCAGCGGGTGGATTTTGCACTCAAATATAACATAGTGGGATTTATGAAATTTATAATCGTTACTACATTGCTGCTTTCTTCTTTGCCGCTGCTTTCCGCATGCAATACGATGGAAGGATTCGGCAGGGACGT
>CAZXYG010000025.1:21519-23871 GCA_964644885.1 uncultured Rickettsiales bacterium
TTCGCCAGAAGGCAGGGAGGATGGCATGCCTCGACGTTCTTCTGATAAAAAAACTCCGAACATTTTGAATGATTAAAGGATCCCTCCGGACCAGGTAATACAAGCTCTACGCTATCTGGTGAACAACTTCAGGCTGCATCACTTCCATCCTGTATCCAATGCCCGACTCGGTCGTAATGAAGGTCGGTGAAGAGGGATTCTTTTCAATCTTTTCCCTAATCTGCCCGATATAAACGCGTAAGTAGGTGGTGTCATCGCCGTGCGCGGGCCCCCAGACCTTTTTGAGAATTTCTTTGTGGGTAAGCATCTTACCGCGATTGACCATAAAATGCCGCAGCAGATCATATTCCTTGGGCGTGAAAGCCCGCAGCTCATCGTTCAAGAATACCTCGTGCCGTACCAGATCCATGCGGAGCGCGCCGTTGCACAATTCCGGTTCACCCGTTTCACGCACAGTGGAAGCGCGTAAAGAGGCATTAATGCGCGCCAGCAGGATATCGATATTGAAAGGCTTGGTAACATAATCGTTTGCACCCCTATTCAGGGCTGCGGTAATTTCCTCATCCAGTGCGCGCGCCGAGAGCACGATAATAGGCACCTGCGACCATTCGCGGAGTGCGGTGATCACATCCTTGCCGTCCATGTCCGGAAGGCCCAGATCAAGCAATATCAGATCGGGTTTTGTCGAAATGCACAGCCGTATCGCCTGTTTGCCTGAAGTGCTTTCGACAATCTTGAAATTTTCAACTTCCAGAAGGATGCCCAGCATCTTCTGGATCTGCGGCTCATCGTCCACCACTAGAATCGTATTTTTCTTCTCATGCATAATGGACCTCAAATCGTAAAAAACCTGCAAGCGCAGAGCGTAAAGGCAGCATAATAACAGTAACGCTTTCGATGCGGCGTATCGGTATCACGCACTTCAGTATATTTAAGAAACAATTGTATCACTTGATTGCGGTCAAGCGATGCGTGCGTTGAGTCAGTGTTTATACCACAGAGGGTTGTGTTTAGATAGGCATGATTGGGGGTTGTTTTTTTGGAAAATTTCTAGCGCAAGTTTCCTTTACGTTCTTCTTACACCAGGTGGCGATATTCCCTATAGAAACTTTATGCTCGCTATGGAATGTTCACGCGTTCTGTGGTCTGTTTTAGACATGAAACAGCCATTGTTCACACACATTACGGAATAGAAAAGGCGGCGTCTTATTATGAAGACGATTACGCAGCACATTTTTCTTGATCTGAGGTATCTTTTTGCCTGTATCGCTGTGTTGGGCGCTTTTACCATGCCGCTACACAACGCGCGCGCAGACGTGCCTTATCAGAATCCGTATTACACCTACACGCAGGAACAGTATAACGAGCAGTACTACCGTTATCTGAGAGAGTACAGCCAGTTCTACAATATTCCCCAGCCCTATTATCCGGGATACGATCCAAAGAGGGGCAGTCCGGAATACAACAGCCGTGCGCTGGCGCCATACAGAGAGCGGAATCAGCTCTATCCCGAATATTATTTGGAATAGAAGCCAACCGGCGCTTATTGAAAGCTTATAACCATTTCCATTTCACGTATAGCCCTCTTATACAAAAACACCCATCCTCCCATTCAATCCGGTTTTTAATCGGATGTTAACAATTATTAGCGGAGGCTATCATGACCAATTTAAACACAGTACATAACAACAATAACCCTGTACTCGCGCCGGTTCTTATTTCTCTTCTGGCAGAAGGCGATGAGAACCCTAACACTCTCGATGGTACCAACGGCGCTGATACCTTAACGGGCAATGGCGGCAACGATACGATCAACGGCGGAGGCGGCAATGACCTTATTCACGGCGGCGCGGACAATGATCTGGGCTGGGGCGGCAGTGGAGACGATAGCTTCAATGGCGGTGCCGGAAATGATACATTCTGGGGCGGCCAGGGCAATGATGTGCTCGACGGTGGAACGGGCGACGACTATATGGGCGGCGATCAAGGCAATGACACGTTATCGGGAGGCGCCGGCAACGACACGCTTTGGGGTGGCCAGGGTAATGACTCAATGAATGGCGGCAATGATAATGACCTGCTGGGCGGCGATCAAGGCAATGACACGTTATCGGGAGGCGCCGGCAACGACACGCTTTGGGGTGGCCAGGGTAATGACTCAATGAATGGCGGCAATGATAATGACCTGCTGGGCGGCGATCAAGGCAATGACACGTTATCGGGAGGCGCCGGCAACGACACGCTTTGGGGTGGCCAGGGTAATGACTCAATGAATGGCGGCAATGATAATGACCTGCTGGGCGGCGATCAAGGCAATGACACGTTATCGGGAGGCGCCGGCAACGACACGCT
>CAZXYG010000026.1:0-13435 GCA_964644885.1 uncultured Rickettsiales bacterium
ATCAACATCAGACTCTCCAGCGCCGACCTGATGATGATCAAGCGCCGCGCGGCGCGCGAGGGCATCCCCTATCAGACGCTGGTCGCCAGCATCCTGCACAAATACGTGACGGGGCAGCTTTCCAGTAATGAGTCGTGAGTCTTGTGGATCAGGCGCCTGAATGCTGCTTTCCTTTTCCAAGGCCAAAACGGTCTATTACTTTCTGACGCCTTGCTGCAAAAGCTTTTTCTACCCCATCCTGCCGATAGTACGCATCTACGTTACTATATCCTTCCATCGCTAATTTTTTCAGGCTGACGCCTTTTGGGCATTTTTTTGGATATTTTTTTTGCTCTCTCGCATGATCACCTTCTTCAGCTCCAATTATTATCGCTACTTCTTGTGCCGTAAAAATTGTGTTAATACCTGCCAATTTAACACTTAAGGTAGTCCAACGTTTTTCTTCTGAACGGCAATGCAACACACGACGGCACAACATTTCCGCCGTAAATGTCAGGGTATCACCTTCCGCACTATAACCTACAAGGTCAAATACTTTATTCTTTTTATCATCTTCCACAAAATTGCGAATAATATTTATTCTGCCAACCGTCACCCCATGTTGTTGGTAGGAATAGTTAAGTCCTCTTAAGAAAAGAATAAAATAAGCCTCTACCTCTTGACCAGTGATTGGTTTATCTGCATATAACCCGCATATCGCTGTTTCTGACACTATTTTCTTGAGTTTGTCATTTACGGCTTCGACAATCCCTCCATTGATCGCGGCGCCATTTTGTGTGTGTTCCAGAAATGACAAAATAGAAGGTGCGATATTTTGGGGCTGCTCCTCTAATTTTTGAGCCAGTAATTGCTGTTGATGTGAACACGCCATTTGAATAAATTATACCGTAATAACAGCGAAAATTCTAGACCCTTCCCCGGTAAGCCTTTATATTCCGCCGACAAAGATATGTTTAAAAAAATCCTCATTGCCAACCGCGGAGAGATCGCGCTTCGTATCATCCGCACCTGCAAGCGCATGGGCATCAAGACGGTGGCTGTCTATTCCGAGGCCGATACCAACGCGCTGCATGTCTCCGCGGCAGACCAGGCGGTCTATATCGGCCCTTCGCCGGCCGATCAGAGCTATCTCGTGACCGAAAACATCCTCGGCGCGGCGCGCAAGACCGGAGCCGAAGCGGTGCATCCGGGCTACGGATTCCTCTCCGAAAACGCCGAGTTCGCGCACCGCATCGCGCGCGAGGGCATAGCCTTCATCGGACCGGGCAGGCAGGCGATTCGTCTGATGGGAGATAAGATTTCCGCCAAGAAAATTGCCGGTGACGCCAAGGTTAATACCATTCCCGGCTACACCGGCTCGGTGAAGGATACGCGCGCGGCGGGGCGCATCGCGGCGAAAATCGGCTTTCCGGTGATGATCAAGGCCGCTTCGGGCGGCGGCGGCAAGGGCATGCGCATCGTCAAGGGCAAGGAGGAAATCAAGCAAGCTTACCAGTCCGTGGTCAACGAGGCGCGCAAAAGTTTTCGCGACAGCAAGATTTTCATCGAAAAATTCATCGAAAGCCCGCGTCACATCGAAATCCAGGTGCTGGCCGACCAGCACGGAAACGTGCTCTGCCTGGGTGAGCGCGAATGCTCGATCCAGCGCCATCATCAGAAAGTGATAGAGGAGGCGCCCAGCCCGTTCCTCGACTCCAAAACCCGGGAAAGAATGTACGAGCAGGCGGCGGCGCTGGTTCGCCGCGTAAAATATGTATCAGCGGGCACGCTGGAATTTATCGTGGACAAGAAACGCCGTTTTTATTTTCTGGAGATGAACACGCGGCTCCAGGTGGAGCATCCTGTTACCGAGATGATCACCGGCCTTGATCTCGTGGAGTGGATGATCCGTATTGCCGCAGGCGAGAAGCTGCCGTTCAAGCAGGAAGATATAAAGTTAAGCGGCTGGGCTATGGAAAGCCGCATTTATGCCGAAGATCCGAGCCGTGGATTTCTGCCTTCCACCGGTCGCATCACCGAATACCGCCCACCCGAGGAAAGCGCGAATGTGCGCGTGGATAGCGGCGTTTATGCGGGCGGCGAGGTCAGCATGTTCTATGACGCCATGATTGCCAAGCTGATTACATACGGCAAGGATCGCGCCGAAGCCATCCAGCATATGCGCACCGCGCTGGGGCAGTTCATGATCAGCGGCATTTCGCACAATATCAGTTTTCTGGAGGCGGTCATGGGCCATCCCCGCTTCGGGGAAGGCAGGCTCTCCACGAATTTCATCGCCGAGGAATACCCGGATGGTTTCTCTGGCGCGCGGATCACAGAAGAAACCACCAAAGTGTTTCTGGCCGTGGGGCTTTATATCTACCTCAAGGATGCCCACCGCGCTGCGGGCATCAGCGGCCAAATTCTCAACCGCCGCCGTCAAATCGGAACGCGCTGGGTCATTACGGTTGATCGCCAAGGTTTTTCCGTCTATGTGCGCCAGCGCGAGGGCGGGCTTGATGTCACCTATGAGAACGAGCGCTTTGAAATCTACAGCAATTGGACTTTAGGCAGCGGCCTTTTCCAAGGCAAAGTGGATACGCAGGTGGTCAATGTGCGCATTGAGCCGCTGCCGGGCGGTTATCGCCTTACCCATGCCGGCGCGACAGCCAAAGTCACGGTGCGCACGCCGCGCGTAGCGGAGTTGGAGAAATTCATGCCTGAGCGCAGCTTTGTGGATAGCGAAACGCGGCTGCTTGCGCCTATCTCCGGCCAGGTGGTGACGGTCAAGGTCAAGGAAGGCGACAAGGTTTCCAAGGGACAGGATTTAGTGGTGCTGGAAGCCATGAAAATGGAGAATCTTCTCTACGCTGAGCGCGACGCGGTGATACAATCCATCCATGTCCAGCCGGGCGATAACGTGCAAGTGAACCAGACGCTGATCGAATTCGAGAAGGAAAAAAACGGTGAATGACGGGAGCCATGGATATTTTTCAAGCGCTCCGCTCCTCCAGCTATATTAACTGCAGAAAACCGTATTTTCCCTATGAAATAGCGCCCTTACGCCACCGTTTCCAACTCGCGCTCAGGTACTGAGGGTTCATTGCCGGAAGAAGCGGCGAGCTTCTCGAAACGCTCGCGGATTTGCGCCTCTATTTTTTGCGCAATCTCCGGGTTCTCTTTGAGGAACTGCTTGGCGTTCTCGCGGCCCTGGCCGATGCGCTGGCTGTCGTAGGAGAACCACGAGCCGGATTTTTCAATGACGTCCACCCGCTGGCCCAGATCGATCAATTCGCCCTCCTTCGAGATGCCATGGCCGTAGATGATGTCGAATTCGGCCTGGCGGAACGGGGGCGCCACCTTATTCTTCACCACCTTGCAGCGCGTGTGGCTGCCGATGACTTCTTCCTTCTCCTTGATGGCACCGATCTTACGAATGTCGATGCGCACCGAGGAATAGAATTTTAGCGCATTGCCGCCGGTGGTGGTTTCCGGATTGCCGAACATGACGCCGATTTTCATGCGGATCTGGTTGATGAAGATCACCATGCAGCGCGTCTTGGAAATGGAGCCGGTGAGCTTGCGCAGCGCCTGACTCATCAGACGTGCCTGGAGGCCCATGTGGGAATCGCCCATTTCGCCCTCGATTTCAGCGCGCGGCACCAGCGCGGCAACGCTATCGATTACCACCGCGTCTATGGCGCCGGAGCGCACCAGCGTGTCGGCAATTTCGAGCGCTTGCTCGCCCGTATCAGGCTGGGAAATAAGCAATTCGTCGATATTCACTCCAAGTTTGCGGGCATAGTCAGGGTCGAGCGCATGCTCGGCGTCGATGAAGGCGCAGGTGCCGCCCTTCTTTTGCGTCTCGGCAATGATGCTTAAGGTCAGCGTCGTTTTGCCGGAGCTTTCCGGGCCGTAAATCTCGATGACGCGCCCACGTGGCACGCCACCCACGCCCAGAGCCAGATCCAGGCCGATCGAGCCGGTGGAGATGGAGTCGACTTCCATCGCTTCGCGCTGGCCGAGCTTCATCACCGACCCCTTGCCGAAGGCTTTTTCGATCTGGCTGATGGCGGTGTCCAACGCCTTCTGCTTGTCCATAATGCTCTCCCCGTTTGAATGATGCAACGCTACAGGGTATAATAGTAAGCTATTTGAAATTTGGCTATACATGTTTTAGGAGAAAACCAAAGGAATATGACGGCAACGACTCTTGCGACATTTGAAATGCTTGAACTGCCACGGCGAGTGATTTCCGATGCGGCGGTGACGGGTTATCGCGTCTATACAAGCGCCTCCGAATTTGTGATGATAGAGGCCGCTCTGGCGTCGGAAGCCATCGCAAAAAGCGGCATCGAAAAGCCTTACAAGGTTGTCCGCACGGCGCTGGAGATCGGTACAGTCTTGGAATCTGCCTTGCTGAAACCGGTTGACATTGCGGCAAAAGTTGAAAATCTGGCCGAAAAGGCCTAGAATCAACACAATGTCACCTTATTTGCCCATGGCAATGAATACGGGTGCGGGTCTTGCAAGCAAGACGCCCGCGCCTGAGCGGAGGATTGCGCCGGCGCTCGATCTTGAGGAGGAAGTGCGCCGCCTGCGCCGGGAAATGAACGCCGTTATATTAGCGCATTATTACCAGGAAGATGACCTCCAGGACCTGGCGGATTTCATCGGCGATTCGCTTGATCTATCGCGCAAGGCGGCGGATACGGATGCCGACGTGATCGTGTTTTGCGGTGTGCGGTTCATGGCTGAAACCGCTAAGATTCTAAGCCCCCAGAAGCAGGTGCTGCTTCCCGATCTGAAAGCGGGATGCTCGCTGGAAGATTCCTGCCTGCCCGAAAAATTCAAGGCATTCCGGGCGGCGCACCCGGATCATATTGCAATCACCTACATCAATTCCTCCGCTGAGGTGAAGGCGCTTTCGGATATCATTGTCACCTCTTCTTGCGCCGAGAAGATTATCCGCCAAATACCGGAAGATCGCCCCATCCTGTTCGCGCCTGATAAATATCTAGGAGGTTATTTGCAACGCAAGACCGGCCGAAAAATGGCATTGTGGGATGGCACTTGCATTGTGCATGAACAATTCTCCGAGCGTGAGCTGGTGACACTCAAAGAAAAATATCCTGAAGCGCGTATTATAGCGCATCCCGAATGCACCGCACCGCTTCTTAATTATGCTGAGCATATCGGCTCTACTTCATCGCTTATCCGTTATGCGCGAGAACATAACCCATCGGAATATATCGTGCTCACCGAGCCGGGCATTATCCATCACATGAAGAAAATCGCGCCGGAGAGCACGTTTTATGACGTGCCTGGCGCATCGGATGGCGCTTGCGCTTCCTGTAATATCTGTCCTTATATGAAGCTGAATACGCTGGAGAAACTTTATCTCTGCATGAAAAATCGTACGCCGGAGATTATCATGAGCGAGGCATTGAGACGTGCGGCGCTTAAGCCTATCGCAACAATGCTTAGAATGTCCCAATAATCCTGTGTCACAATGTTGTGGATACCGCGGCATTTGTGCACGGCGCGCCCTTAACCTACGTACTTTTCTTACATGCCTCGCTCATTTCACGCACAGCAGGAAATTGAACTGACCATTTCGCACTTGGGCGGCATGGGTGATGGCGTGGCCTATGCGCTAGGCAAAACAATCATGGTTCCGTTCACCTGCCCAGGCGATTATGTGCGTGCGGTGATTGATTCATGCGGCAAGGATTTCTGCCGTGCCACGGTGCGCGTGATGCTTGCTCATGGTCCTGGGCGGCAAACGCCGCCCTGTGCGCATTTTGGTGCGTGCGGCGGGTGTGCCGTGCAGCATGTTGCGCCGGAACCGTACCGGCGATTCAAGCGGGATGCAGCGCTGAATGCCGTCAGACGCCTCGGATATCCCGAAGAAAGAGTCGCAGACCTTGTCGAAATCGGCGAGCATGCCCGCCGCCGTGTCGAGTTTAAGGTATCTGTGCACAAAGGCATTGTAAGCATTGGGCTTTTGGCGCGCCGCAGTCATCGCGTCATCGATCTTGCCATGTGTCCGGTGACGCGCAGCGACATTCTTGCGCTATTGCCGGCATTCAGGAAGCATATTGCCGATCTCGGTAAGCCTGCAAACATTAACGCCATTCATATAACCGATACCGGTAGCGGTCTGGATGTGATGCTGACGTTGCGCGTGCCTTGCACGAAAGCCGATCAGGAAAAAACCAAAGCCTTCGCTGAAAAGCATAACCTGCTGCGCCTCACCGCTGTTTGCAGCGCTGGTGAAACGATGCGCGTGGCTGAGCGTTACCCTGTTCAAGCCATTTTTGGGGATGTCCGTGTGGACCTCCCGCCCCGAGCGTTTCTGCAGGCAACCGAGGCCGGACAGCAAGCTATTACCAATCTTATCGTGAAATACGGTGCTGGCTGTACATCTGTCGCCGAGCTTTATAGCGGTTGCGGCACTTATAGTTTTCCGCTCGCGAAAAAGGGGCGCCGCATTGCCGCCTACGAAGGCGATGCGGCCATGGTCGCGGCCATGCATAATGCCATCCGCCGCTACGGAATGGACGACCGCATTTCCATCCATTGCCGCGATCTTATGCGTACTCCGCTCACGGCGGAGGAACTAAAGCGTTTTGACGCCGTGGTTATCAATCCGCCGCGCAACGGCGCTCTACCGCAAATGCGGCAACTTGCTAAAAGCGGCGTGCAAACTATTATAGTGGTTTCTTGCAATCCCGCGACATTTGAGCGCGATGCGGTACTCTTGCGCGACAGCGGTTATGACTTGACGAAGGTTACGCCCATCGACCAATTTGTCTGGAGTCATCATCTGGAATTAGTGGCAATCTTTCATGCCCCCGCCCTCACAATATAACGTAAGCGGCGTCCTCAATACGGCTGCCTTCGATAAGGTTACGTTCCCGTACGCCGCTATTTTTTAAAAATAAAAAACGCCGCCAATATAATCAAGGCGAAGCCGACAAGGTGATTCCAGCGAATTGGCTCGCCGAGGTAAAGAATAGTAAACGCCACGAACACGGCAAGCGTGATGATCTCTTGAATCGTTTTCAACTCCACCGCTGAGAAATACCCATGGCCGATGCGGTTTTCCGGAACCTGAAAACAATATTCGAACAATGCGATGCCCCAAGCTCACCAGGATCACGATCACAAGCGGTGAGGTTTTGTGCTTGAGGTGGCCGTACCAGGCAAAGGTCATAAAAACATTGGAAAGCAGCAACAGAAAGACAGTAACAAAAGGAATAACGTACGGAGGCATAATCACTTCTTGCTACGTTTTTCGTAGTTGCGTTGGCGAATGGTGTTGAGCGATTCCACGAGAATTGAAAACGCGAAGGCAAAATAAACATAGCCGCGCGGCACATGAAAATGCATGCCCTCGGCTACCAGCAACGTGCCGATCATCAGAATGAAGGCCAGCGCCAGCATTTTGAAGGTAGGATGATGTTCCAGAAAATAGGCGATATAACCGGATGCCACCAGCATCATTACCATGGCTACGGTCATGGCCCCGACGATGACCGGGATATTGGCGGTCATACCTACGGCGGTTATCACCGAGTCAAATGAAAATACGAGGTCAATCAGCACGATTTGGGCAATACAGGCGACGAAACCCGTTCGTGCCATGATCTGGCGTTTTTCCTCCTTGCCTGCGAGATCGGCATGCATTTCCAGGGTACTCTTGATAATCAGAAAGATGCCGCCTGCAAGCAGAAGTAAATCACGCCATGAGAAAGCGAGTGCGGCTACTTCCAGCACCGGCTGCGTTAGGGACATGATCCATGCAATGCCGAGCAGCATCAGCACGCGCATGAGAAGCGCAAGCGTCAATCCTATGATACGCGCTTTTTTCCGGTAACGCTTCGGCAAATTCTGCACTACCAGCGCGATGAAGATAAGGTTGTCGATGCCGAGAACAATCTCCAGCGCGCTGAGCGTTATGAAACTGAATAGGACATCAAACGTAAGAAACGCTTCCATCAAAACCCCTGAAAATCTAGAGACAAAGGAACTATGTATCGTGCGTTTTCGAAAATGACAACTGAATCATTGCAGAGAATACCGCTCTGCCTTCGGAAGAACTGTTGCGTGTTCACCACACATCGAGATCGGTATTTCCCGCCAACGCCTAACGTTTTCGGCGTTACTTCTTGGGAAGGTCGATCTCTAACGGAAAAAAAATTTTCTGGCATGCCGTTTTTCTATTTTCTTTTTTCAAAAGAACCATGCTTGAGGTAAAATACACCATGCTGATTCACAGCAGCTCAACGGGTGCTGGCGTGGATGAGTGGTAATCTCGCACTTATGCAGGGAGTCGTGAATGGTCGATATGACGCTGGAGCAAGAACCTCCGAGTAGTGCGCCGCGTCTGGCGCTTAATGCGCTGGACTCAGGCGGCGTGACGCACTCTCCCTGTGGAGTTCCTCCACCGGTTCTTCCCGCGATTGATACATTTCCGCCTTTTCAATCCTTTCTCTACCAGCCCGAGAAAGTCCATACGAGGATTCCGGCTCACCGTTTTCCGGCAAGCGCGCGGTCGCGTGAATTTCTGAAACGATTTTATCCCGAAGCTTCGCTTCATGACTGGAATAACTGGAAATGGCAGGTGCGCAACCGCATCCGCAAGCTTGATCTTTTGGAGCGCTTTCTGATGCTCACCGATGATGAGCGCGAAGCCGTCCGTCAGCGTACGGCTAATCTGCCGATTGCCATCACGCCTTATTATCTCTCGCTGCTTGATCCGATGAATCCCGATCAGCCGTTGCGAAAGACGCATATCCCGGTCAAGGGCGAATTCGTGAAAACCCCAGGCGAAGACCCCGATCCGTTGAGCGAGGATCACGATACCGCGGCCCCTGGCCTTGTCCACCGCTATCCTGACCGCGTGCTGTTCCTCACCACCGGATTCTGTTCCACGTACTGCCGCTATTGCACGCGCTCGCGCATGGTGGGTGAAACAAACGGCGAATACAGTTTCAGTATCAGCCAGTGGGAAAAGGCCGCGCAATATATCGAAGCGCATCCGGAAATCCGCGATTGTTTGCTCTCGGGCGGCGATCCTCTGAGCATCGGCGATGACAAGCTGGAGTGGTTGCTTGGACGTTTGCGCCGCATTAAGCACCTGGAGTTCATTCGCATCGGAACTAAAATTCCCGTAGTAATGCCGCAGCGCATTACCAAGCAGTTATGCAAAATGCTGCGAAAATTCCATCCGCTGTGGATGAGCATCCATTTCACCCACCCGGACGAACTGACGCCTGAAACCATCGAAGCTTGCGCTCGCCTGGCCGATGCTGGCATTCCGCTCGGCAGCCAGACCGTTCTGCTCAAAGGCATCAATGATGACATTGACGTGATTAAGCCGCTGATGCATGGCCTTCTAAAGGCCCGCGTAAGGCCCTATTACCTTTATCAATGCGATCCGGTTTCGGGTTCTGCGCATTTCCGCGCTCCGGTGGAGAGAGGGTTGGAAATCATCCGTCAGCTGCGCGGTCATACCACCGGCTATGCTGTGCCACAATTCGTGGTTGATGCTCCGGGCGGCGGCGGCAAGATTCCGCTATTGCCCGATTATGTTATTGGCCGCGAGGGCGATGATCTGCTGCTTACGAACTTCGAAGGTGGCATCTACCGCTATCCAGATCCCAAAGGCACTATCGGCGAAAGCCAGAACTTTCTGCGTGATTCCGGCATGAGCCTCGATAGCGGCAGGGGTCTTTATACGCTCATGGACGCATGCATATAGGCCTGGTCTACGATCTCCGCGACGATTACCGGAAATTGGGGTACAGCGAGGAAGCGATGGCGGAATTCGATTCCGAAGAAACGATTCACGCCATTGCGGATGCGCTGGAAATGGCCGGGCATACAATCGAGCGTGTGGGAAATATCTGGAAGCTGGTGGAAAAGCTTGTGTCCGGCGCGCGTTGGGATTTGGTGTTCAATATTGCCGAGGGTATGTACGGCATAGCGCGTGAAGCGCAGGTGCCTGCGCTGCTTGATGCCTACCGCATTCCTTACACGTTCTCTGCCCCTGATGTCATGATGCTAACGCTTGATAAGGCTCTGGCTAAACTGGCGGTGCAGGCGGCGGGAATTCCTACCGCACCCTTCGCGGTGATTCGCCGCGAGGAAGAGTGCAAGGCCATCGCCCTCCCATACCCACTTTTTGTTAAGCCGCTGGCCGAAGGCACAGGAAAAGGCGTTTCGGACAAATCGCTGGTGAAGAATCAGAAGGAGCTGAGCGCTGCGTGCCGCGACCTGCTTGCCTGCTTTGCTCAGCCTGTGCTGGTGGAAACCTATCTGCCGGGTCGCGAATTTACCGTGGGCATTTTAGGAGCGGGAGAAAAAGCCGAAGCGATCGGCGTGATGGAGATTCACCTGCAGTCCACGGCGGACGTGTGCGGCTACACATACCGCAATAAAGAAAAGTACGAAAAACTCGTCAGCTATACGCTTGCCACCGATGCCGTCGCTCAAAAAGCGCAAGCGGTCGCGGTGGCGGCATGGAACGCGCTTGGCTGCCGCGACGGCGGGCGGGTTGATATTCGCTGCGATACCGCTGGCGCGCCGCATTTTCTGGAAGTAAATCCGCTCGCGGGCCTGCATCCCATGCGTTCGGATTTAATTATTCTTGCCTCAAAAGCTGGTCTATCTTATTGCCATCTGATACGGCGCATCGTCGAACATGCGGCGGCTCGCATGGATGTACAAACGGCGGCAGTGCAATCATGCGCGTACTGACGCTCTATAATCCCATTGTTTCCGACCGCCCGGATGATGAGAATACTTTGCAGCAGATACAGGAAATCTCGTATCTTGATGCTCTGGGCCATACGACGAGCAGGGATGCGATATGTCATCGTCCGGACAGTGTAACGAAGGCGGTGCGGCGCCATCGTCCGGACATCGTATGTAATCTGGTGGAATCGTTTCTGGGATCGGACCACTATACATACCTGGTGGCGGAACAGCTAGAAATTCTTGGTATTCCCTACACCGGCTGCGGCTCGGAAGCCATATTCCTGGCCGGTGATAAGCTGCGCGCAAAGCGCCTGATGGAAGAGCACGGGGTTGCGACGCCGGCTTTTCTCGATGACGGAGAAAGCGATGGCGTGTATATCGTGAAATCGGCGACGGAACACGCATCGTTCGGCATCGATCACGGCTCGGTGGTGAGGGGGAAAAAAAATGCGCGGGCGCTCATGGAAAGAAAGATCACAGAGAAAGGCGGTTCGTGGTTCGCAGAAACCTATATTCCTGGTCGTGAGGTTAACGTTGCGCTCCTCGGCATGAATGGCGTGCCTGACGTGCTGCCCATAGCGGAGATTCTTTTTGAGCGGTTCGACGATACCATGCCCCACATTGTCGATTATGCCGCAAAATGGGAAAAATCCAGCCATGCATATCTGCATACCCCTCGCGCTTTTCTTTCTGCGGAGAAGGAAGCCCCGCTTCTTGCAGCGCTGCGCGCCATTGCGCTTCAATGCTGGAGAATTTTTAATCTCAGTGGCTACGCCCGTGTGGATTTTCGAATCGACAAAACAGGTAAGCCGTGGGTGCTGGAGATCAACGACAATCCATGCCTGAGCGTAGACGCTGGATTCATGGCCGCCGCACAGCAAGCTGGATTCTCTTCTGAAACTGTCATACAACGCATTATCGATGAAGGATTGCATGCCCACTACACTCGCAGTGCAGCGTACGCTTTGTGCGCTTGATGACACTCTTCGCCGCGAAGAGGTGCCGCACATACGCCGCCTTGTAACTGCGGCGGGTATTTTCCGGCCTGAGGAAATATCCGTAGCCTGTGAACTGGCGGAGGCGCGGCTGAACGGTACTGATGCAAGTTATCATTTTCTATTTGCGCGGGATGTAAGGAGTGTGCTTGGGTACGCTTGTTATGGCGCTATTCCATTAGCGGAAAAGAGTTTCGATCTCTATTGGATTGTCGTATTTCCTGAAGCGCAGGGAAGGGGTCTCGGTACGCAGCTATTGCGGGCAACCGAAGCGCATGTGAGAAACCTTGGTGGCCGGAGGGTTTATGCTGAAACTTCAGGCACAACTGCTTATTTCCCGGCCCAGCGTTTCTATAGGAGCCACGGTTTTACTTTGGCTGCTAACCTGCCGGATTTCTACCGTGACGGCGACGCCAAGCTCATCTTTCAAAAGCGTCTCTAAATCGTGCGGGTGCTGCTCAGGCTTATCGCGCTCTTGTGCATTGCGTCTATCATAGACCCGGACGCGGGCAGTGCGGCGTCTACTATTGCCGAACAACCGAAAAACGAAATTCAAACGCTTCTTCACGCTAAAGGATTGCGCGTTGCCGGACAATCGCTTCTTATTAAGGATTTACGCGCATTTTACAATCTGTTCGGAAACAAGCCCATATGGTTTCGCAAACACGTGCTGATACGGGATGCCAAGCCCTTCCTCTTTGCCTTGATGGCGGCGCATCAGCATGGCCTGAATCCGCAAGATTACCATCCCGCGCTGATACGCGGCAGGCTGGCGGAACGTCGCCTAAATGCCAGAACCGAGTTGCTTCTTACCGATGCTCTGCTTCGCTACATCACGGATATGAAAGCAGGAAGGAATCTTGCCAAGGCAATGGTGCCGGCGCACTATGCCTACTCCCGTGATGTAGACAGTATCGTGTTGCTCGCCCGTGCTCTGGCTGATCGCGCTCCTTCCGTTTTCCTTGAGAATATGGCTCCGTCCCACCCGGAATATCAGAGGCTGAAAACGGCGCTTGCCCGTTATCGGGCCATGCCGCCCGGCGGCGGATTCACGAAGATACTGGATGGCCCTCTTTTAAAACCGGGCGTGAGCGATGTGCGGATGGCCAATCTCCGTAAGCGGCTTCGGCAGGAAGAGATTAATCCCGGCAATAGCCTGTCGTCTGCTTATGATGTGGGGCTTGTGCAGGGGATCAAGGAATTTCAAGTCAGGTATGGCCTGGAAGCGGATGGCATGGTTGGCCCGGCTACATTTGCGGCGCTCAATATGCCTGTGGAAGAAAAAATTCGCCGGATTATCATTGCTATGGAACGCTGGCGATGGCTTCCGGATAATCTTGGCGCACGGCACATTCGTGTTAATATTGCGGATTTTAATGTCAAGGTATTCGATGGAGAGGAACGTGTGCTCGATATGAAAGCGATCGTTGGAAAACCCTATCGCCAAACGCCTGAGTTCAGCTCCGAGATCACGAACGTTATTTTTCATCCTTTTTGGCATGTGCCTACTGCCATTGCCAGAGACATGGTGCTGCCGCGCCTGAAGGAGAATCCGGCTTTGCTCAAATCCATGGCCTTCGATGTTCTGCAAAAGAAACCGGGCGGGAGCTGGCGGACCGTGCCATCGGAAAGTATTGACTGGAACACAATAGTTCCAGATGCTTTTCCTTATTTACTGCGCCAGAGTCCCGGAC
>CAZXYG010000026.1:13445-18236 GCA_964644885.1 uncultured Rickettsiales bacterium
GGCCCGGACCGGAAAATGTTCTTGGCCGGGTAAAATTCGAGATTCGCAACAATGACAATATTTATCTTCACGGCACGTCGGAGCCGCAGCTTTTTGATCGTATCGACCGTGCCTATAGTTCCGGCTGCATCCGTGTGGAAGATCCGCTTGGAATGGCTTTTTTTGCGTTGCAGGACGTTGAGGAGTATGACAAGGAACGTATCGAAATGCTGTATAACCGGGATGACGACGCAAAGCCGAAATCCGTCAAGGTTACGCTGCCACACCCTCTCCCCATTCATCTTTTTTATATGACAAGCTGGGTGGATGACGCTGGACAAATGCACTTCAGGGATGATATTTACGGTAGGGATGCTTCTCTACAGCAGGCTTTGGGTTACTTGCCAGGGCCACGTCAACTCTCGGAGCGTGAAGAATGACGCATTCACGGCGGGTTATATTAGCGGGTGGCGCAGGCTTGCTGGCCTGCGCGGCGATGCCTCTTCTCCCTGATGCGGCTTTTGCGGGCCGCCCCGAGCGCATTCTTTCTCTCTATAACATGCATACCGGCGAACGGGTAAAGCGCTTGCCTTATTGGGAAAAGGGTCGCTATGTTCCCCATGCGCTGGGTGAGATCAATATCCTGCTGCGCGATCATCGCACGGACGAAGTCAAGCGGATTGATCCACGGCTGCTGGATATCCTCTGCGCGCTTCAGGCTATGACGGGAAACAGCGCTTCTTATCATATTTTCTCCGGCTACCGCTCGCTCAAGACGAATGCTTCATTGCGCCAGCATACAAAAGGCGTAGCGGAACACAGCCTGCATATTCAGGGTAAGGCGATCGATCTCATGCTTCCCGGCACGCGGCTTGGCACTTTGCGCAAAGCGGCGCTCCGCCTGCGCGCAGGCGGAGTCGGCTATTATCCCACCTCCGACTTCGTGCATCTCGATTCCGGGCGCTTCCGCTATTGGTAAATGCCGGGAGCTTACTCTCTCAATTTCTCACTTCTTTTTCGTATCCGTCCACCTTGTGCTTGATGCGGCTGCCCCAGGAGCGAGCGCGCTCCTCGGAGTAGCGCAGGTAGGGAACCAGGCGGCCTAACCATGCCAGAAGACCATGTTCGTTCATCCAGTTGGCGTATTGCACATATTCCGGATAATTGGAGAGGTGATTTTCCTCCGTCCGCGCGCGGACGTAGTAAATCGCGCAGACACCTGCAAGCAGCAGGCTCAGCCGGAATGCATCCCAAAACCCAGCCGAGGAAATGAAGGGAATTGAGATCATCCACCATGAAATGCATTTGGTGACATAGGCCGGATGCTTGCTGAAACGGTAGGGACCGTTGGTCACCAATCCGCGGAAGGTGAGATTGGAGAAGCGCAAGCCCAGGCTAACGGTCGCGAGCGAATACACAGTGATGAGCGCTAGGATCGTGCTACCCCAGAGAATCTTGAGTGGCATGTTTTCGGCCAGCCAGTGGCCCCAGTAATATCCGTCGTCATAATTAAAATAGGCGCCGTAGAACAACACTTCCCAGAACGGCTTGTAGCATATTACCGCAGCGACCCACCCGAGCAACGTGGGTTCCGCCGAACGAATATGCGTATCGCAGACTTTGAACATGAACATGTAGCCCACGCAGGCGAAAGCAAGATCGATAGTGAAGATGAAGCCGTAGAGGTAATCGTAGAGCGCCATAAAGTCGCCGGTGAGGCGGTTAAAATTAAAATTTCCAGTCAGAAAACCGAAATTGCCAATCATGTAGGTAAACATTAGCGGCAGGAAGAATCCTTTTACGCCCCATTGGCGGAGATGTTCGTAAAGCGCTGGGCGTTCTACCTCTTTCCATCTTCCGAGCGCGAGGCAGCCCATCATGTAATAGCCGTCCTTGGGGTTCGCCATGCGAATATCCATCTCGATGAAATACGACCAGGAAAAGAGCAGCAGTATCGGCAGAACTACCTTCATGAAATCATAAAACCCCTGATAAAAACCGCTGCGGTACTCTGGCAGAAGCCAATAAAGGAAAATAATCAAGCCCAATGTGGTAAGCAGCCCGAGCAGCTTGATAAGCACGCGAATATTGTTGACCGGTCGCTTTGCGGTCAAACCCGCAGTCGAATTCATATAGCGCTTTTTGTAAAACATCTCGTACGCCTGAATGGGAATGACAAGCGCCAGAATGGACACGATAGCTTGTGTTATAGAGTGCGTTTCACGTGTTAGTATAAACGCCGCGAAGAAACACGCTACGCCCAGCAGATTGATTCCGAAATGGGTGGTGGATGCGGGGAGGTTGAGATATTCCGGTTTTCTAGTCTGCGCCATTGCTATTGTTTCTCTCGCATGATCCGCGCTTTGTCGCGTTGCCAGTCGCGTTTCTTCTCCGCTTCCCGCTTATCGTATTTTTTCTTGCCGCGCGCAAGTGCAAGCTGCACCTTGGCTCTACCGCGCGCGTTGAAATAGAGCTGAAGTGGCACCAAAGTAAGGCCCTTAGCTTGAGTCTGGCCGGTAAGGCGCTTGATCTGATGCCGGTGCAGCAACAGCTTTCTCGGACGCCTGGGATCATGGCCAAAGCGGCCAGCCTGAGCATAGGGCGCAATATAGGAATTGATGAGGAGTACCTCATCGCCTTCCACGCTGGCATAGCTCTCTGCGATTCCAGCTTGGGATGTGCGCAACGATTTCACTTCCGATCCCATGAGCGCGATGCCTGCTTCCCACTCCTCCAAAATCTCATAATTGAAGCGTGCCTTGCGGTTCTGGGCGATGATTTTCTGCCCGTTATCTTTTGCCTTCTTCTTAGCCATATAACAGATCAGATAAGCCCGGTGTTTTCGAGGGCTTTGCGGATTATCTTTTTATTTTCCTCGGAAGGCGGCACCAGCGGCAGGCGATATTCCTCTTTGCACAGGTTCATCAAGCTCGCGGCGTATTTCACCGGGCCGGGGCTGGTTTCGCAGAACATGGCGTCATGCAGGGGCATCAGATTCTCCTGGATTTCACAGGCGAGTTTATAATCGCCGTCCAGGCAAGCCTGCTGCATCCGCGCGCACAGGCGGGGAGCTATATTGGCCGTCACCGAGATGCAGCCCGCGCCGCCGCGCCGATTATACTCGACGGCCAATGCATCCTCGCCGGAAAGCTGTATAAAATCCCCGCGGATGTTTTTTAAGGCATTGCTCAATTGTTGCGGCCTTTCGAGATTGCCCGTCGCGTCTTTAATGCCGATAATGCGTGGGCAAATCTTCGCTAACCGCGCGATGGTTTCATCTTTTATCGGCACCACCGAGCGACCGGGAATGTCATAGAGTATGATCGGGATATTGCTGTGGTCGTGAATCGCTTTGAAATGCTGGAACAGCCCTTCCTGCGTCGGCTTGTTATAATAGGGCGTTACCACCAGCGCGCCCGCTGCGCCCGCTTTTTCGGCATGCCGCGTAAGCTGTACGGCCTCGGCGGTGGCGTTGGAGCCGGTGCCGGCGAGCACCGGCACGCGCTTTCCCGCGGCGCGTATGCACATCTCCGTCACGCGGTTATGTTCGTCATGATCGAGCGTAGGCGATTCTCCCGTGGTGCCGCAGGAAACAAGACCGTGCGAACCTTGCTCGATCTGCCATTCAATCAGCGAAATAAGGGCTTCCTCATCCACCTTTCCTGCGGTAAAAGGGGTTATGAGCGCCGTTAATGAGCCTTTAAACATGATCTTTCTCCCGGGTGCCCGTTATAACGCGAATCCGGCGTTTGTGAAATCCTAAATGCGTATTATTTCTTGTGTTTTGATTGCCCTGCTTCTGGCTTGGCCTCCTTCTTCCAGCCGTGCCAAGGAATCCCCTCCCTGGACGCTTGCGGATGCCGACCTGGATAATGCTCGCAATGCGCTTTACTGGCTGGGAAAAGGGAGTTGGAGTAACGCCAAGATACATGCCGGGCGGGCGAAGGACCCCCTTATTCAGGAATTGACGCAGTGGATGCATTATACTTCCCACGGTCCTGATGTGCCCTTTGCGGAACTGACTTCCTTCCTGCGCATGCACCCGGAATGGCCGGATCAGATTCGGTTATATAAAAATGCCGAAAGTAACCTCAATCCCAGAGTGGCCGCAGAGGATGTTGTCCTTTGGTTTAGCCGCAGCGTCCCCGGCGCGGCTGTGCCCACGCTGGAGGAGCCGCTCACGGCGCGGGGAAAATATTATTTGGCGAAAGCGCTGCGCGGCGGGGAGGCGGCGCGTGTTGGTATTCCCGCCTCCACAGCGGAAAGATTTCTGCGTGAGGCCTGGGTTGGCCTTGATACAAGCGATCCCACGGAACAGAAATTTCTTAAGGAGTATGGCGAAAAAGTCTCCGAAAAAGAATATGTGGAGCGGATCGACCGCTTACTGTGGAAAGATAAAGTCGCCGCTGCCAAAGCCTTGCTTGGCAAAGTGGGAAAGAAAGAGAGAAAACTCTTTGAAACGCGCATAAAGCTTATGCGGGACGGTGCTGGCATAGATACCGTTCTGGCAAAGCTGCCGGCGCACTTGCAGGAAGATGAGGGGCTGCTTTACGCGCGCATGGCCTGGCGTGCGCGTCGCGGCAAGGATGAAGGGGTGAGGGAAGCGCTGTGGCGCGTTCCTTCCAACAGTGTTTATGCGGTGCGGTTCTGGCCTTACCGGGAACTGCAGGTGCGCCTGCTTCTGCAACAAAAGAAGTTTCAGCAGGCCTATGATCTCGTGATGCGGCATGGCCTAAAAGATGGCGCGGATTTTGCGGATGCCGAATGGCTGGCAGGATGGGTTGCATTGCGTTTTCTTGATGATCCTAAAAT
>CAZXYG010000026.1:18246-23476 GCA_964644885.1 uncultured Rickettsiales bacterium
GCATTTTTTCAATCTCTACCACGGCGTCAAGACGCCCATAAGTCTGGCGCGTGCATCGTATTGGGCGGGCCGCGCTGCCGAACGCAACGCCAATCTGACCATTGCCAAAAAATGGTATGTGGTGGCCACCAAGTACCCCGGCACGTTCTATGGGCAGCTTGCCACCGAAAAAATCGGCGGCAAGGTGCTCTATCTTCCCGCCACTCCGAAGATCAGCGCGCAAGACAGGGCGTTTTTTTCCCAGAATCGTGCGGCCAAAGTTGCCTATATTCTCTACAGGCTAGGCAATCATCCGCCGGCGCGGCAATTCATGAAGGCGGCGATTCGTGAAGCCCGAAGCCCGGGCGAGATGCTTCTTGTCGCCCGGCTTGGAAAAAACATTTTGAACCGGCTGGATTATGGCATTCAAGCCGCCAAGGAAGCAGCCCTGGAAGGCCTTATCTTGCCCGAGCATCACTACCCCACTTTCGCCGGAATAGGAGATGCCATTCGGCGTATCCAAGGCCATCCCGAAATGGCGCTCGTCCATGCCATCATTCTTCAGGAAAGCCTGTTTGATACCACTGCCAGGAGCCATCGCGGCGCGAGCGGCCTTATGCAATTGATGCCACCTACCGCGCGAATGCTGGCCCGCCAGCTCAATGCACGATTCGATCGCGGCATGCTGATTTCCGATCCCCTCTATAACGTCAAGCTAGGCACGTTGCACGTGCGCGAGCTGCTGACGCAAAATAGAGGGTCTTACGTTTTATCCATCGCTGGCTATAACGCCGGGTCAGGAAACGCAGCGAAATGGATTAGAAAATATGGCGATCCGCGCTCCATGCAAGATATGGACGAAGTGGTGGATTGGATTGAAATGATCCCGTTCGAGGAAACACGTAATTACGTTCAGCGCGTGCTGGAAAATCTCCAGCTTTACCGGTATGTTCTGGGCGGATACGACCAGCCTTATGTCTCCCTTGCCGCCGATTTGTGGCGATAAAAAGGACGAGAGATAAAGTTGCTATTTAACCCATTCCCTGCCAGCGCCGCACCCTATCGGTGGGTATATCGAATAAATCCAATACCCGGCCCGCCGTGTGGTTAATCAGATCATCCAGCGTTTTTGGTTTTGTATAAAATGCCGGGACGGGCGGCATGATGACGGCACCCATTTCAGAAAGCGTGGTCATTTGGCGTAGGTGGCCTGTATGTAAGGGCGTTTCCCGCACCAGCATTACCAGCCTGCGGCGCTCCTTGAGTGCTACGTCAGCGGCACGGCTGAGCAGGGTGGAGGTCACTCCGGTGGCGATTTCCGACATCGTGCGGATTGAGCATGGCGCGACCACCATGCCTAAATTCAGGAACGAACCGCTGGAAATACATGCGGCCAAATCATCGGGGGAATATTCCATATCCGCCAGCGCGGTAATCTCGGACAATTTTCGGCCAAGTTCCTGCTGCAGCACCACTCGCGCCGTACGGCTGATGACAAGGTGCGTTTCGATAGTTGTGACTGGCTGCAATATCTCCAGCAATCGCACGCCGTATATTGCGCCGGAAGCGCCGCTGATCCCAATAATGAGTTTTCTTTTAGAGATGGACATAATAGAGATTCTCTATAGCGGCTATTGATGTCCTGCGCATCATAAACCTGCTTGCCTGGAGATAAAAACCTTGACTTTTGCGGGCTTACACCAATGATCATCGCACGCCATGAAATATAACTCTTTAAGAACGGCGATAGGCCTTGTAAGTTTGTTGCTCTGCCTCTCGGCTGCGGTTGCCTTTGCCCAAAAACCCGACAAGCAGTACAATGACTGGAGAGTATTTACCTTCGCTCATGAGGGCACGCAACTCTGCTATATCGCCAGTTCGCCTATTCGGCAAACCGGAAATTACAAAAAGCGCGGCGCGCCCTATGTGTTGGTTACGCATCGCAAAAAGAATGTGGATGAGATGAGCGTTTCCTCAGGCTATCCTTATAAGAAAAAGAGCACTGTGGAGCTGACGCTCGGAAAAAAGAAATATACCCTTTTTACGACGACGGAAGTACCGGATATCGCTTGGGCAAAAGATCCAAAAGAAGACGGAAAAATCGTTCAGGATATGAAGAAAGCTGGCACAATGACAATAAAAGGGCATTCGCGCGCGAAATCCCACTCCGTAGATACATATTCCCTCAAGGGTTTCTCCAGCGCCTATAACCGGATGAAAACGCTTTGTAAATAGAAAGCGCTTGCCGCCGCTTTTGCTTGATTCTCCTCAAAAAACCGGGTAGAGAGCACTATATCGAAGGAAAAACCCATGCCTGCACCAGATGTCGTGCCTTTGACAAAAGAGAAGAAACCTTCTTTTTTCAGCGATTCGGTCTATGAATCTGATCCCGAGGTGGCGGATGTCATTCGGCGCGAACTTGAGCGGCAGCAGTATCAGATCGAGTTGATTGCCTCGGAAAATATCGCCAGTGCGGCGGTGCTTTCGGCGCAGGGTTCGGCGCTCACCAACAAATACGCCGAGGGTTATCCCGGCAGGCGCTATTACGGCGGCTGTGAATATGTGGATGTTGCGGAAACGCTTGCCATTGAACGTGCAATGAAGGTGTTCGGGTGCGCCTATGTTAATGCGCAGCCCAATTCTGGCTCGCAGGCCAATCAGGGCGTTTTCAACGCGCTGCTTTCTCCCGGCGACACGATTCTGGGCCAAGCGCTGGCGGCGGGCGGTCATCTGACGCATGGCGCGGCGCCCAACCAGTCCGGAAAATGGTTTAAGGCGGTGCAGTATGGCGTGCGCAAACAGGACGGACTGATCGATTACGACGAAGTAGAGGCCTTGGCGAAGGAACATAAGCCGAAACTGATAGTGGCGGGATTTTCCGCCTATCCGCGTGTCGTGGATTGGGCGCGATTCCGTAAAATAGCCGATAAACATGGTGCGTGGCTGATGGCAGATATGGCGCATGTGGCGGGTTTGGTGGCGGCAGGGGTCTATCCCAGCCCTTTGCCGCACGCGCATGTGGTCACGACCACGACGCACAAGACGCTGCGCGGGCCGCGCGGCGGCATGATTCTTTCGAATTTCGGCGATAAGGCGGTGCGGCGTGATGCTTCCGGCAAGGAAGTGACGCTTGCGGCGGCAATCAATTCCGCGATTTTTCCGGGCATCCAGGGTGGGCCCCTGATGCATGTAATCGCCGCGAAGGCGGTGGCGCTCGGCGAAGCGCTCTCCAAGGATTTCAAGACCTACGGCCATGCGGTGATCGAAAACGCACGCACGCTGGCGGGCACGCTTAAGCGGCGTGGCCTTGACATCGTCACCGGCGGCACGGATAACCATATCGTGCTGGTGGATCTGCGCCCTAAGAAGCTTACCGGCAAGCAGGCCGAGGAAAGCCTGGAGCGGGCGGGCCTCACCTGCAACAAGAACGCGGTGCCATTCGATCCGCAGAAACCCTTTATCACGTCGGGCGTAAGGCTGGGTACGCCTGCGGGAACCACGCGCGGCTTCGGCAAAAAGGAATTCGTCCAGATCGGCAATCTCATCGGCGACGTGCTGGATGGCCTTGCGCTGAATCCCGAACAGCCGGAGAAAAATGCCGACGTTGAAAAACAAGTGAAAGCTCAGGTGCGGGAACTCTGTGAAGCATTCCCGATTTACCCGGCATAGGAGGATGCATGCGTTGTCCCTTCTGCGGCCATGACGATACCCAGGTAAAGGATTCACGCCCTACCGAGGACGGCGATTCCATCCGCCGCCGCCGCTTCTGCCCGAAGTGCGATTCGCGTTTCACCACCTTCGAGCGCGTGCAGTTGCGCGATCTCACCGTGGTGAAAAAGAACGGCGAGCGCAAGCCCTTCGACCGCGAAAAATTGGCGCGTTCCATGTATGTCGCCTGCCGCAAGCGTCCCGTGACCGACGATCAGATTGAGATCGCGGTGAATAATATCGTGCGTACGCTGGAAGCGCGTGGCGAAAACGAAATTCCTTCCGACGCCATCGGCGAGGCGGTGATGGAAGCGCTCTCCAAGCTCGACAAGGTGGCCTATGTGCGTTTCGCCTCGGTCTATAAGGATTTTACCGAAGTGCAGGATTTCGGCGAATTCGTCGAGCAGCTTAAAGGCTGATTCCCATGTCTTATGAACGGTTTATGCGGCTGGCGCTCAGGCTGGCGGGGCGTTCCTGCGCCGCCCCGAATCCGGCGGTAGGATGCGTGATTGTCAAAAATAACCGGATTATAGGGCGTGGTTGGACGGGCAGGGGAGGGCGGCCCCATGCCGAGGTTGCGGCGCTGGAACGCGCGGGCAAAGAGGCGAAGGGCGCCACGGCTTACGTCACGCTGGAGCCATGCTGCCATCACGGAAAAACCCCGCCCTGCGCCGATGCGCTCATAAAGGCCGGCATCAAGCGCGTTGTAATAGCGTGCGAAGATCCGTATCACGAAGTGAACGGCGGCGGGCTGAAACGATTGCGCGAAGCGGGCATCGAGGTGAAGCTGGGCGTCTGCCGCGAAGAAGCGGAAAAACAGCACGCGGGTTTCTTCCTGCGGGTGAGGGAAGGGCGTCCCTTCGTCACCTTGAAACTGGCTGTTTCCGAGGACAATAAGATCGCGGCGAGGAAAGATGAATGCACGCAGATTACCGGCGAAATGGCGCAGCGATATGTCCATATGCTGCGCCGCCAGCATGACGCGGTGATGGTGGGTATCGCTACAGTGGAAGCCGACGACCCGCTTCTCACCTGCCGCCTGCCGGGATTGGAGCAGGATAGCCCCATGCGCGTAGCGCTGGATAGCAAGCTCAGGTTTTCTCCCGGAAGCAGATTGGCGCAAACGGCGCGGGATGTGCCGTTATGGGTATTCACCTCCCGGCCTGACGCGAAAAACAAAACCGCGCTTGAAGCGATGGGCGTGGAGGTTATCGAAGTAGGAAAGGATGATAAGAACCGCATTGAATTAAGGGAAGCGCTGCACATCCTCGCCGCGCGAGGCATCAACCGCCTGCTGGTGGAAGGCGGATCGAAGATAGCGGAATCCCTTTTGCTAAACCGGTTGGTTGATAGGATCATCTGGTTTCAATCAACGCAAACAATCGGGAAAAATGGAGTGCCCGCTCCCGCGGTGCCGCAGGCTGATTTCGTAGCCGTTTCCAACAGGCCGCTCGATGAGGACGCGATGACGATTTACGAAAAAAGACGCTAGGTGTTTAGTCCCACTTTGTGATGGGCAGGGTTGGTTTTAAAACGTTCCGGT
>CAZXYG010000027.1:0-2419 GCA_964644885.1 uncultured Rickettsiales bacterium
ACCGGAACGTTTTAAAACCAACCCTGCCCATCACAAAGTGGGACTAAACACCTAGTATCTGAGAATACGTTTAGGTGTACTGTTCTTATTCTTTGTTTTCCACGCTTCGTTATCCCCTCTTCTCCCCTGTCTCGATGCGCGGAAAAACGCCCTGCGGCGGGGGCAACGTCGTGCCGGGTTTCAAAGCGTAGCGTTCCGTCAGATGCGCAAAGCTGCGTTCATTCTCCGACACGGCAAGCTGATCGAGCATTTTCCCCGCGGCAGCGGGGCAGAAGGGCTGGAGAAAAATAGAAATCCATCGCAACTTTTCAGCCAGCAAATAAAGCACCTCCCCCATTCTTTGCGGGTTTTCTTTTTTCAAAACCCACGGCGCTTGCTTATCAATATAAGCATTGGATTTTGCGGCTAAATCAATAATCATATCTATAGCCTTCACAAAATCGTTTGCTCTCATTGCATTGGCGATGTGCTCGTAATGCGCCTTGTTCGCTTGATTGACTTTATATTCATTAGCTTCGGCATCCCCTTTCTCCGGCACCCTGCCCCCGCAGTTCTTCTGAATCATGCTGAGGGTGCGCTGCGCCAAATTTCCGATATTGTTCGCCAGCTCCGCGTTCACGCGCGTAACCAGATTCTCCCGCGAGAAATTTCCGTCATTGCCGAACGGCACTTCGCGCAGCAGGAAGTAGCGCACCGGGTCAAGGCCGTAGGCGTCGATCAACTCCTTGGGCGCGATCACGTTGCCCAAGGATTTACTCATCTTCTCGCCTTCGATAGTCCACCAGCCGTGCGAGACAATCTTTTTCGGCAAGGGCAAATCCGCCGCCATCAGGAACGCGGGCCAATAGACCGCGTGAAAACGCAGTATATCCTTGCCGATCACGTGCACCGGCCCCGTGCTTTCCGGGTCGGCCCAGAATTTCTTATAGTCCGGCGTTTCTTCCGGCCAGCCCAGCGCCGTGAGATAATTGGTCAGCGCGTCGATCCAGACATACATCACGTGTTTTTCTCTATTGCTCTCCCCTCCGGGGGGGAGTGGTATTCCCCAACTGAAGCTCGTGCGCGAGATGGATAAATCCCTCAAGCCGCCTTTTACGAAGCTCACCACTTCGTTATAGCGCGCCTCCGGCACGATGAAATCCTTGCGCTCTTCGTAAAATGTCAGCAGTTTTTCCTGGAACGCGGAGAGCTTAAAAAAATAACTCTCTTCCTCCGTCCATTCCACTTCCGCGCCGGTAGGGGCTTTGCCGTTCACCAGCTCGGATTCCTGATAATAGGCTTCGTCGCGCACCGCGTACCAGCCCGCGTATTTTCCCAGGTAGATATTGCCGCTCGCCTCGATGCGCCGCCAGAGTTCCTGGCAGGCGCGGGTATGCCGTTCCTCGGTGGTGCGGATAAAATCGTCGTTGCTGACGTTCAGCAGGTTTTCGCCACCCTTCACCAGCGCCAGGAAGCGCTTGGAAACTTCGTCGCAGAATGCCTTGGGGTCCTTGCCCGCCGCGCGCGCCGCCTTATCCACCTTCTGCCCGTGCTCGTCGGTGCCGGTGAGGAATTTCACGTCATGGCCGTCCAGCCGCATGAAGCGGGCCAGCGCGTCGCAGGCGATCGTGGTGTAGGCGTGGCCGATGTGCGGGCTGTCGTTGACGTAGTAGATCGGCGTGGTGACGTAAAAACTTTGAGTCATACCTATCTTATTTAATGCAATGCATGCAACATGGCCAGCGCCGAAGCGGAGCGGTCGAGACTGAAGCGCTCGCTGTCTTCCGCCGATCGCCGCAGTTTTTCCCACATTTCGGCAAGACGGTCAGCCGGGTGCTGCACGGTCAGGCGGCTGAAAACGGCGTTTTCCTTCGGCGCCCATTCCGTGTCGTTCGTAACGCCCGCGCCGCGAAACACGATTTGCGCCACGAGCCACGTCATCACGTAACCGAAGGTGCGCCAGGCAGGCAGCGCCTCCTTACCCGCCACCGAGGCGGCGATGCCGTGCAGGACGCTCATATCCATTTCAGGCGCGGAAGCCAGCGCCGCGATGATTGTACGGTAAAGCGCCAGCGCCCGGCCTTCGTAAAGCTGGAGCGCCAGCCCCGGTGATCCGCCGCTTAAAGCGCTGGCGAAAGCGGCTTCGTTTTTTTCCAGGCCGGGCGCGAGGCGCTCCATTGCCTGCATCCCTTTTGCCTCATCGAGAGGAGAAAGCGGCAGGATGCGGCAACGCGAGCGAATCGTGGGCAGCAAACTTCCCGGCGCATGGCTGATGAGCATCAGCACGGTTTGCGGCGCCGGTTCCTCAAGGATTTTCAACAGCGCGTTGGCGGCGTTGCGGTTCATCTCGTCGGCGCTGTCGATGATAACTATGCGCCACGCGCCGCCGTCAGCAGCGGTAAGGCGCAGGAAATGCTCGACCTCGCGGATGGCTTCCACG
>CAZXYG010000027.1:2429-8590 GCA_964644885.1 uncultured Rickettsiales bacterium
TTCCACGGCCTTCAGGTTGGGGTGCGCGTTTTGCGCGATGCGGGCGTCCCCCTCTCCCTCCGGAAGAGAGATGGGGCGAGTGCTTAGCGCCGCCCGTGCAAAACGGTACGCCAACGTGGCCTTGCCGATGCCGCGCGGCCCCGCGATCAGCCAGGCATGCGCCATCCGGCTGCTCGCAAACGCCCGTTGAAGCGCGGCTTCCGCCGCTTCATGGCCGAATAATTCCGTATTCTCGCGCGGGTGCACCACGCTTGTCATCCCCGGTTCACCAGCGGCAGCATATGCAGCCCCAGGCCGAAGCGGCGATTGACGGCTGTAATGAGTTCCGCGTGCAGTTCCTTGATTGATTTCTCGGCATTCACCACCAGGCAGCGATTTTTGTGCGTCTTCGCCACCTCCAGGAAGCCGCGCCGCACGTTGCGATGAAACACCCCGCCCATGCGTTCGTAGCGGTCTTCGCGGTTTACGGTGGGTTCGCCCGCCCGCCCGCGTGTGCGCGCGATGCCCTTTTCGGATTCGATATCGAGGATCAGCGTCATATCGGGAACGAAATCATTGAGGATGATTTTCTGCAATCCGTTCACCAGCTCGATGCTGACGCCCTCGCCATAGCACTGATAGGCAACCGTGGAGTCGGTGAAGCGGTCACAGATCACCCATTCGCCGCGATCGAGCGAAGGTTTTATCAATTTTTCCACATGATCCCGCCGCGCGGCGAAATAAAGCAGCGTTTCGGTGAGCTTGTCCCAGCGGCCGGTTTCGCCACGCACCAGCAGGCTGCGGATTTCCTCCGCGCCGTCGGTGCCGCCCGGCTCGCGGGTATGCAGCGCGGAAATGCCTGCACTGTTGAGCGCGTCGAAAAGCAGCTTCGCCTGCGTGGATTTACCGCTCCCCTCCCCGCCTTCCAGCGTGATGAACTTCCCGCGCATGGTCATGCTATTGCCCGCTAGCTAAGCAGGAGGTAATAGAATTTCGCCATCAGCTTGCCGAAAAAGCCCCGTTCGGCGACGCTTTCGCTCGCATAGAGCGGATAGCGGCGCTCCTCGCCGCCCTGCGAAATAATAAGCTGCGCAATTTCCTGCCCCGCGTCCACCGGCGCGGGAACCGGACTTTGATATTCCACGCGAGCCGTGATATCGCCTGATTTGCGCTCGCGCTTGCTTACCGTGTATTCAATGGCCTGCTTCAGCGCCAGCGGCACCCGGCGCTTCTTTCCGAACCACACCTCGGCTTCCTCGATGACATCGCCTTCGCTGAACAGCTTGACGTTCTCAAAATCCCGGAAGCCGTAGGTAAGCAAGCGGACAGCCTCGGCTTCGCGCTCCTTTTCGTTTTTCATGGCGTTCAGCACCAGGATAAGGCGGCGGTCGCCTTGTTTCGCCGAGTTGACGATGCCGTAGCCGGCGCCTTCCGTATGTCCCGTTTTCAGCCCGTCCACGCCGATGCCACGATGCAGCAGCCGATTACGGTTGGGCTGATGGATGTCGTTATAGGTAAATTCGGTTTCCGAAAAATAATGGTAATACTCCGGAAAATCGTGAATCAGATGCCGGGCCAGCGCCGCCAGATCGCGCACGGACATCTTATGCTCCTCATCCGGCCAGCCGGTCGCGTTGGTGAGATGGCTGTCGGCAAGCCCAAGGCGCAAGGCCATTTTGTTCATTTCCGCGACGAACGCCTCCTCGCTGCCGGAAAGCCCTTCCGCCAGCGTGACGCACGCATCGTTCCCGGACTGCACCACCACGCCTTGGATCAAATCCTCTATTTTCACGTCCGTCCCCACTTTGACGAACATCTTGGAACCGCCCATGCGCCAGGCTTTCTCGCTGACGCGGAAGGTATCATCCAGCTTGATGATGCCGTGCTTCAGGCCATCGAAGACCATGTAGGCCGTCATCAGCTTGCTCATCGAGGAAGGGCCGATAGGCTCATTGGCATTCTTAGCGAGCAACGTCGTGCCGGTATTGTAATCCATCATGTAGGCATAGGGCGCGATCGTCTGAAGCCCGCTCCCTCCGGCTTCGGCGGCGTAAACCGGCGCCGTTGCGAAAATGCACGACAAAAAGATGATACGGATGATACGGTTAATCGAAAACGATGACGGCATCTTGATATCCTACTCCTGCTACTTGGTTTAATATTTTATCGGCGGTTCCGACATCGCGGAACGGACCGATTTTTACACGGTATAGCACCTGCCCCGCAAGCTCAACTTCTTCAATTTTCGTGCGGTGGAATCGCCGCAATTGCCGCGCTTCCTCATACGCAATGCCCCGTGAGCTGAACGCGCCCGCCTGAACGAAATACGTACCGCCTTGCGGCGCGTGTTGAGGCGCGGTCGCCGCGAGCGTTTCCGGTTTCTTGCCGCCCGGATAGAACAGCTTCGCCGTTTCCTTGGCGTCGTATTCCACCCGCACGCGGGCCTTGCCTTGCGTATAAAACCCCAGCTCTTCCGCCGCCTCCTCGGACACGTCGATAATCCGCTCATGCGTATCCACGTACGGCCCGCGATCGTTCACGCGCAGCCTCACCATGCGGCCGTTCTCCAGGTTGGTGACGCGCACGATGCTGGGCAGCGGCAGCGTGCGGTGCGCCGCCGTGAGATCGCCCTTGTCGAACACCTCGCCGTTGGCGGTGCGCGTGTTATGAAATTCCGAGCCGTACCACGAAGCGAGGCCGGTTTCCCGGTAACGCGGGTTCTCTTTGGGAATGAACCACTGCCCCTGTATGCGATAAGGCGTGCCGACTTTATAATTCTGCCAGTTGCGCTGAATATCGCCGGGATAGGCATCGAAATCGCGGGGCATAGGCTCACGCATCCACCGCGACATGCGGAACGCTTCATCCTCCCCCGCTCCGCAAGCGGAGCAAAGAAGCAGCGTTCCTAAGATCATGAGTTTATTTTTCAATCGCATCTGCAAGCGCTCCTACCGCCGTGGCAAAATAGAGTGACTTATTCCATTTCAGCAACGTCTTATAATTAGCATACACCAGGTATGCTTCTCCATCTTTTCCGTCCGGCAGTGCCACCGACGCCTTCAGTTTGCGTCTGGGCAGGTTGCCGCCTTGCACCGCGCGCACGCCGAGTTTTTGCCATTCGGCAAGATCCTTCTCGATTGCCGGCCCCGCCAGCGCTACATCGAAATTCCTTGGCAATGTCACTTTCCGGCCCCAGGTGGCATCCTTGTCCCATCCCGTTTTCGCCAGGTAATTGGCGATGGAAGCCAGCGCGTCGCCCCGCGTGTTCCAGATATCGCGCCTGCTGTCGCCGTTGTAGTCTTCCGCATAGGCGAGGAAACTGGAAGGCATGAACTGCGATTGCCCCATCGCTCCCGCCCAGGAGCCAAGCATTTTTTTCCGCGTGATATGGCCTTCATCAAGGATTTTCAAGGCCTTTAGCAGTTCCGCGGTAAAAAATTCCCTGCGGCGCCCTTCGAATGCCAGCGTCGCCAGCGCTTCGGGCACATAATAATTGCCCATATGCTCGCCGAAATCGCTCTCGATGCCCCATAGCGCCAGAATAAAGCGCGGCTGCACGCCATATCTGTTGCCTATCTTGCGCAACAGCTTGGCATGCCGCGCATAGAGCCGCCGCGCCTTCTCGATGCGGTTTTTTGGCAGGACGCGCTGCATATAGCCCGCGAAGGTTAGCGTCGTTTCCGGCTGCTTGCGGTCCAATTCCACGATCCGCGCCATAGGCTTGACGCCCGCGAGCGCTTTGCTTGCGGTCTTTCTGCTGACGCCTTCCTTGAAGGCGCGCTCTTGGATCATGGCGAGCCATTCCGCGTAAGCCTTGTGGCTATAAACGTAGTCCCCGGCATGCGCCGATGTTCCGATAAAAAACGCACCCAGCAGAACAGCGGCGCACCGCACCATTATGTTGTAGTTATGCTGGCCTGCCTTCACAAGATTTAGTATACTAACCATCCACAATCACAAGGCAACCGGAATGCCGTTCGATACCAAAACTTTTTTTGACATTCTGCAAAAGAAATCCCTGCCGCTGCCGGTGCGCGCTATCCTGATCGCGCCGAAGCTGTGCTTTCAAGCCCACCGGCTTCTGCAAGACGCGGGAATGCCGGAGCGCTTGCTGCTGGTGTGCGATAAAAATACGTATGCCGCGCTGGGTGAACTGATCGAAGCGGAACTGACCCGGCATGGCGAAACGGCAACGCTGTTATTTTCCGGCGACGTAACGCCGGATGAATCCTCGGTAGAATATGTCAGCAGGCGCGCCGCTTCTTTCAGCGGCATTCTGGCCATCGGCAGCGGCACGATCAATGATCTGTGCAAGCGCGTGTCGTATCTCCAGGAAAAGCCTTACGCCGTCTTCGGCACCGCGCCCTCGATGAACGGCTATGCCTCGGCCAATGCCTCCATCATCGTGAACGGCCACCGGCAATCCCTGCCCGGCCATTTGCCGCAAGGCATTTTTCTCGATAGCGATATACTGGCGCAGGCGCCCATGCGGCTGATCCTGAGCGGCCTTGGCGATTCCGTCTGCCGCTCTACCGCGCAGGCGGATTGGCTGCTCTCGCATCTGCTGTTCAATACGCCGTATAGCGCCGTGCCTTACGATCTCATCGCCGCGTTCGAGCCGGTACTGTTCAGGGACGCGGAGAAACTGGCGGCACGCGACCGGGCGACGGTGGAACGGCTGGCGGCCCTGCTCATCGTTTCCGGCCTGGGAATGTACTTTGCGGGCGGCAGCCAGCCCGCCAGCCAGGGCGAGCACCTGCTCGCGCATTACATGGAAATGATGGACCGTGAAGCCCCGCAGCGTTTCCATGGCGAGATGGTGGGCGTCACGACATTGACGATGGCGCGGCTGCAGGAAAAAGCGCTGGAGAAGCCGTTTGCGCTTCACGCCGCGGAGCTGGACGAGCGCGCCGTACTGGAGCATTTCGGCCCGGAGATCGGCCCGGACTGCATCGCTCAATCCCGCGAGAAACAGATCAGCCCGGAAGACGCGGCGGAGATCAACCGTTACCTCGCGGAAAACTGGCCGATATTCAAAAAGCAGCTTATGGATGTGATGATCCCCGCCGCTCGCCTGGAGGAAATTTTACTCTCCGCCGGCGCCCTCACCACCCCTAAAGCCCTGGGCTGGAACGAGGGAATTTACGTTAACGCACTGAAATACAGCAAATTTATGAGGAATAGATGGGGCTGGGGGGATATAGAATCCTTCAAAAAATAACGGCAAATTAACGTGTTATTTACTAATTTTATGTTAGAATCCACCACGCATTATGAACTACACCGACATAATAACGCCAAGAAGCTACATAAAGCCGGCGGATCCTCAAGTGGCCGTCGATCAGCTTCTGGCTATCGCGAATGACATTATCGAGCAGGAAAGAAATGCCTCCCTCACCCCTCAAATAAGGGAAGAGCCACCCGCAAACTCCGGACCCGCCGCGAAATCTAAAGGACGTGAAATGCTGCTCAAGCGCATGGCGGGCAAGATAGGGCTGGAGCGGGCGATGCTGGAAAACCTGAAGCCTCAAGCCGGAGGCGACCGGCCTATCCCGAAGCCGGATTACGATACGCTGCTCGACGAGTTGTGGGGCGATCTCACCCGGAAATATGACCAAAAGAAAGCAGCATTTAAACAAGAAAATAGTAGCAAGCCTGCTAAAGAACAAATTACAGACGAAGAAATTGATAAAATATTCCGGAACGCTTTCCTCACTGAGGTGAAGGAAGAATTTCTCGCCAACGCGATGCGGATAGAAATCTTCGATATCGCTACCTCGCATCCCACCAATACGCTCCTGCTCAACGCGATGATGTGCGAAAAGCGCCTGGATGAGCTGCTCGCCGGTCCACACGCCGTTCTCTTTAAGAATGGCGGAGAAATTGACGAAACGGCCCTGGAAGCATTGCAGAAATCCGTTCGCGCTCTCTACCTTAGCCTCGATATGCCGACCGGAAATCTGACCGTATACCAGGAGGCCACCGAGACATACACCTTCTCGCAATTGTTTTACGATAGCTTGCCGCTGCGTTTCGTCGCGGCGCTGGAGGCGCTCAAGAGCAAGAGGATCGATATCGCGGACAGCGAAGGAAGAATTCTCCCGGAAATCATGAATGCGTTCTCTTTCATGGCGCGGATGGGAAATTGGACTTTGGATAACGATAGCAGGATCGCCGCCGAC
>CAZXYG010000027.1:8600-14873 GCA_964644885.1 uncultured Rickettsiales bacterium
GCCGCCGACCTGGATGAAGCCAAGCAAAGCCTGCGGCTCAGCGAATTCGCCATGGCGCAGAAGCAAATCGCCCAGCTTGGCGAGCTTCTGGTGAACACTGGAAACGAAGAAACCAAGGATTTCATCCGCGGCATGATATGGCGAAAATTCGACCAAATAGAGATAATCTACACCGATCTTGAGCCTCTCATGCAGCTCAAGATCAAGGAGTTCTTCAACGGGGTGATGCGGGAATGGAAAGCGCCTGATGAGGTGAAGGCGGAAATAAATAAAATATGGCTGCATCACCAGGAAACGTTCCCGCAAGAAGGGCGTTCTTATCCAAACGCGGATGCGGAAGAGATGGCCATCGAGAAATTCAAAAGAGAGCGGCGGAAAATCAACTCCATGGCAAGCTCCGTCGCAATGCTGCAAAGAGAATTGCAGGAGCTTCAGGAGGAAGTAAAAGAAATAAAAAAGCAAGACAAAGAAATCCCAGTAACTCTTACAGATAAATTAGCTGAAGCCAATTCCTTGCATGCGTTTGGTGTAATTGCAACATCACATCGGCGTAGACATTCAATCCCTAGCAACGAATCTGCTCTAAAATTTCTTGCTCAAGACATTGCCGATATAAAAGAAGAGCTTGAGTATAATGAAAAAACGCTTGCACATCTCGTGAACCGGTTTAACCGCGACCATCCGGATCTTAAGTACGCAAATATAGGAGGCGAGACCTACAGAGACGCGACCGATAATTTCCATTTAGACGTGATGAATTTGTGTGCATTGCCTGGAGCGTGCGAGGCAAAATTCATCATGGCGGACACGCAAAAAACCGACCTCCCGGAGGCCCAGGCTTTCTATATTCAGACCGCCTGTTTCGGCCCTTTTGCGATGCGACCGCAATATCGCGAGAGCGAAAAGGCCTTCGAGCACAGCGAGGGCAAGATCAAGGAATTGTTCCTGAAAGCGAGAATAATCACTGCGAAACAGGCTGAGGCATTCTTCCGCCAACCGCAAAGACCGTAAGGCAATGCGCTCCGCAGTCGAGGAGTATTTTGAACACATCAACCGCAAGGGCGCAAAGGACACCGTTTCAGGACTCCTGGCGGATGCAAAAAAGACTGGCGACGCCACGGCGCTGCAAGGAAGGCTTACCGACGCGCATTTCTTCAGAACGGTGGCGATGGCGCGCCTGGACAACGAACATCCGGAAGCCATTGATAGCATCCTCGCGGCTGAATTCAGCAGCGCCAAGACGCTGCATTTCATCGCCTTTTTGAAACTCGTGTCGGCGGAACCGAGAAAGGCTCTCGAAATCAAAAATTACGGCAAGAGGCTTATTACGCCGCTGATCGAATACGCGAAGGATATCGGCGAGACGGCGCTGGTGCTGCTTGAGGCGTTCGAGAACAAACATTTCCTTGAATCGCAGCGCGTGCTCCGGGATCCAAACGATCCGCGCCTGGCCACATATGATCCTAACGTTCCCACCGTCGGCAAAGTCATGGGTAAGCTGAGCCAACATGAAAAGAAGTGGCTGGATCGTTTCGGCGCGGAGTATCCGGGCATTAATGAAATACCCCTCCTGCCCTTGCGCCAAATGAAGGTGCGAGATCTGGTCGCCAATATCCGGGACCCGGAACAGCGTACAGCAGTCAAAAAGGCGATATGGAATAAATGCGGCGGAACGAAAAAGAAATACAAGGAAGCGCTAGACATGGACGTGTTCCGGTTCGTCGTCATGTACGCCGGCAGCGATTCGTACAAATCCGGCTCTTCGGGAATTTATAGCCTGATTTGCAAAGGCGTTGACGAGGGCACGGCGACTCTGGCCGTCTTTGGCACCATGATGGAAAAATTTCTTGCCCCCGGCACCGGAATAGGCCGCCTCGGCATCGCTGATTCCATCATTACCACCGCAAACCAGGGCCGCGGCAAGCGCCGTTCCACCGATTCTATCCACGCGCGGCAGGAATCGCTCGCTGCCCGGCATATGGAACGCCATATAAATACCTTTCGCGAAGAAGGCGATAAACTCAATATCGGCCTGGGAAGATACCGCGATCCGCGCGCGCAAGCCGCCGTGGCGGTTGCGAATATCAGCAATACCGCCGGGCTCCGGGATCACCACGACGAGGATGACGCGCTCTGGGCCGCGCGCGACGAAGCCATGCTAAAGTCCTATGTCGCGGAATACGGCAGCCACGCGGATGATCCGCCGCCGAACAACCCTCTGCGGGCGTTCATGGAGCACTGCACGCCGCGCGCCCTGATCAAGGCAATGCAGACTTCCAGCCGATCCCCCCAGCGCGTGGGCAAGGAGAAGCAATATCATCATTTAGATGAACGCGCTATCGGCTTCGGCGGCGCGAACGCCAACCAGCAGGGCGGCATGCGGCAATTGCTGCCCTATATCAAAGGGTATATCGGCGCCGATGAAAACGGCAATTTCAGTAGCGAAGAGCTGGAACGCGCCACTACGCGCTTTCTTAACGACTGGACTGTGCAGCACAAGGTGTCGGCGGCGCTGTGGAGCGCCACTTCCGTCAATCTGGAACGTCCATGGCGCTATACGCAGGCCGGTCTGAGGCTGAACGGCGATATCCGGCGCGGAATACAGGACGACGGCAGCGTGCGCATTTACTTCGGCGAGAAAGATGAAGCCGGAACGGACCTGAAAGAGCTTGCAGCCGGTAATGTGAATATGGATCTCATCACGCCTCTGCTGGCGAGGGACAGTAAAATTCCCTTAGAGGATGTAAAACTTGCCATCCAGCACGCCGCCGAGAGAGATTTCAGCAACCACACCGCCATCAAGGCTCTGACCGCCCTGCTGGCCAGCGTGGAATCGGAGGCATACGGCGAGCCTTTAAGGCTGCCTCTTCAGACCGGCCCCGGCGATCCCGAAGCGCTAAGGACCGTGCTTGCCCGACTTAATCACACCACCGGCCTGGAAATTGCAATGGAGCAGGAATCGCTGAACTGGGCATATGATGTCTTTGAAAAAACGTTCGCCGACATGAAGAAAAATGGCTTCGAGGTTACAAAAGATCCCAAATTCTATGACGTATGGGCCGCCGGCGAAATCCTCCTGAGCAGGCACGAGGACAGCTACGTCGCTCAGAAGCATCCCGCAGCGTCTTTGGTCGATCACTTCAGGCACATCAAAGCCAAGCTTGTCGATTCCGTCAAGAAAACGGAGATCGAGCTATGCTGACCGCTAAACAAACAACGGACCCTCATCTCCCCTCCCCCAATGCTCTACTCTGGACAGAGCGTTGAAAAAAGAGTAAAACTACCCCGTTTATTATGCCATATCGTAACTTTGCCAAAGGGGGATTCTATGCTTAAACAGACTGTCGCCACGGGTGTGATCGTCACTCTTCTCGCCGCCTGCTCGCAGACCGGGGGCCGTGACGGCGGCATCCGCAAGCAGGACGTAGGCGCGCTGACCGGCGCGGTGGGCGGCGCGTGGGTAGGCTCCAACGTGGGCAAAGGCAAGGGCAATATCGCCGCCATCGCGGCGGGCACGCTGCTGGGCGCGTTTCTGGGCAGCGAAGTCGGCGCCTCCCTGGATAGGGCGGATGTAGCCTATCACGATCGCACGGCGCAGACCGCGTTCGAAAGCTCCAAGACAGGCATAAGCTCTTCCTGGTCAAACCCGGATTCCGGCCACAGCGGCACGATCACGCCAACCAAAACGTACCAGACCGCCGCCGGCCCGGATTGCCGCGAATACACCCAGACCATCACGGTGGGAAATAAATCGCAGGAAGGCTACGGCACCGCCTGCCGCCAGCAGGACGGCAGTTGGAAAATCCTCAATTAACGAAGCGCTGGCGGGATAATGGGTGATTTCCCCGCAGGCGCTCTGTTGAAAGGCAAGCGCGGCCTGATCATGGGCGTGGCGAATGAGCGTTCGCTGGCCTGGGGCATTTCGCAGGCGGTGAGCGCGCAAGGCGCGGAGCTGGCGTTTTCCTACCAGGGCGAAGCGCTGGAAAAGCGCGTGCGGCCCCTCGCCGCCGGCATCGGCTCGGATTTCCTGGTCGAATGCGATGTTAAAGACGAAGCCAGCATTGACCGGGTATTCAACTCCATAAAAGACCGCTGGGGCAGCGTGGATTTCGTCGTTCACGCCATCGGCTTTTCGGATAAGAACGAGCTGAAGGGCCAGTACGTCAACACCTCGCTCGATAACTTCCTGAATACCATGCATATTTCATGCTATTCCTTTACCTCCGTCGCGCGCCGTGCCGCGGAGATCATGCCCAACGGCGGCAGCCTGCTCACCCTCACCTATATCGGGTCCGAGCGCGTGACGCCGCATTATAACGTGATGGGCGTGGCCAAGGCGGCTCTGGAAGCTAGCGTGCGCTACCTCGCCGTGGATCTTGGCGGGCGCAATATCCGCGTCAACGCCATTTCCGCCGGGCCGGTGAAAACGCTGGCCGCCTCCGGCATCGGCGATTTCCGTTATATCCTCAAATGGAATGAATACAACGCTCCGCTCAAGCGCAATACCACGCTGGCCGACGTAGGCGGCGCGGGGCTTTATCTGCTTAGCGATCTCGCCTCCGGTACCACCGGCGAAGTGCTGCATGTCGATTCCGGCTATCACGTGGTGGGCATGAAAGCCGTGGACGCGCCGGATATCAGCACGGTGGATTGACATTTTTGTTATAGAATGGCATAATATTTGAAATATGCCATTTTTAGCATAAAAATGACAGAGCACATCCATACTCACATCAGCAACGGCGGGCGGGTGGTGATACCCGTAGAATACCGGAAAAAACTCGGCCTTGCCGAAGGCGACGCCGTCACGCTGACATTGGACGAATACGGCATCCGCATCATCAGCCCCCGGATGGCATTGCAGCAGCTACAAAAAATTGCCCAAGAGCGTACTGCACCGGAAAGACGCGGCACCATCGTCGATGAATTTATCGCCGAACGCCGCAAGGAAGCCGAAAACGAGTAAATGGCGCAGAAGCCAATCATTCTCGACGCATCCGCCTTGCTTGCTCTCATTTTTAATGAGGAAGGCAAAGAAACTGTAAAGCAAGCGCTCGATCATGGCGTGCATATGACAACCGTCAACCTTGCCGAAGTCGCCACTAAATTATTACGTGAACAACACACCTTCGAAGAAGTACAAACATTTTTGCCTCTCATGAAAATCACGCTGGTGGAAGTGGACGAGACGCTTGCCTATCAGGCTGCATCATATGATCCTTATACAAAACAATTTGGGCTTTCTCTGGAAGATAGAATTTGTCTGGCGGCGGCGGGGCGTTGGGGGTATACAGCGTTGAGCGCCGACCGGGCGTGGAAACACGTCAAGCTCGATCAGGTATCCATCACATTGATTCGTTGATATGACCTTCAACACCTTCGGCCATGCATTCCGATTCACCACCTGGGGCGAGAGCCACGGCGAGGCGATCGGCTGCGTGGTGGACGGCGCGCCACCCAATATTCCTCTGGAAGAAGCCGATATTCAGATCTATCTCGATAAACGCCGTCCGGCGCAGTCGCGCTTCACCACCCAGCGCAAGGAAAGCGACGCGGTGAAGATTCTCTCCGGCGTGTTCGAGAGCAAAACCACCGGCACGCCCATCAGCCTGATTATTCATAATGAAGATCAGCGCTCACGAGATTATGACGAAAACAAAGATAAATTCCGCCCCGGCCACGCCGACTATACCTATCACCAGAAATACGGCATCCGCGATTATCGTGGCGGCGGACGCGCCAGCGCGCGCGAAACCGCGATGCGCGTGGCCGCCGGGGCCATTGCTCGCAAGATTATCCCAGGCGTGACCATCCGCGGCGCGCTGGTGCAGATGGGACCGCATGCCATCGATCGCGAGCGGTGGGACTGGAAGGAAGTGGAAAACAATCCCTTCTGGTGCCCGGACGCGAAAAAAGCGAAGGAATGGGAAGGCTTCTTGGATTCGGTACGTAAAAGCGGCTCCTCTGCCGGCGCAATCATCGAGGTAGTGGCTTCAGGGGTTCCCGCCGGCTGGGGCGCGCCTATTTACGCCAAGCTGGACGCCGACCTCGCCGCCGCCATGATGAGCATCAACGCGGTGAAAGGCGTCGAAATCGGCGCTGGCATGAGCGCCGCGGCGCTATCCGGCGAGGAAAACGCCGATGAAATCCGCATGAAGAAAGGCAAGCCGGTATTCCTGAGCAATCACGCCGGAGGCATATTGGGCGGCATCTCCTCCGGGCAAGATGTCGTGGTGCGCTTCGCCGTGAAGCCGACCAGCTCTATCCTGAATC
>CAZXYG010000027.1:14883-18830 GCA_964644885.1 uncultured Rickettsiales bacterium
GGCCGCCACGACCCCTGCGTCGGCATCCGCGCCGTGCCGGTGGGCGAGGCTATGCTGGCCTGCGTGCTCGCCGATCACTGCCTGCTGCACCGGGCGCAGTGCGGGTGAATTCTCACTCTCTTGCCCATTCCTGCCCCCATACTCCCTGGAACTCACCCCCATAGAAAAAACATGGGGCGCCATCATCTGCTGGTTGCCGATCCTGGCTTCAAGGCGTCCGCCTTTAGCGCCGCCTTCGTATGTACCCAATCATTTTTACTATAAAAGTTGCGCCTCATTTAGCCGTACGTATCAATGCCCATCAACCCACTTGCAAATCCTAGGGAATCCGCATAAGAATCAGCGGCTATGCCTCCGCTCCTCATGAAACCCGCTAAAGCGTTCCTCGGTTTGCCGCAGGAAGATTCCGTTTCTTACGGCGAGGCGAAGGCCGTAGTTATTCCATTCGGGCTGGAAGCGTCCGTGAGCTACGGCGGCGGCACGCATAAGGGGCCGAAGGCCATGATCAAAGCCTCACACGAGGTGGAGTTGTTCGACGAGCAGCTTTGGCGCGAGCCGTTCCGCGACATCGGCGTTGTCACGCTCAAGGAACCGGAGATTAAGGAAAAAATAGAGGACGCGCTGGCGCAACTGGAAACTCTTGTAGAGGGTGTGCTCAAAGATAAGAAATTTCCTTTCACGTTTGGAGGCGAACACTCTATCTCTGCAGGCGCTATTCGTCCCTTCGCTAAAAAATACAAGGACCTCGCCATTCTGCATTTCGACGCCCACGCCGATCTGCGCGACGGCTACGAGGGACAGCCCTACTCCCACGCCGCCGCGCTGCGGCGCTGCATGGATCACAAGCACGTCACATTGGTTTCGGTGGGCATCCGCAATATCTCCGCCGGAGAAATATCGTTCCTGGAGGCCAATCGCGACCGTTTGCATATCTATTGGGCCAAGGACCGAAAAACATGGGACGTGGCTGAAATCGTTTCGCATCTGCGCGGGCGGCCGGTTTATCTCACCTTCGACCTCGACGGGTTCGATGCCAGCCTGATGCCCGCCACCGGCACGCCGGAACCGGGCGGCTTATTCTGGGACGACGCCATCGAAATCATCACCGCGGCAAGCCAGGTTTCGCACATCGTGGGCGCGGACATCAACGAGCTTTCTCCCATCAAGGGCCTCCATTCCTGCGACTTCCTCGCCGCCAAGCTGGCCTATAAGATTCTGGCGCTGGCGTTTAACGCGAAGTCGCGCGCCGGATCGCGATGAGCCAGGCCGATTTGCTGCCTGCCAGACCGGATATGCAACGCAACGGCGCAGGAATCTTACCCTGCCAGGTGATACGGGAGATGCTGCGCAATAAGGAAATCATGGCGAAGGCCGATGTTGCCCATGACCAGATCCAACCCGCCAGCATCGACCTACGGCTGGGCGATGTCGCTTACCCGGTGGATAGCAGTTTCCTTCCGGGAGCGCGTTTGACGGTGCCGGAGCAAATGCAGCGGCTCGATGCGCGCTTCGACGATTTCAAAATCGACCTTCGGAAAGGAGCCGTTCTTGAGAAAGGCAGGGTGTATGTGATTCCTTTGCAGGAAGAACTCCGCCTGAAGCATGAGATGAAGGGTTTAGCCAACCCCAAGAGTTCCACTGGCCGCCTGGATATCCTTGCCCGCTTGATTACCGATGGCGGCACCGTTTTCGATCAAGTGGAAAAAGGCTACGCCGGAAAGCTCTATGTCGAGATCGTGCCGCGCAGTTTCAGCGTGGTTGTCCGGGCAGGCGACCGCCTGAACCAGCTCCGCTTCCGCCAAACCGTAGGCGCCGCGCCATTACACATCCCGCTCGATGAGTGGCAGGGTTTGCTCGACGAAGGCCAAATCATTTCCATGAAGGACGGAGAGAAAAAAAGCGGCGAAGAGAATGGCATGCTGCGGTTTACCGTCGATTTGAAAGGCACGGGTGAAACCGGCGCGCTTATTGGATACCGGGCCAGGAAGCATGCAAAACGCATTGATTTGGAGAAACGCGACTACGATCCGCTCGATTTCTGGGAACCCATCCGTTTTCATAAGACTCCTTCCCTCATCCTGGATCCTGACACGTTCTATATCCTGATGACGAAAGAACCCGTGGGCATCCCGCCGGATTACGCCGCCGAAATGCTTCCCTACGACACGCGGGCGGGCGAATTCAGAGTGCATTACGCGGGGTTCTTCGATCCCGGATTCGGCTGGAATCCTGAAACCGGCAAGGCCGGCGGCAGCCGCGCCGTGCTTGAAGTGCGATCGCACGAGGTGCCGTTCCTTCTGGAACACAGCCAGACCGTAGGCTGGCTGCGCTATGAACGCATGGCAGCCCGTCCGGACGCGCTTTACGGCCAGGACATCGGTTCGCATTATCAGAATCAGGGCCTGAAGCTGGCCAAGCAATTCCGTTCACTCAAAGACTGATACTCCGGGATTTTTACCCCTCGAACTTCTCCAATTTCAGCCGTGTGATCTGGTTGCGCTCGCGCTCGAGGATAGTGAAGCGCATGCCATGAAAATGAAATACCTGCCCGGCCTTGGGAATACGTTGCGCCTCGTGAATGACCAGCCCCGCCACCGTGGAAGCTTGCTCGTCCGGCAGGTTCCAGTCCAGTGCGCGCTTGAGATCACGGATGGTGACCGTGCCGTCGATGATATAGCCGCCCTCCGGCGCTTTCTCGATTCCGGCCGGCTCGCGGTCGTACTCGTCTTCGATGGGGCCTACGATTTCCTCCAGGATATCTTCCAGCGTCATCAAACCCAGCAATTCGCCGTATTCATCCACCACCAGCGCAAAATGGCCGTGGCGCTCCTGAAAAGCCTGCAGTTGGTCGAGCAGCGTCGTCGTCGCGGGGATGTACCACGGCGCGGAAAGAATAGCCTTGATATCAAGCGCGTTTATATCCCCCTTGTGACGGCGCAGGGTGCGAAAAAGATTTTTAGCGTGGAGTATGCCTACAATGTTGGCGGGATCATCCTTCCATACCGGGAACCGGGTATGGGCGCTTTTTGCCACCAGGGTAACGATGGTTTCCGGCTTTTCGTCGAAATTGAGCGTTTCCATATTGCGGCGATGAATCATCACTTCGCTTACTTCGGTTTCGCCGAGATCAAGAATGCTGCCCAGCATATCGCGCTTGCTTTTTCCCACGCCGCCTTCCTGATGGTGCAGATCTATGGCTCCACGCAGCGCGTCCGAACTTGGAATATCCTCTTCTCCGGCCTCCAGAAGGCCGAATAGCCGCAGCAGGAAATCCACGCATTTCTGGACCGTTGCCGTGACCGGCCCGAACAGGCGAACGATAATCTTCAGCGGTGGTGCGACCAGAAGGGCCACGCGCTCGGCATGACGGAAAGCGTAGGTTTTTGGCAGAACTTCGCCGAAGATCAGCACCAAAAGGGTCATAATGCCGGTGGCGTAGATCACGCCCTCTTCGCCGAACTGATGGATGGCAAGGCTGGTGGCAATCGCAGATGCGCCGATATTCATCGCATTGTTGCCAAGCAGAATCGCGCCGATCAGGCTGCCTTTGTTTTGGCGTAACTCGCTCACTAAGATAGCGCGCTTATTTCCTTCCATTTTCAGCTTGTGCAGCTTGGCGCGCGAAAGCGCCGTCAGCCCGGTTTCAGAAGCAGAAAAAAAGGCCGAAAGAAGGAGAAGAAAAAAAATGGATGCAATAAATACGACAGTGGACGCAATCATGTTCGCTACACGTTCTTTTTTAAGAATTGCCGTACATCTTCCTCTCGCACATCTTCCGCGACGAAGGCTTGACCGATGCCTCTGGCCAGCACGAAGACCATCTTTCCCTGTTTTGCTTTTTTATCCTGCCGCATGTGCTTAAGCAGCCTCTCCGCAGAAAAGCGGCGCGGAATTTCTTTCAGCGATATTTTAAGCCCGACAGCGGAGAGATGCCGTTCCACCCGCTT
>CAZXYG010000027.1:18840-20384 GCA_964644885.1 uncultured Rickettsiales bacterium
GCTTTATGTCTTCCGCTTTGCATAAGCCAAGCTGCTGCGAGAATCGGAACGCAAGCGCCATGCCGGTAGCTACCGCCTCGCCATGCAGCAACGCCTCGCCATACCCTGTTTCCGCCTCTAGGGCATGGCCGAACGTGTGGCCAAAATTGAGCAGCGCGCGGCGGCCATGCTCTTTTTCATCCTCCGCCACGACGGCGGCCTTGGCGGCGCAACTATGCTTCACGATGAAGCGCAGAAACGCCTCCTCGCGTATGTGCAGAGACTTTACGGCTTCTTTTTCAAGCCGCTTGAAAAAGGCGGCGTCATTGATCAATCCGTATTTTACGACTTCGGCGTACCCGGCCAGCATTTCCCGCTCCGGCAAAGTAACAAGCGCGCCCACGTCCGCCAGAACCAGCCGCGGCTGATAAAACGCGCCGATAAGATTCTTGCCGTGCTTCGTATTGATGCCCGTCTTGCCGCCCACGGAGCTATCCACCATCGCCAGCAGCGTGGTCGGGATTTGAATGAAACGCACGCCGCGGAGAAGAATGCTCGCGGCTAATCCCGCGATATCGCCGACCACGCCGCCGCCCAAGGCGATTATCGTATCGCCGCGCTCCGGCTTATGGCCGAGCATGGTTTCCAGAAGTTTTTTGAGCGCGCCGAAGGATTTGCTCCGTTCACCGGGATTGAGGATAATCGGATGCGTTTCGATGCCTGAATCGTTCAGGGATTTTTGCAACGTCTTGAGATGATGCTTTGCCACGTTGGCGTCCGTGACGATCATCGCTCTTGGGCGTGACAGAAGCGGAGCAACATAACGGGCGGCATCATGCAACAACCCCCTGCCGATGAGGATATCATAGCTGCGATTGTCAAGCCGGACGGTCAGGGTGCTTATATTGTTCTGCGCCATTATTGATACCCAAGTTCTTGCAGGATACGCTCCACCACGCGATGATGCGGCCCATCGTCGCTGGAAACGGTAACGTCGGCTGTAGCATAAACCGCGCTGCGCTTGTCGTAAAGATTGCGCAGCGCTTCGGCTTTATTGCCTTTCTCCAGCAGCGGCCTGTTTTTGCGCCGGGAAACGCGGTCGAGCAGCACGTCATAAGTCGCGTTCAGCCACACCGAAACCGCCTTTTTTTTAATCAGGCGGCGGATATCCTTATCCATGAACGCGCCGCCGCCGGGGGCCATGATGCACGGTTCTCCATCCAATAGTTCCGTGATAATCTCTTTCTCGCGCTTGCGAAAATATGGCTCGCCCGCCAACTCGAATAACTCGCTGACGGAACATTTCTCGCGTTCCTCAATCACGCGATCCACATCGATGAATGGCAGATCAAGCCGCTTGGCAAGCCGCCATCCTATTGATGATTTTCCTGCGCCCATCAACCCCACCAAGACAATGGTTTTTTTGCTACCGTTCATGACGGTTTCATATTATCGTAATCGCGCGCATACACAATAGGGAGCAGTCATGGGAAAAATCATTCTATTCGGCATCATCGGCCTGCTGGCTGCAGGCTTGGGCTTTCTTATGGTAAAAGATATCCACC
>CAZXYG010000027.1:20394-23264 GCA_964644885.1 uncultured Rickettsiales bacterium
GGTGCCTTCGCCGAAACAAACCGAATAAAACGCGGTGTCCGTCGCGCTGATTGAATCCTTCTCCGAAATGCTGCTGGGGGAGCGGGGCGTTTCGCGCCATACCCTCCAGGCCTATGAGAGCGATATCAAGGAACTTGCTGCGTTTATCGTCAGCCACGCGCCCGCGCAAAAACTGGAAACCGTCGATCTTGAAACGCTGAAGGCTTACTTTTCCTACCTCGCCAAACGGCGGCTTGCTCCATCCAGCGCGGCGCGTAAGCTTTCCGCCATCCGGCAATTTTTTCAGTTTGCATGCAGCGAGGGCCTTCGCGCAGATAACCCGGCTCTTTCGCTCGATGCGCCCAAGGCGGCTAAACCTCTGCCTCGCTATCTTGTGGCGGAAGAAGTGGAAGCGTTGCTTACGCAAGCGCACAGCGACGGCACTCCCGAAGGCCTGCGGCTTACGGCTCTGCTTGAAACGCTATACGCCACGGGCCTTCGCGTTTCGGAGCTGGTATCGCTCGAACTCGCCTCTCTTCAAACCAATACCCGTAACGCTATTCTGCATGCGGATAACCTCAAAGATTTTCTTATTGTCCGGGGCAAGGGCGGAAAAGAGCGGCTGGTGCCGTTCAACCATTCCGCCAAATCGGCGCTGGTAAGGTATCTGGCGGTGCGCCAGCGTTTTCTGGGCAAAAAGCCCTATTCTCCGTGGCTGTTTCCATCCTTCGGAGAGGAGGGCTATCTTACCCGCCAGCGTTTCGGGCAGCTTCTAAAATCCGTGGCGGTTTCCGCCGGAATCAGGCCGGAGCGGGTATCGCCCCACGTGCTGCGGCATTCCTTCGCCAGCCACCTTCTGCATAACGGCGCGGATTTGCGGGTTCTGCAAGAACTGCTGGGTCACTCCGACATTTCCACCACCCAGATTTACACGCATATTTTAGATGAACGCTTGAGAACTCTGGTGCACGACCATCACCCTTTAGCGAAACGGAAGGAGAAAGTGGAAACATGATAACAATACTTAATGGCCCTGAAATACCGCCGCGTTCAAGCAAACCGAAGCAGCTCATTATTCTTCTGCACGGCCTCGGATCCGACGGCAATGACTTGATCGGCCTTGCCCCGGAGCTTGCGCCGCATTTCCCGGAGGCGCATTTCGTTTCGCCCAACGCGCCTTTCCCTTGCGATATGGCGCCGTTCGGATACCAATGGTTCAGCCTGCAGGATAGATCACCCAAGGCGGTATTAAAAGGCGTGCAGACCGCCGCGCCTATTTTCAACCATTTCATCGACGTAAAATTAAAAGAAACCGGCGTGCCGGAATCAGCCCTCGCGCTGATCGGCTTCTCGCAAGGCACGATGATGGCGCTTTACACGGCTCTGCGGCGAAAGAACCGCTGCGGCGCGATCATCGGCTATTCCGGCGCCATGATCGGCGCGGAACTATTGAAGAACGAATGCAAAAGCACGCCGCCGGTCTGCCTGATTCATGGCGACAGCGATGATATCGTGCCCTTTGCCGCCATGAATGTAGCTGAAACCGCGCTTAAAGCCTGCGATGTTCCGGTGGAAACGCACCGCCGTCCAGGCTTGGGGCACAGCATCGACCAGGAAGGATTGGTGCTTGGCATCCGGTTCTTGAAACAGCGCTTTTTATCTAAAAAATAGCTTCCATAGTGCATTTCCGCATGTTTTATGCTATAATGGCTCTTATCCACCAGGTAGGAGGAAAAGAGACTATGAAAACCCTTGAACTCATGTTGCGCGATTACCGCCTGACCACGGCGGAAATTTTTTATCACCTGCCGGATTATCCGGTTCTTTTACAATCTTATATCTGGCAAGAGATTGATAATCCTACGGATTTTCCTATTCTGATGAAATTCCTGAATTTTTGGGAGCGTTCGCTGGAAGGCAAGCTGCATTCGGTAAAAGTGATGAACTGCCAGTTTATCAAGCCCTCCGATTTCCGCTTCGCCAAGGGGGAATTCTATTTACACTAGACGTTAACTTCCCTAGCTTCGATATCTCAATGCCGGAGTAGGGAACTTTCTTGCGCGTTCTTAATGTCATGTTCAGTCGGGGGTTGGGCGGTATCGAACAATCCTTCGCGGATTATACCCATGCCCTGCTTCAGCGCGGTCATGAGGTTATATCCTGTATTCAGCCGGGCGCCGCCGTTCACGCCACATTGAAACAACAGTGCGGCAGTGGCATTGTAACCATTCGCAATTTCGGCCAATGGGACACGCTGGCCGCCCGGAGGCTCAAAAACATCACAGCCGATATTATTATCGCGCACGGCAACCGCGCTGCTGCGCTGGCGCGTGGCGCGCGCATTCCCGTGGCGGGCGTGGTGCATAATTATAGCTTCCGGCGCATGATCGGCCTAGATGGCTTGTTCACCATCACCGCCGATCTGCAAAAAAAAGTCATCGAAGCCGGGCAGCCGGAAAATACCGTTTTTCATATCCCCAATATGATCGCGTTGCCTGCCGCGTTGCCCAAGCCCGGAACATTCCATTCGCCGCCTGTCATCGGAACCATGGGCCGTTTCGTAAAAAAGAAAGGCTTCGATATATTCATCCGTTCCCTTGCGCTTTTGAAACAAAAGGGCATGCATTGTCATGCCGTAATCGCCGGGGACGGCGAGGAGATAGCAGCGCTGAAGGCGTGCCGCGATGCGTCCGGTTTGGCTTCGTATATTGATTTTCCTGGCTGGATAACGGAAAAAAACTCATTTTTTAAGACTATCGATATTTTCTGTCTGCCTTCGCTGCATGAGCCTTTCGGCATCGTGCTGCTGGAAGCGATGGCGCGCACTGTTCCGGTTGTTACCACAAACAGCGAAGGCCCATCCGAGATCGTCACCAACGGCAACGACGCGC
>CAZXYG010000028.1:0-7594 GCA_964644885.1 uncultured Rickettsiales bacterium
CCATTATCCGCCACCGCAAGATCGGCGATGGAAAATTCACTCTTTATCCCGAAAAACTGGAGGTGGAGTTCAAGCATCATCCGCAGAAGAAGAGGCCCAAGCGCACCCATCCGGACTGGGGTCATCCTATCTTGCGCGCCATCAAGAAAAAGCCGTTATTCCAAAGCGTCGAAGAAGCCCACGCGCTGCTGATGAAACTGCATGAGGAATACCCGGAAATCTCCATTCCCACCAAGAACAAGCTTTATATCATCCTTTACGAGCGCACCAAAAAACCGCCGGTCAGGAAATACGTGCTGGAAATCAAGGTGAAGGAAGGCGAGGGCGGCGGCTTCGTTATCGATCACGCCGAAAACACGTACAAGCCCAGGAAAGCGCCAAAGCAGGAAGGCGCGCTCTCCGACGAGGAGAAAGTCGCCAAAGGCTACTTCACGTCAATGGTGGAACTCAAGAAAAAACGCTAGGTTCGGTTTTTCGGCCTTTTTATCGCCGGCAGGAATGACGTGCTCCATAGGAAGAAAACAGCCCAGCCGTGAGGAGGATACATTATGGCTCTGCGATTTCGGCGGGGGGATTTTTCAGGTGGATACGGTATTCCCAGTGCATTAAGAAGCCTTGGCAGCACGTGCTGTTTATCTTGGCCTTTGTAGGATTGGGGCACGGCAAGTGAAGGCGGCTTGACAACAACCTCCGTTGCCTGACCTATCGCCGCAGTGAGAAACGCTGCCAGTTTCTTATGATTGATCGGAGAAAGCGGCACCCAGTCACCTATGGCATCGGAGTATCTTTTGAACGCTTGCGGCTCTTGTGGACTGTACAAATATTGCTGGTTGGAAGTAAGGATCCTGATGATAGAAACTTTCTCAGCTTGTGCATTTGCATCGGCGCGCTCAAAAACGATATGTACTTTTGCAATCTTGCCTTCAGGTACGTTGTTGCTTTGCTTCTTGCCGTCTTTTCCGAACATGGTACTCTCGCTCTTTCTTGCAGTATGATATTTTCAATAATAGCACATAATTATTAATAAAAAATTAACGAAGAACACAACATGAGCCATGTGACGATAACCTGCGTCAACGTCGGAACGAAGTTCGCGCCGGAGTATGTCCATAAGCTGCGGAACATGGCGCGGCGGCATTTGACTCTGCCGCATGAATTCGTCTGCTTCACGGACCATCCCGAAAATTATCCGGGCGCGGATTTTCGGGTGGAGAAGGAACTCTCCGGCCATCCTGGCTGGTGGGCGAAGCTGGGCCTGTTCAACTCCGAAAACGGCTTGAAAGGCCGAGTGCTTTATTTGGATCTGGACGTCGTCATCGTGCGAAGCATAGATGGCCTGATCGCTCCCGGCGGGTTCTGGATACTCAAGGACTGGCTGGACGGCGGCTATAACTCCAGCGCGATACTGTTCGATGCCGGAAAGCATACCAACCTCTATACGCAATTTTCCTGGCGCGACATGGGGCTGAAAACGGATCAGCATTACATCGCTCACAAGCTGAAGGACGTGCATTTCTTTGACCCGGCGCAGGTGGTTAGCTACAAGCATGACCATTGCGAAAAAACATTCCCGGACGCAGCCCGCATCGTCGTTTTTCACGGCTACCCAAAACCCCCCGATTGCAGCGGATGGGTAAAGGAATATTGGCAATAGCCATTTTCTGAAAATCTTCTAAAAGCCCTGGTGACCCCTACGGGAGAGTTTATCAGGGGCCGGAAATGGCGTATTTCCTTGCGTTTCAATTTAACGCTCGTCATTTTGTGTACTAGATTTGTGTACGGATTGCAAGCGTAAATCCATTGCTAACAATACCATAGTTTCAATTCGAGTCCCGGTTTCGTCATCGAACTGAGCATCAATATTATCTTTGCCATCCGGTAGTATCGTAAAAGAACACAAATGACTCTGCCGGTTGCAAATCGGGGGCTGATGCACCTACCCTAGCCGGGGTTGTGAATGACGCTATAAAAGCCTATAATGCAGCATTAATAATGCAAGTATTTGCAAAGGGTTATTATGCCATATCACGATTGGTTGTATCACATTCCCCTAAGCGGGAAAAGCCGCAGAGCAAAAGACAAGCTACGCAAGCTGCATTTGCGGGGCGGGAATGAATCATCCTTACGCCAACCGCCCAAGCTAACCTATCGTAGCATCCGCCAGCACCGCTATTGCAAGGTAAAATTCGGGATGCACGAAACCTATGCCTATCGGATAGACGATATTGCCGCCATTATCGGTCTGCATCGGAATACCGTACAAAGGTGGTTTAATCACGGTATGCTACCACCACCCTTTAGCCGTGTTTCAAAATCCTACCGCTCATGGGGCTGGCCGGACAGGCCGCTATATATCCGTGAGCAGGTTTTGGTTATCGTGCATGTCCTAAACGACCTCTACACGCAAGGCATTACTCAATTCCGCCAATCGCACATTTACCATATTCAAATGATGCGGGAGGGCGACCAAATGGTAAGAGAGCGTTTAAGCTATAAAGCGGTCAAACCCAAACCCATAAAGCCAATAACGCCACCTCAGCCTAAACCCTCAGTGCGTTATCGCTCTGCACCACATTTACGCCCGTTACTACGCCACCTGCAAACGGGGTTGCACCATTATCAAACCGTATACACACAAGCGGGGGCTGCATAAATCTGCGATAATCGTATGCAAAAGTAGCCTGATATAGCTTTCTAAAATATAATCCACCAACACCGCATAAACTCTACCGATTTGCGTTCCTGCATCCCTAGAAATCGGTGATAGCAAAATAGCTCGAATACATAAGTAGGACAGCTAATAGCTTTTCGTAATCTGTTATCATCTATCGCAGATTAGAAACTGGCTTTTCCAGAACGGAGGAGAAGCACTAGACCCCCTACCACTTCTATAGTTTTTAAATGGCTGGCAGTTTTTCTGGAAAGGCGCCATCGCCGATTTTTCGCTAAATCCCTGTTCCAAAATCTGTTATTGCTGATAACCGATTACAATAATCGGGCGGAGCCATACTATAGGGGTAACAAGAGAATGACAGTGAGAAGGAGGAGAGTACACAAGGTAAGATTCAGGAGAAGGAATAACCCGGACGGGCATCTACCGCAATTTTCGATTGATAACATCACTCCCGATAATGCCCGTATTGACCACCTCGCCATTTATTACCCGAACATCGCCATACAATACCGAGCGGATGAAACGGAGAGATTTCAGCAATACAAGCTCGACCTTAAAGCCACTCCGATTTTCAATAGCAATATGCGGGGCGTTCACCCGCTTTACTTCTCGGATGATTATGTGTTGGGTGGCGACAAGGTTTATGTTAAGCGAGTCATGGAGTCTGAGCATTACCGGCTCGCCAAGTTCCCTCTGAGGCTGCAATACAATCCCACACGATTTTTTGCCAACCTCACGCCGGAATCATCGGCAGCGCGTCGTGATGTTAGCGAAGAACAGTTGCTTCGCAAAAACAAGCCATACCTGAAAGAGCTTCATGATTACGCGCTAGACGCGAAGGATAATTACCTTACACGCGAAGCATGGGCGGCATCTGCGAATCTTGAAGAATCTCTTTTACTTTATCTAAACGCAGCGCGGGAGCTATTCTTGCATCACTTTGCGGCAGGGGTGGATTACCAATCGCTCATCGAGGAAAATCTGAGCGATGAACCCGGACTGTCCGATACGGTGCGTGACGGTGATGGTTTCCTAACGGAGCAGTATATCATTGACCCCGATATACCTATCGCACCTATTTTAGATTGGAGCAGGTGGCGCATCTACCGTACCGAGATTTATTGGGACTTTTATCACGATAGCGCGGCGGAGTTCGTCAAATCCATCGGCGTGGAGGTGTTCCGCTTAAGCAAGCGCATATTCACTTACAGCCGGAAATTCAGGTATGAGGATGAATCCGAACGCACTCGTTTTATAAACGCGCAGATTCTATCCGTGGAACTGAAAGAAAACGTCAAACTGGTGATTTACGCGAAGACACCCACGCGCATCCGCTTCGAGGTGCGTTACCTCCGCAAGCGACTGGACGAACTGATTGCCATGCCTCACGGCGCAGAGCGCGTAGATAATCGGCGCACCGACCATATTCCACTTTTACTACGCTATGCGATTGGTGATGCTACAAAACGATTCCACAGCTTTGCTTCCGCTATTCGTTTTGATGAACCAAGCTATAGCCTAAAAACTAATCCATCCTGCATGGTAGAGTTTTTCGGAGCATTGCATGATGCCGGTGAGGGAAATCATAAGCTGATGACCGCTATCCTCACCTCCCTATGCAATATGGGGTCTGTTACAGCCGAGCGGGGGACGCAGATGCACAAGGCCATAAAAGAGCTACGGCGCGGTAACGGTAGCAACTCTTACCTTATCCCTACCAAAGGGCAGCGTGAAGTGTACGAAGTCGCGCCGGAGTATCAATCCATTATCCATCAGATGGTAGCGCAACGGGTGCGCCGGAAGCCAGCACCGGGGAAGCGTTAGGCAAAATACCTTTGTTGCCTTCTATCGAAGGCATCTCTACCGCCTTCTAATACTTTGCAGACATGTTCTTTGATTTTATGCGAAAGAACCTTATGTCCATCTTGATAAGAGAGGTTTTCAATGCTTCCCGAATAATAGGTGAGTTCTTCATCCTCATTATCAGCCACAATAATTTGTTCAGCATCGGCGTTAATTACCAAATTGGCATTATGCGTAACAATTATCACCTGTCGGAACTGCTTTATTTCCCTAAAAATTGGTACAAGCTCTTCAACAATAAAATCATTATCCAAATCGTCTTCGGGCTGGTCGAATACGAACGGTGTTGAGAAAGAATCGGTAGCTAGTTTCAAGCACAGGTAAAAAGTACCTTTCTGCCCTACTGATAGCTCGTTTTCAGGCGATTTATTTTTATACCGAATATCAGCTAAAACAGTAATATATTTCTTTCTGTGTTCAGATAAGAAGAGTTTACGCAGAAAATCCTGACAGCCTGTTCCAACAAAATAATCTTCCATCTCGATAAAGTCAGAAAGGCATATTGCGCCACCATCAATAGCTATTACCTTTTCATCTGATAGCAGCGCGATATAGTCATCGAAATTCTCGATGGGGAAAGTTTCAGCAATTCTTGACTCTGTGGTTTTACCAGCAGCAGCCCTGAATTTCTGTTTATTTAGAGAATCTGAAATTGCCTTTAGAAAGCTTTCTTTGCCAAACCTAATAACACCTTTAATGGTTACGTCTTTAAGCAACGAATCAATGAGCTTCTTTTGTTGGGCAGACCAGCCTTCCTTCCCTTCCTTGATTTGAGTCCAACGATTATTCACGACGCTGTTTTGAGCAAGCAGGTTAACTTTGATTTTTCTGGCATAGATATGTGCTAACTTAAGCAATTCTTCGTTACGAAGCTTTTTTTGCTTTATAACTTCAAGCTTCTCGTTGCACTCATCAATTTTCTTTCGGTAAGCCCCCACGTTTTCCAAGAGTGCTTGCAAATCTCCTTCGATTTTCTCTTTCTTAAAAATTGCTTCAACCTCTGCAATCTTATTTTTGCTAGCAGTTACTTTTTCATCTCAATCCACTTCAATAGCCTTAATTTCGGCAGACTGACCTGTAAGCGAAAGTAGACTTATCTTCTTAACAGAATGTTCTTTTACCGCTTCATTTGCAGTAGAAATCTCTTTATTTAAATCTTGAGAATGTTGCGTCAGCTTGGTTTGCAATGTTCCCAAAGATTTTTTGACCGTCACTAGCTTATTAAGCGTTTTGCTATTCGAGACATACTCCTCTATTAGAGCCTTATTCTTCTCTGTAGTTAGAGAATCGACTAAACGCTGATAACGTCTTTTTTGCTCGGCAATAGCCTCTTCGCTATTAACTAGCTCTCCATTCTCATTGCGCTTATTTAGGAAAGCGTGAATTTCAATAAATTCTGCTAAATGCCGGTTAAAAGCACCATCGTCTTCGGAGCTTCCTTCATCCAAATGTAGATTCAGCAGCTTTTTGACTTCCTTATCGAGCCGCAAAGGGTCAACCGTAATATCTTTTACATCTCCCTGCCGGATATGCAGATAATTTAGGTCATTGATATTTCGTTCTTCAACTAAATAATCCTGCTTAGTTTGGCCGTCCTGTTTCGTATATGTAGCTTTTACGGAGCTATCTAATTTGATTTGCCTTACATTTCTTTCTACAAGCGGCTTACTTTCTTCACCACCAAATATGTGCGCTAGCGCATCAAGCAAAAGACTTTTGCCAGTGCCTCTGCCGCCAATTATTGCAACCATGTTGGGGTTGAGAGGAATATCTATAGTCTGGAAAAGGGGCTTCGGCTTATCAAAGATTTTGCCACCGCCAATTTTTATATGTGAGAAATAAGGCTTAATATGTTCACTTTGCGGGATTGCGGCTTGTATCTTCACCCGTGAAGCAGGTTCATAGATAATCTGCTTAAGACCCTCAAACGTTGGGTCGGCCTTAATCCATGTATGCCGCTGGTTGTCTGGCTCGAACAGCTTACCAAAATCATGTGAATCTGAACCCCAAATGCATGGTTTGAGGCTTTTAAATTCTTTTATAAAATCTTTTTCGCTCGTATGTTTTCTACCTAATCCCCACTCAATAGTATTAGGATTAGAAGCGAATAAAAGATTGGTTTTTTGGATAATAAGTTTTCGAGCTTGATGGTCTTGCCCATTCCACGAAACACTACTTAAATCTTCATCCGGCGGCACTACCAATACATAGTTACCATTAAACTTAGAAGGGGCTTCCTTCAAAACTTTGATTATCTCGTTTATGTCAACCGTGGCATTTTCCATGCCAATTTTAAGCGGTGATGCGCCTTGAAATTCTGCATGTTCTTCTTGCAGCCTCTCACCCAATTTAATCAAATTCTCTTCGGTAAGCCTCCGTTTTTCGGTTGCGTCGAAGTCAAAGCATATACATTCTATGAAATCTTTTTCGATATGCTCTATCGGAACTGATTCAGAGAAAATAACATGAAAATCAATTCTCTTGTCGCCTACAAAAGTGTTTAGGCGAAATTCAATATTTGGAAGAATACATATCTGCTTAATCTTGCTTATAATATCTTCGTTACCATCAAATAGCTCTTTGAGCTTATGGTCATTGGACAGATAGTCCCTTTTGAGTATTTTGTACCCCTTGGCGCAAAAGTAATCTGTCATTCCGATTACACTGATTTCCTTCTCAATCGCTTTAGTGAAAAGCGTTTTGACGTAAATATCCCAATCATTACCGAATTGATTATTTAAAACAGATTCTGGTGTGTGGACGTGCAAATCCCATTTGCGCCACTCAGAACCTCTTGGATACAAATAATTGGTCATACGCCACCCTCATAATTGCTTGTAAATTATCAGAATCAGGCTTTGCAACAACCTCTAAATACCCTAGAGTCTGCATTGGAACACTGAAATGGTGTTCCGGGGCTAGTTACCTCTCAATACACGGTTTGCATCGACCGAAAACATGATGCTGCTTCCCGCCTTTATGGCCGGGGTGCGGCAATGCATGTCCAAGCCTCGCGGCTAAAGATTGTCGCGCCGTTGTATTGCGGTAACTAGCCCC
>CAZXYG010000028.1:7604-22813 GCA_964644885.1 uncultured Rickettsiales bacterium
CTAGCCCCGGCTGCCAGCGTGATAAATGTTGGCAGCCGTTTTCATTTAACCAGATGAAACGGGAGTTGCCGTATGAATGAATACAGTTTTTTAGCTGATATGCTTAATAAATTTTCTCAACTCACGCCGTGGGTGCAAGCCATTATTGGGGCGGGGATATGCGGGTTATTTCTTGGTATTGCCTATTTTATTAAAGAAACCGTAGCGGTTATTGTTAGCCCACCTCATAAACATGCGCGACTACAATCTGCGGATGACGGGGATAGTCACCGTGATGTTTAATTCTCTGAGGTAAACTTAAACTCAATCGCATATTTTTTCAGTGTTAGCGTAGGCACGACACGGGCGGCGGCTTTAGCGCGGCGGTCAAAATCATGCGCTACCAAGATGCCGCGCACGGGCTTGCCGCCTTCCTCTTCCTGCAAATCACCCATATAGCCGAGGATTTGGCCGATAGCGCGGCTATCCGCTTTTCCCGCCTTCAATTCCACAACCACAATCGCGTTACCGTCATCGCAGGTAATATCAATCAAGCCGGAATTAACCGCCCGTTCCGCACCGTCATCAGTAATTTTGAGCGCGGGGTCTAGCGCATGGATATTGAGGCGCAGGGCAGCTTGCATATCCCGCTCAAGCGAAAAACGTTGCTGCTTATCCTCGGAAGATGAAAGCACATCGTCCGGCGTTGCGGGGGCGGGGGAATCAACCATGCCAGCCTGAAACCCTGCATCATTCAGAAACTTCCAGTAACGCACCACCGCATTTTTATACGATTGCAGGTTATTCCTGATATTGCCCTCGAATTTTATCTTGGAAGGATTGGGTTTATTCTGCCGTTCGTCCTGCGTGGAGTATTGCAGCGCGTCTATCACCTGCTGGTATGTGCCGTTGGCGAAATGGTCATCAAGATTGCCGTAGCACTCTTCCACCTTCTTCACGCGGTGAAGCTGCGCGGTTTGGGTGTTATCGGTATATTTCTGCTCAGCAAGCCATTGCGGGTAATCGGGGCGCATACCAATCTCAAAATAGTAAAGTAAACCTAGCTAAGGACTCTTGGCAGATTCAGGTAGGGCTGCAAGCAGTTTGTTGTGCAGGAGCAACATTCTGGCTTGGCAGTATGATGCATGACGATTTTGTTTGCAGGGCAGAAATCATGGAATCCAGACTCCACAATATGACCTTAACCAACGATTGCCCATCATAAGTGGAGATACCATGAAGAACAAAAGATACATTGCTTACTACCGCGTTAGCACAAATCGCCAAGGTCAATCCGGTTTAGGATTGGAAGCGCAGCGGGAAGCGGTTACGCGCTATTTGAACGGTGGGGATTGGGAGATTATAGAGGAATATACCGAAATCGAAAGCGGCAAAAACAATAATCGCCCTCAGCTTCATGCAGCATTGGCCGCATGTAAAAAGCATCATGCTACATTGATTATCGCCAAGCTGGACAGGCTGGCGCGTAACGTCTTTTTCATTTCTGGTTTAATGGAATCCGGCATTGAATTTATAGCCGTGGATAACCCTAACGCAAACCGCCTAATGCTGCACATGCTTGCAGCGTTTGCAGAGCATGAACGAGAGCAAATCAGCCAGCGTACCAAAGACGCTCTGGCAGCGGCGCGGGAGCGGGGCGTTCAGTTAGGAAAGAACGGTAAAGCACTCGCCGCCCAAAACAAAGAGGCTGCACTACAGTTTATACGGGCGATTCGTCCGCAAATAAGCATGATTCGGGCGGAGGGCTACCTAACCAGCCAAAGCATCACTAACGAGCTTAATAAGCGTCAAATCCCTACCTTTACAGGGGGTGCTACAAGATGGCATCAGTCACAGGTCTATCGTCTCTTGAAGCGGATGGACTCATTACCCGCGTAAGTCATGCTGCATCGAGATATTTTTCTACCGCCACCTTAATAAGCTGATTCAGGTTCATGCGTTTCTGCTTGGCTTTTAATATGGCCTTTTGATGAAGCTCCGCGCCGATGCGAATATTGAATGTTCCACTAAGTCGGGGGCGGGGTGTATGAGCGGATAGATATTCGTCAATCGCGGATTCAAACTGTCGGCGCAGTGCCTTTACATCATTCGCCTCATAAGAGATTTTTTCTCTGATGCCTTCAACTTTTCCATGCAGGGTTTGTCTGCGGTCATCATACAGAACCGAGCCATATAATCCACGATGGTGCATCAGATTTTTCATGCGGGAATAATCAATGTAGGTAGTTCTCCGATTATGGAGACTCTACTGTTTAGCGAAAAAACTGCAACTAAATAATAGTTGCAAACGTTTGCACGGAATCAAATCCTGTGGCACTATTCGGGAAGCCGCGTTTAAGCTTTGTATAAATATAATAATTTGTTAGAGTCCTCTCATGAAATCAAAAAAGCGCAAATATAAAGCCGTATCACTCTTTAGCGGTATTGGTGGTATAGACGTAGGCTTACACAAAGCTGGCTTTGAACCATTATTGTGCTGCGAACTTGACCCCAATGCTCATCAGACACTTTCGACGCACTTACATAGTATGGGCATTAATCCTCTCTTCCAGCGGGATATAAATGAAATAACGCCGCAGGAATTACTTGAGAGACTTGGGGTAGAACCAAATGAAATCGACTTGCTTGCGGGTGGCCCTCCATGCCAAGCATTTTCACTAATCGGTAAACGCAAATCTCTTGATGATGCTAGAGGTATCCTGCTCTTTAAAATGGCTGAGTTTGCCGAAGTGCTACAGCCCAAAGTTATATTGATAGAGCAGGTTAAAGGTTTACTTAGTGCGCCATGCGAAAACGACATTAAGGGTGGAGCATTAAAGCAGCTTATCGGCAAGCTTGAGGGGCTAGGCTATACGGTTAATCACAAGGTATTGCTGGCTGCGGATTATGGAGTATCTCAATTAAGAGAGAGGGTCTTTATCGTCGCTTCTAAGGGCAAACGGTTTAGCTTTCCCGAAGCCTCCCACTTCTCCATTGCTGGCTCTAATTTATTTAACACATCAAAGCCCTATAGAACCGTTAGAGATGCTATTGGAGATTTACCACCTCCTGTTTTACCGGGAGAGCCGGAGCGCATACCTAACCATTTAGATATTACCCCTAAGCGAGACAGGGAAAGAATCGCTGGCGTACCGGAAGGCCAGTGCCTTGCAAAGCAGCATCATTTGCCGAAGTCGCAGCGCATGAATCTTTCTGACAAGGATACAACCAAATTCCGTAGGATTGCGTGGAACCAGCCATGCCTTACACTAAGAGGCGGCGAAGCTTTCTATCATCCTACTGAGAACAGATACCTTACTCCGCGTGAGTATTTACGCATACACGGGTTTGCCGATGATTTTATACTGCATGGCCCAATCAAGGGGCGTAGCGGTACATTCAAAGCACTCGACCAGCATCGCTTAGTTGCTAACGCAGTGCCGCCAAAACTAGCTGAGGTGTTGGGTGCTGAAATAATCAGGCAATTCTTAGACGTTCCTGAGTATATACCCGTAAGGAAACCTATAGCTGCACCACGGCAGCTACATTACGCCGAAGCATAGACTGCAACAGCCATATTTTTGGCGGAAACGCTTTGGGTAGCAGGATGTCCGAGCAAGTGCCGCTTCCATTAAATGCTATACCTGACTTAAGCCGCGCCACTTTATCTAATTGCATAGCGGTACGGTTGTTTTCTGCTTCGCCAGCGTATTTCAGGGAAATGAAATTAATGGTTTCATTTTGAGCCTCAACCGCATCCGCTACTCTTAGCTTGGTAGTTAGCTCAATATTGCGGAGCAACTGGTCTTGAACCAGCCAGTAAGTTTTACCTCCCCAAAATTCAGCTAAGGCCGACTTTGCAAAAAGCTGAGTCGCCATGCGACCCCATACCTGCCGCTTATTTATTCCTGGCCCTTGATAGTCATTGCCAAGGATTAAGTTGCGGAAGGCAGCGGCTATATTTGTACCTGCGGCAGTATTAGAGCCGCTGGTGCTGGCCGTCATAACTTCGATAATAATGGGTTGTCCTAAGTCCGGTACGGCGTGAATCAAAGAATCATTGGTTAATCTACCAACTAAATGACCACCTGTTTTAGCGCACTTCGCTAATACAGCTCTTTCACTATCGCCAATCCCATACTCAGTAACCAACTGCGTGAAGGGGACATCTCGCCGCAGGGGAGCAATTATAAAATCGAAGTGATAATCTATCTCCGTATCATCTATCGAGTAATTTAGATATACCTCTGACCATACGCCATACTCCACGCCCGGCTGTAGTCCTGCTTCTCTCAGCACTTGCTTTTCATGCTGTTGGAGCGACAGGTTGACCGGAGGAATAACAGGCCGCTCATTCTTGAATCCCATCAGCCTTCTAGGGCAAACAACCCATTGGTCAGCACCGTAATCAATAGAGCAAACTGCGGGAACGAGTGCCTCTAGCGTAGGGTCAAAAATGCTTCTAAATTCATGCTCAGGCGAAATAGCGATTTTTGTCTGGTGGCGATTACCGCCGCCATCACATTTCGATTCTGTAAAGGGGCAGACAGCAGTCTTAACTTCCAAAAGCCCCACATCGTGAAGCTTGGAAGCGTTGATGCCAAACACCTCATAAAATTTAGGCATAATTCTCACTTATTGCTATTATAGGCTGCATCATAACCGCTTGATTACACTACCACAACGTTTTATGGACAAATACGATAAAACTACCCGTTCTAGGATGATGGCGGCTGTGGCTTCTACGCACACCAAGCCTGAGATGGTGGTGCGCTCTCTTCTTTTTGGGGCTGGCCTAAGATACAGGCTGCATGGTCGGGGATTGCCGGGGAAGCCCGATATTGTCCTTACAAAGCACAAGGCGGCTATTTTTGTGCATGGGTGCTTCTGGCACTATCACGGTTGCGCTCTTTCCCGTATGCCTAGTAGCAATAAGGATTACTGGCAGCCAAAAATAAAAGGGAATCTTGAGCGGGATAAACGGCACGTCAATGCACTGCTAGAAAGCGGATGGCGTGTTTTAATCGTGTGGGAATGTGCTATCCGTGGTAAAAATAAGCTTGAACCAGCCACGCTTTTAGACCGCATTACCGCTTGGCTGAATAGCGATGAACCATCCGCCAGCATCGGTTAAGCAGCTTCGCGCTTTTTTAATCTCAGCCGCTTCTTCTCTTTTATCGGCGCGGAGGCGTGTGTGGCGATATACAAATGCGATAGGTCAAGGTCAGGGTACTGCAATCGCTTCATCAATTCTGTGGTTTTCTTAAGCCATAAACCTAGCCCGTAATGCTTTTTTCCGCCCTGATGGGCATGACCCATGATTCTCGTGATTTGGCGGTCGGTAAAATCCGCGTTTTCGCAAGCGTCATTAAAATTGTCTCTCAGGCTATGAAATGCCGTATCATTATAATTAATGCCTATCTGCTTTGCATAACGCCCGTACCAATTCGATAGGCTACTGGATACTCGGCCATCCGCAGTTTGCGTTCGGTCGTAAAATAACAAGCCATCGCCGCGCTTTTTCTGCTCCTCAACAAAGCGAAGGAATCCCGCTTTTATCAGTTCGTCATGAATGACCACGCTGCGATATGCGGCCTTCGACTTAAGCTTGCGCTTGTGTTCACGGTTGAGGCTGAAATACGGTACGCCGCTTTCTTCACGAATATCCGAAACTCTCAGGCCAGAAATTTCTTCAATTCGTAACCCCGTAAATACCGCAATCAACGGAATCCAAAAACGCGAGGGTTTATCCTTTGCTTTCGCGGGGCTGCTCCAATAATCCGATTGATAAAGCTCTGAGGTAAATAGCTTCCTGAGAGCTTCCGGGTCATACGGTGGCCGTTCGGTTCCATCTGTATCTTTACGCAGTAGCTTGCGTTTTGCTACATTGCGGCTGATTTTCCCTTCATCAACCATCGTCTGTAGAAGGCTGCTCAGTGCAACCAGCAGCTTATTAATAGAGGAAGGGGAGCGTTCTTTGCCTTTACCCTTTAATTTCCCGTTTTCCGCAAGCTCCACTAACTCAGGCAGCGGCTTATCTCGCAGGGATACCGGAAGCCGTGCGGGAATCTTCATCAAGGCTTGCCTAAAGCTGACAATATGACTGTCTTCAATAGCCCCAACCGGCAAATTTCCGTGCATTTCTTTAAAGCGTTTTACGGCATACCGCCATTCTACAACACTGCGTGGGCGGGGACTATTTTTTGTAATCCATATATCTATAGCCTCACTAATCGTAGGCGTATCGTTATGCAAAACAGCGGGGCTTACCCGCTTGCCGCTATCATCTAGCCGCCCTTCCTTCACAGCCCGAAGAATATAATCTCTGATATTAAGCTCGTTATCTTCCAGATAATCGGCTGTCGCTTCTAGCTCCTTCGTGGGATTATAGCCGGGTTCGGTAAACATGCGCTCATAAATGCACAGCACCCGCACAGCGTTCTGTAGGTACTTGATGTAATCGGTAATACGCATTTCACGGCGGCGGAAAGCGGGTTGTACGATTTCATCACTACCCAAAGCCTTTTTCTTGCGCGTGGCTTCATCCAGTTCACTCTCTGCCTTTTGCTTGAGAGAGCGGATAAGCTCAAGGTCAATTTCCTTGTTAATGGTGCGGGTGAGGCCACCAGCGAACAAGCTAAATCTAGCCCTGCGGATACCCTCCGGCGATAATTGAGCGCGGGAGCGCAAATAGCGTACTAGGTCATCATACTTCCCTAGCTGAGCAACACCTAACTCTTGAGCTTTGCCCTCATCTCTTACGCCTAGCGATACTTTAATTTCAGGGATTTTCTTTCCGGTATGCTCTTTAAACTCGGCAATCAAATCGGTGGGGATTCGCTTACGAAACCACCATATACCCGTATCCTTTTCTTTATGGATAGGTAGCCGCATTACTATCCTCATTTGTGTATCCCTTTGTGTACGCTTTTTGAAAGCGAAACACAAGGAAAGCTGCCAATATGAGGGTATCCCTTGCTCTTACGAAGGAATGGTGACCCCTACGGGATTCGAACCCGTATTGCGGCCTTGAGAGGGCCGTGTCCTAACCCTTAGACGAAGGGGCCGCGGGTGAAACGTTACTACTTAGTAAACCTAAGAAAAAAATTCTATCAAAAAAAAGTATTATTTTTCTGTGAAGCTTTTGGATTGTGGATTTCGGCGTGTTAACGGGTATTAATAAAATGTGATGAGGATCTTAAAAGCTTATAAGTTTCATATTGTTATATTGCATCTAGGCATATTTGATGGAACCATCGGTTTGCGGTATAGTGCTTCCGTAAGAGTGATTCCACGCTTCGCAAAAATCTTCCCAAGAAGCGGTAGAAGAAGCGTATAACCCGCGTACTGAAGAAGAAGATGTAGAGCCTATCGACGACTATTTGATTCCCCCAGGTGCCCTCACGGAAAGTGACTTCGTGATTATCTAGGCACCCACAAAGCATCAGGCAGCCGGTTCTCTCCCGGCTGCCTGATCATCCGCTCGCATAAATAAATTACTGAGCCTTCTTGGTTTCATCCGCAGGAGCAGCAGCAGGCGCTTCCTTAGCAGCATCGGGTGCGGCAGGAACTTCCTTAGCAGCAGCGGGTGCGCTATCTGCAGCAGCGGCAGGCGTTTCGTTGACTTTTCCTACTTCACCGGTTGAGGTCGGTGAATTTTCCGTGGCGGCAGGCGCTGCGCTGGTTGCGGCTGCTGCAGGAGGCGTTTCACTTTTGCTTCCGGCTTCGGATTCTTCTTCAATTTGGTAGCCTTTGGTTTTCATGCAGTCGTTGAACAATTGGTTCCATTGGCCTTCGGCATCGCCGACGGCTTTGGCATCCGCTTGTTCGTAGCATTCGCTGTAATCCTTGCTGTAACCTTCCGAATTCGCTTCTTCCGTGGCGAAAGCCGCGTTTGTGAACGCCAGAGCTGCGAACGTTCCGGCGGCCACTAATTTCATGCGTCCAATCATGCCGTTACCTTTATCGTTAGAGTTGAGATGAGAACCAAACCGGCGCTCACTATAAGGGTGCATGTGGAAAAAAAACTTGATCAAGGTCAAGTTTTTACATCAGGCAAAGAATGCGGTACACGTCGCAATGCGTATTGCGGCAGCGGAGGCGCTCAGCCGGACTGCAGGTTTCCTGCTGGAAGCAATGCACTTCGCAATAGGATTGGAGCGCTGCGATATCGGGGATCTGCACGTCGCGCCCGCGAAATGTGATGCCGAGATCGCGCTTCAAGCGACGCATGGCGCGGGAGAACGTTTCCGGCTGCATGCCGAGGCGGGAGGCAACCAGGAACTTATCGTAAGGCAGGCGGATCGCGGCGGCGTATTTTTCATCCATTGAGAGCTTGAGGAGAAAACAGCCGAGCCGCTGCGCCGAGGTCAGTCGGGTGATGTTCTCATACGTGAGGCTGAGCTGATCCATGTGGCGGCAAAGCGATGCCAGCATCGTGAGGGCGATCTTCGGGCTGCTATGCACTTTTTCACGGATGATGCCGGCGGGCATTGCCAGGCATTTTGCGCTGCCCCCCACCACTTGAGCGCTGAAAGGATAATCCGATCCCTCAAACGTTGCCGTTTCGCTGAATGTTTCGCCGCGGCTTACAAGCGCGATGACAGTCTCTTCGCCTTCCGCGTTATCGCGATAGAGCTTGATCCAGCCTTCCAGCACCACATAAAATAATTCCGCGGGATCGCCGTATTCAAACAGGCGCAGACCCTTACGGTACTCCTGCACGGCGGAACGCGCGATGAAGTAACCGATCTCCTGGTCCGTGAGTCCGGCAAAAAACGGCACCGTCCGCAGAAACGCGAGATATTGGTGTTTGGAGAGCTTTTTATCTTTACCGTTTTCCGGCATGGCGTCCCCTTGTACCGTGGCGCGGTGTTTTCTTCAAGTTGAACGGCTTGTTATTCCCTGTATCCTCTTTATGATGCCGCGCATGCAGCCCATCCTTGTCGATTCGCATTGCCACCTTAACTTTCCGGATTTCGGCGGAAGAGTGGATGACGTGGTGGAGCGCGCCGAAGAAGCAGGCGTGCGCGTCATGCAAACCATCTGCACCACCACGTACGAATTTGCCGACGTGCGTGCTATCGCCGAGCGTTTTCCAAACGTCTATGCCTCGGTGGGCGTGCATCCGCATGAAGCCGCTAATAACCATGTAACGATTGCAGAGCTGATAAATCTCGCCGATCATCCGAAAGTCATCGGCATCGGTGAATGCGGACTGGATTATTACTATGAGAACAGCCCGCGTGAAGCGCAGAAAGAAAGTTTTCTCAGGCATATAGCGGCTTCACGCGAAACCGGCTGCCCGCTTATTATCCATAGTAGAGATGCGGATGAAGATATGATTTTTAAAATAAGTAACGAAATATCAAATGGTTCATTTAAATTTCTTCTTCATTGCTTCAGTTCAGGACGAAAGTTGGCTGAAAGAGCAGTTGAATTAGGAGGATATATCTCCTTTTCCGGCATCCTTACTTTTAAAAAATCGGAAGAATTGCGGGCTATCGCCAGGGATTTGCCCATGGAGCGCCTGCTGCTTGAAACGGATGCGCCGTTCTTGGCCCCGGTGCCGCATCGCGGCAAGATCTGCGAGCCTGCATATACGCGCCATACGGCGGAATGCCTGGCGGACGTGCGCGGCATTTCGTATGAGGATATCGCCAAAGCCACCACGGATAATTTTTTCCGGCTGTTCACGAAAGCGAAACGGCCCGCGGCATGAAAGTCACCATTCTCGGCTGCGGGGCTTCGACGGGGGTGCCGCTGATCGGCTGCGCGTGTGAGGTTTGCGCTTCCGGTCATTCCAAAAATAAGCGTCGGCGCGTTTCTGTTTATGTGGAAACGGAAAAAACGTGCCTGCTGATCGATTCCTCCCCCGATCTGCGGATGCAAGCGCTAGATAACGGCATCACGCGCATAGATGCCGTGCTTTATACCCACGAGCACAGCGACCATTCGCATGGGATTGACGATCTCCGGCGCTTTAATGTGTTACGGCAGGATTACATTCCCATTTATGGCGATGCCCGCGCCATGGAGCTTTTAGAACGGCGTTTCGCTTATGCCTTTCGTCCGCCGGAAGCGGAATATGGCTGGTACAAGGCCGCGCTTACGCCGCATAGCATAGAAGCAGGCGAATCTTTCGATGTGGGCGGCGTGACGGTGCAGGCTTTCGATCAGATGCACGGCACGATCACCACGCTGGGCTACCGCATCGGCGGTTTCGCTTATTCCACCGATGTCAACGAGATGCCGGAAGAGGCCTTCTCGATGCTGGAAGGCGTGAACGTATGGATTGTGGATTGCCAGGGCTATAAACCCCTCTATACCCATTCTCACCTTGAGCGGACTTTGCGATGGATCGCGCGCGTGAAGCCTCGGCGCGCCATTCTCACCCACATGGGGCATGAGTTCGATTACGATACGTTACGCCGCGAATTGCCGGAAGGCGTGGAACCCGCTTATGACAATATGGTTATTGATAATATCGGCTAGAAGGTTATAGTCGGGTGCGATGGCCACAGCAAAGACAAGCCGCAAGCCAAGAGAGTCCGTGGTGGAAGCCAAGCCTCCGCGCATGCAGAAACAACCGGGCCAAGTGCAGACGCATGCCGATCTGGGCGCGTTTTTAGCCGAGCACCGCAAGGAAGCCAAACTCAGCATACAGAAAGTCTCGGAAGACACCCGCATCCGCCTGCAATATATCAAAGATATCGAGCGGGGAGACTTCGGCAAATTGCCTGCGAATATTTATACTCGCGCCTATCTTAAATCCTATGCTCGGTGCGTGGGGGCGGATACCGCGAAGGTGTTGGAAGCGTACGACATGGTCGGTGCGGGCGTTGCCGGTGAAGAAGACATGCGGGAAAAAGAGAGGGCGAGCGAAAAAACCAAGGCAGCCGCGCATCATGACGCATTCAAGCCGAGCCGCGTGATCGTTGTGATAGCATTGGCGGCGGCGGCGCTGGTCTATGCGGCATGGCGGCATTTCCGCTTTGACGGGGAAGTTCCCGCGCCGACGGTTGCCGCCGCACCGGAAATCGCACCGAAAGAGCCGGAAAGAATCGCGCATGAAATCGTCCTGCTTGCCTTAAAGGATACGGAAATAAAAATAATTGCGGAGGGTCAGGAAGTAATCCGCAAGCTTGCGGCGGGCGATGTTCACGCCCTGCCGGATGCAACGCAAGCGACGCTGGAAGCTCTTGATCCCGCCGCTCTGGAAATCTATCTCGACGGCCAAGCCGTGCCCACGCCCGCGCGCTCAGGTGAAAACGGCAAGATCATTGTTCTGGATGTCAATACTCTCGCTCCCGCGCCAGTTATCCATTGATTCCTGCAGGTCTTTTCGGCATAACAATCGGGTTTCCACGAACAGCACGAGGTTTTTTCCTGTGCGCGAGCATAAGACACATATGGTAACGGCAGGTCATGTCATGATCGGCGGCGGCGCGCCGATCGCGGTGCAATCCATGACCAATACCGATACCGCTGATGCCGAAGCCACTGCGAAGCAGGTGCGGGAGCTGGCGGAAGCGGGTTCCGAGATCGTGCGCATTACGGTCAATAACGAGACGGCGGCGCGCGCAGTGCCGCGTATCCGCGAACGGGTTGGTAATGTGCCGCTGGTGGGCGATTTTCATTATAACGGCCACCGTCTGCTGAATGAATTTCCCGAATGCGCCGAGGCGCTCGACAAATACCGCATCAATCCCGGCAACGTGGGCTTCGGCGCCAAGCGCGACACGCAATTCGAGATGATGATCGAAGCGGCGCTGCGCCACGGCAAGCCCGTGCGCATCGGCGTCAACTGGGGCAGCCTGGATCAAGATTTATCAGCGCGCATGATGGATGAAAACGCGCAACGCGCGCAGCCTTTAAGCGCCGCGGAAGTATTACGCGAAACGCTGGTGCAATCGGCGCTCATCAGCGCCAAGAAAGCTGAGGAAATAGGCCTTCCAGCCGATAGGATCCTCCTTTCCTGCAAGGTCAGCCGCGTGCAGGATTTGATCGTGGTGTACCGCGCGCTGGCGAAGCGTTCCAATTATGCATTGCATTTGGGGCTTACCGAGGCGGGCATGGGCGATAAGGGCGTGGTGGCCACCGCCGCCGCGCTTTCCATTCTTTTACAAGAGGGTATCGGCGATACCATCCGCGCCTCGCTCACGCCGCGTCCCGGCGAACCGCGCACCCGCGAGGTGGAGATCTGCCGCGACATTCTGCAATCGCTAGGATTGCGTTCGTTCGCTCCGGCGGTTTCGGCCTGCCCCGGCTGCGGCCGTACCACCAGCACCACGTTCCAGCAATTGGCGGAAGATATTCAGGCGTTCCTGAAGGCGCGGATGCCCGCATGGAAAACGCGCTACGCGGGCGTGGAGAATCTCACCGTCGCGGTGATGGGCTGCATCGTCAACGGCCCCGGCGAAAGCAAGCACGCGGACATCGGAATCAGCCTGCCCGGCACCGGCGAAGAATCCGTGGCGCCGGTGTTCATCGACGGCAAAAAAATCGCCACCCTGCGCGGCGATAACATCGTCGGGGAGTTTCAGAAAATGGTGACGGAGTATGTAGAGGCGCGGTATGGCCTTCACCCTAACCCTCTCCCGAAGGGAGAGGGAAGCGGCGTCTTCGCCGCCGCGAAGGAAAAGGTGGCCTGATGTCGCAGAAACTCCAGCCGGTGCGGGGAACGCGGGATATTTTACCCGAAGAATATGTGCGTTTTTGCCACATTATAGAAAAAGCGCGGGAAGTAGGTCAGTATTATGGTTTTGAAGAAATGGCATTGCCTATTTTTGAATTCACGGAAGTTTTTAAACGTACACTAGGCGAGACATCAGATGTCGTAAATAAGGAGATGTATACGTTTGCCGATCGCGGCGGAGAAGAGATAACACTGCGTCCTGAATTTACGGCTGGCATTGCCAGAGCTTTTGTTTCCAATGGATTGCAGCAGAGATTGCCTTTAAAGCTTTTTACTCAAGGCCCTCTTTTCCGCTATGAAAGACCGCAGAAAGGCCGTTACCGGCAATTTCACCAGATTAATTTTGAATATCTGGGAGTGGATGATTCTTATGCAGATGCAGAAGTCATTTTTCTTGCTATCCAGATACTCGATACTCTTGGCCTTCTGCAAAAAGTAAAGTTGGAGATCAACACACTTGGAGATGCGGTATCACGAGAGCGGTATACCAAGGTGTTGATTTCTTATTTACAAGGGCAAGAAAAACAATTGTCCGAGGATAGTAAAGTACGCATGGCGAAAAACCCTCTCCGTATATTAGACTCCAAAGATGAGGATGATAGAAAAATCGTAGCCAATGCACCGGTAATATATGAATTTTTAACGCAAGCGGCAAAAGACCGTTTTGAGCGTGTGCTTGATATAATAGATCAGCACAGATGCGGTCTTTTTGAATTTGAGTTAAACCCGGAATATCGAGTGGTGCGGGGATTGGATTATTACTCGCATACGGTTTTTGAGTTTGTGGCACAGTCCGATGATTTAGGCGCTCAAAATACGGTACTGGCGGGTGGCAGGTATAACAAGCTCATTGCACAGTTTGGAGGGCAGGAAGTGTCTGGCGTTGGTTTCGCGGCAGGCATTGAGAGGTTAATGTTGATGGTGTCAGGTAGCACTATTGCAACAGGTTTAGCTCCTGTGGTTATCGTTGGCCTAGGAGGAGAGGAAGCCAGAAATTTAGCGGCAAAGACGGTGCTTGCTCTGCGCGCAGGAGAACGCTGCGCTGAAATGATACTATCAAATAATGTGGGTAAAGCGATTGGTAAAGCTAATAAAATGCACGCAAGTCATGTGGTGATTATCGGCGGCGATGAGGTGCAAAAGAAGAAGGCAAAAATAAAGGACATGAAAACGAGCCAAGAAGTTGAGAAACCTATTAGCGAGATACCAAAAGTTCTTATAGAAGATTTACTTAAGGAAGGTTCTAAGTCGTATGATTCTTAATTAAACGCATGTCTCCCAGCACACAACCCACGCCGTCATCGCCCGAGTTCCGCGCAAGCGGAACTATAGGGCGAACCATTTTTATGGACGCAACGCCGCTGGGTGGCCCTATAGTTTTGCTACGCAAAACTCGGGCTATGACGGCGGAGAGTAGAGTACATCCATGAGCTTCGAAGAAAAACTGGACGGCTTGATCGCCAAGCATCGAATGCTAACGGAGAAGCTGGCGAATCCGGCGGGGCTGGGGAGCGGTTTCGGCGCAGTATCCAAGGAATATTCCGATCTCACGCCGATCGTGGAAACCATCGCCGAGCTGCGCAAAGCCGAGAAATCCTTCCGGGAATTGGAACAGCTCATCAATGATCCCGCCACCGACGTCGAAATGAAGACGCTGGCCGAAGAGGAGTTCCACGAAGTAAAGCACCGTCTGCCGGAGTTGCGCCAGCAGGTGCAGGTGATGCTACTGCCGAAAGATAAAGCCGACGAAAAGAACGCCATTCTGGAGGTACGCGCCGGCACCGGCGGTGAGGAAGCGGCGCTGTTCGCCACCGCGCTGTTCCGCATGTATCAGCGCTATGCCGAGAGGCATGGCTGGAGGTTCGAGGCGATGTCAGTCTCGGAAACCGGCCTTGGCGGCTATAAGGAAGGCACGGCCAGCATCAGCGGCAATGGCGTATTCGCAAGGCTGAAATTCGAATCCGGCGTGCACCGCGTGCAGCGCGTGCCGGAAACCGAATCAAGCGGCCGCATCCATACCTCGGCGGCCACCGTGGCCGTGCTGCCGGAAGCCGAGGAGGTGGACATCAAGATCGAGGAGAAGGATTTGCGCATCGACGTATTCCGCTCCAGCGGGCCGGGCGGGCAATCGGTGAACACCACGGATAGCGCGGTGCGCGTCACGCATCTGCCGACCGGCGTGGTGGTGTCGCAGCAGGACGAGAAGTCGCAGCACAAGAACCGCGCCAAAGCGCTGAAAATTCTCCGCGCGCGGCTTTACGAAGCGGAGCGCGGGAAACAGGAAGCCGAGCGCGCCGCCTCGCGCAAGGGACAGGTGGGCACGGGCGACCGCTCCGAGCGCATCCGCACCTATAATTTTCCGCAAGGAAGGGTGACCGATCACCGCATCAACCTCACGCTCTACCGCATCTACGACATCGTGGACGAGGGCAACCTGGACGAAATCATCGAGGCGCTTATTGCGGATGACCAGGCGAGAAAGCTGGCCGAATCCTAGTTGTTTAGTCCCACTTTGTGATGGTGTAGTGTATTC
>CAZXYG010000029.1:0-1261 GCA_964644885.1 uncultured Rickettsiales bacterium
GTTTGGGACTCGCCATCTGCAAACAACTGGTTGAAGTAATGGGTGGCAGCATCGGCGTAGAAAGTGTGGAGCGCAAAGGTTCAACCTTCTGGTTCACGTTGCCAGTGCATGGAATAAAGGAAGATGCTATGGTTGGGGATCCGAAAGGGGTCGAATGATGAAAAAGATCACGCAGAAATTTCCGGGAAAGCAGGTATTGGTGGTAGACGATTTCGCCATGAATCAGGAATTCACTACCGGCATGCTGGAACTTATGGCATGCAAAGTTTCCACCGCAACAAGCGGCAAGCAAGCCCTGGAATTATATCAGAAGGGCCGTTACGATATCGTGTTGCTCGACGTGATGATGCCAGAAATGGATGGCTACGAAGTCACACGGCGCATCCGAGCGATGGATGGCAAGCAGCGTCACACGCCCATTATTGCCATTACCGCGAACGCTCTGTCCGGTGACCGCGAACGCTGCCTGAAAGCCGGGATGGATGATTATGTCAGCAAGCCGCTCCGAGGCGCGGATTTGGAAGAATTATTAAGCAGATACTTGGCGGCGTAAATCTAGGGATTGCTACTTCCTGCGCCAGTTTCCGTTTTCGTCCTCATAATACTGTCCGGCGCCAAGACGGCCAATCAGCTTCTCCGCGGCAAGTTTTTCCACCACGTCCTGTGGCTGGCCGTTCTCGCTGGAAATACGCTCATACTCCTGCCTGCGGCGATTGTTTATATCGTCCACCAGTGCACGCGCTTCTGCGGAAGAAACAACAGCGCCGGTATACCCATTCATTTTCTCGCCCACCAGACCCTGCGTCTTGGCCTCATCCAGCGAAAGCGCTAATGCGGAGGAAGCCGCAAACAGTACCAGAGCGGCCAGTATTCCGATATTTTTCTTTTTCATCATACCTCCTGATCAAAAAATATCCGCATTGCTGCGCATGGCTTTCTCAAGATCTTTATCGATTTCCACCTTGACTCTGTGTTCGATATTGACGTTGAGATTAATCTCGATGGGCTTGTCAGGCGCAGCCATTGCCACTCTTGGCGTACAAGCGACAAGCATGGCGGTAAGCATAAAGCCGGGAAGATTTTTCATGATTCAGTGCATTAGTTTGGTTGGCACATTATACATTTCAAGGCTTTGCGTCACCGCTTCCAGGATATTGCCACCCAGATTGACATTCAATGTGATGCGGCGGCCTTTATATAATTCCGGGTTATGGCCTTCCATATGCAGCGTGGCGGCAAGCTTTCCTTTTCGATTCTGATT
>CAZXYG010000029.1:1271-2368 GCA_964644885.1 uncultured Rickettsiales bacterium
AATTTTGAGGCACGATATTTTGGGAATTCTGATTCACGGTTATATATAGGACATCATGGTGAAAGTTGTCCAATGCTTTCCGAAGCAATTCCGTCTGAGCGTCCTTGCCGCCGAGTACGTCGATGCTTGCGGCGGGCAAGGAAAGTATGCCCGGCTTTGTTGCCTCCAGCTTGCCGCTGTCGATCAGCAGCGCGCCATGGCTGTAGCGCATGGGAATAACGCCGGTAAGCCTCGTATCTGCGCTTGTTTCGCCGTCGAACGGCGCAAGCACATCGCGCAAGCGCACGGCATGGACATCGAGCACGAGCACGCCTTCCTGCCTATCAATGGAAAACTGCGCATTTCTTGCAGACAGCGTTCCGCCCGCCCACTTCCACGCCATATCATGGATAGTGACCCTATCCCCATTAAGACTGAACTGTATCGCGCCGTTTTTAAGCGGTACCGGCAACGCTACTTTCTTGACCGTAAGTTTTTGCGGCCAGGGCGCAAAGAGAAAATGAGGAAGCTTGCTAAGCATAAGATCAAGATTAAGGCCGGTCACGCGCATGTCATGCATCTCCGCGGAAGCATCGCCGAATGTCAGGGCAAGCGTGACATCTCCTTTGTTAGCTTCCGTCATGGCCATGGAAAAAGGCATCTTCGCAGCTAGTTCTTTGCTGCGAATATCAAGCGTCCCTCCCGTGATCACCGCACTATCGAAAGACAGGACGGGAACTTCCGCTTCCGGCTCCTGGCAGAGTGAATCACAGCGTAAGTCACGCAACAATGCCGCGCCGTCACCGCTTCTTCTGAATCGTGCAAGAAGCGATGTAGGCCTGAAGCGTGCAGCCCTTCCTTTGTAACGGCAAGCATGAACCGAGGCTCTTTAATAGTGATGTTCTTGACTCGAAGATACAATAGCGAGGATGGCGAATAACGCACAGTGATTGTCTCAATGCGCTGCGCTTCCTCGCCATCCCCGATGACAATATCGCGCAGCGTGCTTTCATAAAGCCCGACATGCGCCACCTTCAGATGCGTGACCGCGATGCCATAATTTCCGGCAGTCTTTATAAGCATTTCTGTCGGAGTGCCAGTGACGGACTTGAGCATCT
>CAZXYG010000029.1:2378-3031 GCA_964644885.1 uncultured Rickettsiales bacterium
GTCTTTATAAGCATTTTTGCCGCCATCCGTTCCAGCGGAAGGACCGGAAAAACCGAGGCAGCAAGCAGGATAGCAAGAATCAAGCTTAGGAGAATAATGCGTAGAAGCCGCATAGCAATGCTATGACACGATTTTAGCGTGTTGCCAATTTTTTTAACTTCCAAAACAACGCTGAAGAAGTTATATTTCTCAAAGAGTATAACAAAGCGCAGACTTCAGGGGATTGAGAGCAATAGGTGGTTGAGGCATTCACGCAGTTTCACGGGGTACTTTCACAGCATGGTGGGTTGGCGCTCGCATTGTTACTTGCCGGCCTTGTTGGCGGATTTACCCGTTGCGCCGGTATGCGCGGCCCGTTTGTGGTCGAGCAGGTGGCCACGCGGTTCAATACCATACCGGCAGCCTCCGTGCGTGAATGGAAGCGCTTAAGGGGCACAGCGCTTATTCCTTATCATGTAGGGCGTGTCAGTACCTACATCCTGCTTGGGGTGAGCGCCGCCCTGCTCTCCGCCCAAATCAAGATCTACCCCATTTATCCGCTAATATCGGCAATGCTGTTAGGCTTTGCTGCAATCCTTTTTATCGGCGCAAGCATGAAAGGATCGCCGCTTTCGCGCATCGTGCGTTGGCTTGAAAAGAGGATCGCGCTGGAG
>CAZXYG010000029.1:3041-4474 GCA_964644885.1 uncultured Rickettsiales bacterium
TTTGGAGATAGCTCGTCCGTTTTTCGGCCGGCCGACGGGTTGGCAGGGGTTTGTTCTTGGCGCGCTGCTTGGATTGATGCCATGCGGGATGACGTTCGCCGCAGTCATGACGGTTGCCGCTAGCGGTGATCCGGCTGTTGCCGCTTTCGGCATGCTGGCATTTGGCATTGGGACGGTACCTGCTCTGTTTGTGGCGGGTTACGGTACACGCTTCTTGTTTCGCCGCAGCCTCTATATCCTTCAGCCTATGGCCCGGGGTGTTATGGCAGCCAACAGCATCGTTCTGCTTGTCATGGCCGGAAAGCTTTTAGCGTGAGCCATTGATCGCGTGGGCTGGTTCAGGAAAACGCGCACACTCGGCGTGCATGTGGTTTCTGATGGCTCTCACCGTGAAACGCAAGCTGTGGAAGTAGCCAAGAGGCTGGGAGGCGTATGGCACCGCGAAGGAGAAGCGGCGGCCATCAAGCCGGACTGGCCACAAGTAGTAATCGGCGCGGGCGAGAGCACCGCAGATCTCACGCTCATGGAAGCCAAGAGAATACGCGAAAAGCACGGCGCGCGAGTTATAAGCGTAATGATGCTTGATCCGCGCAAGCGGCATGAAGAGTTTGATATAATCGCCACTCCCTCCTATGAGCCGCATTACGAGGGGCCGAATGTGATGGCCACCATTGGCATTGTTAACGACATCAACCCTGGCGTACTCGAAAAAGCTCAGCGCAAATACCGCAAAGGCGCTTACCCGGATATCAAAAAAGCCAAGCTCAAAACGCCATACCATGGCGTACTGATAGGCGGCAGGCATGCGACAGGCAATGTGACGGCGGAAGATGCCAGACATCTGGCTGAAATGCTAAACCAAGCAGTTGAGAAGAACGGTGGTTCATTGCTTATCAGCGATAGCGAACGGACAGAACTGGCCGCGCTGGAAGCTTTGAGATCCCATCTTAGAGTGCCCCATTACCTTTTCGATTATAAACGCCATCACGATGCCGCCAACCCTTTTGAGGCTATTCTTGCTCTATCCGAGCAAGTAGTCGTTACCGGCGATTCGCTGCGTATGTGCTCAGAAGCTTGCTCCAGCGGCAAGGCCGTTTATATTTTCGTGCCCGCCGACAAAGCCTTCAATTACACACCGCTGCACAAGGAACTTGCGGATGGCGGCCATGCTCGATTTTTCGAGGGCGCATTTGCTTCAGGAAAGGAGCAATCAAAGCCGCTGGACGAGGCTGGGCGCGTTGCCGCTAAAATCCTGGAATCCATTTCTCCGCAGTGATTTCAACTCACTGATAAAAAGCGTTAAAACGGTATTTCGTCATCAAGCTGTTCGGCAAGCTCGGTTTTTTTCTGCGCCGGCGCCGATTGATATTCAGGCTGTGATTGCGGGCTGCTGGTTGCGCGATTTTGGACATCCTGGCGGCTATCGAGCATGG
>CAZXYG010000029.1:4484-5028 GCA_964644885.1 uncultured Rickettsiales bacterium
GGCGCTGTTGAAGCCTTGCAGTACCACTTCGGTGGTGTATTTTTCCTGGCCGCTGTTGTCGGTCCATTTGCGGGTCTGCAACGCACCCTCTATATAAACCTTGGAGCCTTTTTTCAGGTAATTTTTGACGATATTCACAAGCGCGTCGTTGAAGATCACAACGCGGTGCCATTCCGTGCGTTCGCGGCGCTCTCCGGTTGATTTATCCTTCCACGAATCCGATGTAGCCACGGTAAAATTGGCGATTTCCCGGCCGTCCTGCGTGCTGCGGATTTCGGGATCGCGGCCAAGATTGCCAACCAGAATCACTTTATTAATGCTGCCCGCCATAATGCTCTCCCTATCGATAACGCTTGATAAGTGGCCAGACTATAGCATATCCTGCGCTGTTCAACAGTTATTTTGGAACCATGGAAAAAACCATCAGTATCCGCGGTGCGCGGGAACATAATCTGAAGAACGTCAATCTCGACCTGCCACGCGACCGGTTCATCGTCATCACGGGGCTCAGTGGCTCAGGCAAATCCTCGCTGGCGTTCGACAC
>CAZXYG010000029.1:5038-6495 GCA_964644885.1 uncultured Rickettsiales bacterium
TATCTACGCCGAGGGGCAGCGGCGCTATGTCGAAAGCCTTTCGGCATATGCGCGGCAGTTTCTAGAAATGCAGAACAAGCCCGATGTGGACAGCATCACCGGCCTTTCGCCCGCCATCGCCATCGAACAGAAAACCGTTTCCAAAAATCCCCGCTCTACGGTAGCAACCGTTACTGAGATTTACGATTACCTGCGCCTGCTTTATGCGCGTATCGGCATTCCTTATTCGCCTGCTACCGGCCTGCCCATTGAGAGCCAAACCGCGACCCAGATGACCGACCGCATCCTGGAGCTGCCGGAAGGCACAAAAATTTATCTGCTCGCACCCATCGTGCGCGGAGCCAAGGGCGAGCATCGCAAGGAATTCGCGGAGCTAAAAAAAGCCGGGTACACGCGCCTGAAAATCGACGGCAAGCTCTACGCACTGGACGAGCTTCCTGAAATCGACAAAAATAAAAAGCACGAGATTGCCGTGGTGGTGGACAGGCTGGCGGTAGCGCAAGACCTGGGAAACCGACTGCCCGGCAGTATCGAAACCGCGCTTCGTTTAAGCGACGGATTGCTGCATGTGGAGATTGTGAGTCTGCCGGAAGGGAAAAAAGTCGCGGGCAAAAAAACGGGCGATATCCTGGTTTTCTCCGAAAAATTCTGCTGCCCGGTTTCCGGCTTCCAACTCACTGAGATTGAGCCGCGCATTTTCTCCTTCAATAGCCCATACGGCGCCTGCCCGGTTTGCGACGGGCTTGGCACGGAAATCTATTTCGATCCCGCGCTGGTGGTGCCGGATGATTCACTCTCGCTGACGGAGAACGCCATCGCGCCATGGCGCGGCGTGCAATCTAAATACTACGCCCAGACAATCGAAGGCCTGCGCAAACATTACGGCTTCGACATGAATGTGCCGTTCTCCAAGCTTCACGAAAACGTCACGCAGACCATTCTTTTCGGCTCTAACGGCGAAATCGTGCCCGTGACCTATAACGACGGCTATCGCAGTTACGTAGTGAAAAAGCCTTTCGAGGGCGTGATTCCTAATATGGAGCGGCGCTGGAAGGAAACCGAAAGCTCGTGGATACGCGAGGATCTGGAACGCTATCAGAACATCACGGCCTGCAAGGCCTGCCATGGCTATCGGCTGAAACCGGAGGCGCTGTGCGTCAAGGTGGCGGAGAAACATATCGGAGAAGTGTGTGCAATGACCATCGCCGATGCGCTGAAATGGTGTGATAACCTGCCGAAAAATCTCAGCGCCACACATAAAAAAATCGCCGAGCGCATTTTACAGGAACTCATCCGCCGCGTGGGATTTTTGAACAATGTGGGATTGGATTATCTCACGCTCGCGCGTAAATCCGGCACACTTTCCGGCGGCGAAGGGCAACGCATTCGCCTGGCGTCTCAGATCGGCTCCGGACTTACCGGCGTGCTCTACGTGCTGGACGAACCGTCCATCGGGT
>CAZXYG010000029.1:6505-11615 GCA_964644885.1 uncultured Rickettsiales bacterium
CGGGTTGCATCAGTGCGATAACAAGCGGCTGCTTGCCACGCTGAAGAACCTACGCGACATCGGAAATACAGTAATCGTGGTCGAGCATGACGAGGAAACCATGCGCAGTGCGGATTACCTGGTGGATATCGGTCCCGGCGCGGGGATTCACGGCGGACAAATCGTGGCCGAGGGCACGCCTGATACGCTCATAAAGCACAAAGAAAGCGTCACCGCGCAATATCTGCGCGGAGAAAAATCCATTCCCATTCCCAGCCGCAGGCGCAAGGGCAACGGCAAGAAAATCCGGCTCACTGGCGCACGGGTGAACAACCTCAAAAATGTGGACGTGGATATTCTTTTGAATCGCTTCATCTGCGTCACCGGCGTCTCGGGCGGTGGAAAATCAAGCCTGATCCTGCATACGCTGCATCAAGCGTTGGCCAAGCTTCTCAACGGCGCACATACCACGCCTGGACCTTATAAAACGCTGGAAGGCGTGCATCATGTCGATAAGGTCATAGAAATTGATCAATCGCCTATCGGCCGCACGCCACGTGCCAATCCGGCTACCTACACCGGCGCGTTCTCGCCTATTCGCGACTGGTTTACCGGATTGCCCGAATCCAAGGCGCGGGGCTATAAGCCGGGACGATTCTCGTTCAATGTGCGTGGCGGACGCTGCGAAGCCTGCCAGGGCGACGGCGTGATCAAAATCGAAATGCACTTTCTGCCGGATGTTTATGTAAAATGTGAGGAATGCCACGGCCACCGCTATAACCGGGAAACACTTGAGATCAAATACAAGGATAAATCCATTGCCGACGTGCTGGAAATGACTGTGGAGGAAGCCTATTACTTCTTCGACAAAGTGCCGGTAATCAGCGAAAAACTCAAGGCAGTGCTGGATGTGGGACTGGGCTATATCAAGACCGGGCAATCGGCCACTACGCTTTCCGGCGGTGAGGCACAGCGCGTCAAGCTGGCCAAGGAACTGGCGCGGCGCTCCACCGGGCGCACGCTCTATATCTTGGACGAGCCTACCACCGGCCTGCACAGCGACGATATCAACAAGTTATTGAAAGTGCTGCATGCACTGGTGGAATCCGGCAATACCATGATCGTGATCGAACATAACTTGGATGTGATAAAAACCGCCGATTGGATCATCGATATCGGCCCCGGCGGAGGCGATAAAGGCGGCAGCATCATTGCGACGGGAACACCGGAGCAAGTAGCCAAAAACCCGGGAAGCATCACCGGAGAATATTTAAAGCCGCTTCTGGAGAAGAGGAAAGCTGCCTGAAATACCCCCTGGGAGGGGTGCTTTTACCCATAATTGCCCAACATCATTCAATTTCTGCTTGAATTTGTCCTTGTTTACCGTTTTCATCCATGTTCACAAGAACGACTTTATCGTTTGTTTTAAATACGTTATGCGCTGTCAGCAGGATTGCAGATCTCTTGTTTTGCGGGTATTTCTCACTTTATGCGAGGCATTTGCAATGCAATATCCCTTGCTTATACCGCTATTGCAGCTATCTGATGCAACCTGTTGATAAGCGTATTGAGTATTTTAGCATTGACTCCTGCCGCGTGACCCGCTAAAAAAAGCTTCCTGTACGGGAGTTTGTAATGGAAGATACAACAGTAACGCGCGCAACGCTGGCTGAAGCGGTCTATCGGGAAATCGGATTTTCGCAGACCGAGTGCGCCGAATTGGTGGATTCGATGTTCGATGCCATCGTAGAGGCATTGCAGAGCGGAGAAACTGTAAAGCTTTCTTCATTCGGAACATTTTCGCTGCGCCATAAGCGGCAACGCATTGGGCGCAATCCGAAAACCAAGCAAGAGATTCCCATCACTGCACGGAATGTTATCAGTTTCCGACCTTCCAATATCCTGAGCAAGCGGGTCAACAACGCGGCCGATGGCCAAGAATAAGGCATAAAGTTAAGGAAATAGTTATATGGCAGATCCTACCACTACCCGGAAAAAATCCGAGGCCGCTTTCCGCACTATTGGCGAGGTCGCGGTGGAGCTTGCCTTGCCGCAGCACGTGCTGCGTTTCTGGGAAACAAAGTTCAGTCGCATCCGCCCTCACAAGCGCCGGGGTGGCCACCGTTATTATCGGCCTGCTGATGTCGATCTGCTCAAGGAAATAAAATTCCTTCTCTATGAAAACGGCTACACCATTAAGGGCGCGCAGAAATATCTCGACGAACACTGGAATAACGAAGCGCAGGCTCAGCGCGCCGCTTTCGCGCAGACAACCGGCGGCAGGGCGGCGGAACGGATAGAAGGAAAGCAAGCGGAAAAGCTGCATCGTGTGAAGAGCGAACTTTCCGAGCTTAAAAAGCTGCTCAATAACGAACTCACGGATATCAACTAATCCCCTCTCTTTATCTTTCTGCGGCGGAGCGTAGCGCAGCCTGGTAGCGCATCAGTCTGGGGGACTGGGGGTCGTGGGTTCAAATCCCGCCGCTCCGACCATTTTCCGAAGGTTCCACTTCTTCACAGGTACCACATAGGTACCGACAGAACGCAAATGGGCTACACATTCCCGTCTTCGTTCTCATACTCTAAACAAGGTCTGTTATATTCCCCATCCGCAATAGTTTGGCTATTGCTAAGGTGATATTTTTGGTTCATAGTAAACGACTAAAAGAAGTCGGAGATGAGACAAGAGTTAAATCTGCACGGTGAGCGCACCCAAGATACCGGGTGCGAGGTGGTTGGAGTCAATATATAGATCGGGCTTTCCCTTGCCATTCTCCTCCGCCGTATAGGCATAAACATCAAGAAACGGGAGATGATGTTGCTCTGCTTCCTGCTGTAATGCGTGATTGAAATAGACAATCAGGGAGCGCTGGATGTGCAGCGTTTCTTCCGGGTAATCCGTGCGGTTTGAAGCCGCGACGCCATAGAGAGAGAGCGTAGCGTTTTTGTGCTGGGTTTCGGCGATCAAGAAAGCGACGTAGCGCCGCACAAGATCTGCGGTATAGGATTTGTAATCGCTCCGCCCGGTTTGTTTGAAGTATTTGATAATGCCGTAATCCGGATGGCAATCAATATCGCCGAACATGGCGATTATCGGCGCACGTTCCGGCAGAAAGGCCACAATTCGGCGGAAGCTTTCCTGGTATTGATTGGGGTGCGCGTCCGTCAGGTGACGCGCCTGTGCGCCGATAATGAATTGGGGAACACAGCGGTAGATAATATCTTTCAGAGTTATAACCGTATGGGCAGGGGAAAGCGTGTGGCTATCGCCAATGAGATAGAGGTTTTCCTGCCCATTTCCAAGCCAGTATTCCGGATGTTTTTCGCGCAGGCTGAGCAGGGTCTGCACATAGGGGCCGAGCGTCAACCACAACATGGCGTCGCGGGCAGTTTGTGGGTCGGGGGCGAAGGCGAGCGCCTGCGCGATGAGAGGCTGGGCGTAAACGGACTCATCGTCGAGATAGGCAATGATGCCTTCGACCAGTTGCAGCACGGCCAAAGTGGATGGAGACACGCCTGTCTGTGCTTTATGGACGGGCGATACGCTGCTTTGCCGTTGCTCTATCCTGTGACAAGAATAAGGCATAGAGCATCTGGAATAATGCCTGATAGTGTTGCGGATTGCGCTCTAGTATCTGAGCATAACTTTTTACTGCCGCAGAAAAATCTCCCAGACACAGGAAAGCATTACCTTTAAGGCATAACGCATCTGAATGATGGGGGGCCTTCTCGAGCGCCCGCTCGGCATAGGCGATAGCTTCCCGGCTCTGCTGCAGGCAATGATAGGCCAGGCCAATGCTGTAAAGGCTGCCAGGGTCATCCGGGACCAGATGCTGGGCGCGTTGAAAATGTTCCAGCGCTTTCTTTTTCTTTCCCGCACTGAGGAGTACGTTACCCATGACGGTGTGACCTTCCGCAGCGTCAGGATGCCGCTTGAGCCGTTCGCGTATGACCGCCATGGCGCCATCCGGATTACCTGCCCCTAGGGCAAGTTTGGCAAGGTAGATATAGGGTTTGATGCTGTGAGGAGCGTGCTTTATGACCTCACGATAGAGCGGCACCGCCTGTTGCAGCCGGCCGGCTTGATGGTGGAGGACGGCCTCCTGGAAGATAGTATCGATTTCCTTTGTTTTTTCGCTAGTTAAAGGGGGATTTTTCATAATTCTCTCTCCCGGCCAATGAGGCAGTAGTACCCTCTGGTGGCAAGGGAAGCAATGAATTGTTCCCTATCAGCACTTAGTTGGACAAAAGAAGTTGATTAATCAGGTTGTGTGGTTACCTGAAGCAGGCATGTGTCGCTGGCAAAAAGGGCGCGGTTTATAACTTCCCTTGCTTTATGGCATATTATCTGTATACTCTCCGCTGAGTTTCGTATTGTGCTCTTTCCATCTGCAAGCCGCTGGCATCAAGAAAAAAGCGGCGTATCTATCCAGATACTTTGGTCTCCTAAAAGCTGATTCAGAGCGGGTTTGGTCAAGAGTTCCCGGGAATTTTCCGTATACAGAGCTCTTTGTCGCCGTCTTAAATGGTTTAAGGCGGGCCGTTCATCAACGCTAAAAGGATAATAGTATCATGCAACATTTTTCTGATGCAGGGCTTCCCCTGCCGCTCGTCCAGTCATTGGAGCGAATGAAATTTTCCACTCCGACGCCTATTCAAGCTCAAGCGATACCGCCCGCTCTGGAAGGCAAGGACATTCTCGGCACTGCCCAAACGGGTACTGGGAAAACGGCCGCTTTCGGCATACCGCTGGTGGCAAGATTGCTCAATAACCCGCGCGGTTCAGCGTTGGTTCTCACACCCACCCGCGAATTGGCCGCGCAAGTAATGGACGCCCTGCAACAGCTTCTGGGCCGCAACAGCGCCATCAAAACCGCGCTGCTGATCGGCGGCGAATCCATGCCAAAGCAGATGCAGCAATTAAGAAACAGGCCCCGCCTGGTCGTGGGCACGCCGGGACGCATTAACGACCACCTCGAACGCGGCACGCTCATGCTATTCGACACCAATTTCTTGGTGTTGGATGAAACCGACCGGATGCTCGATCTGGGCTTCGGAGTGCAATTGGAAAGAATCGCGAAATACCTCACGGCACAGCGCCAAGCGCTGATGTTCTCGGCAACGCTGCCTG
>CAZXYG010000029.1:11625-12804 GCA_964644885.1 uncultured Rickettsiales bacterium
CGCTCCCGTTACCAAAATCAAGCAGGAGATCATCCGCACCACCGATGTGGAAAAATACAACCAGTTGCTTGTCCAGCTCGGCCAGCGCACGGGATCCATCATTATTTTCGTAAAAACCAAGCGCGGAGCGGATAGGCTCGCGGGAAAACTCAACCGCCAGCATCACAGCGCCGAAGCCATTCACGGCGATCTGCACCAAAGCAAGCGCGATCGCGTCATAAACGCCTTCCGCGAACGCAAATACCGCATCATGGTGGCAACGGATGTTGCCGCGCGCGGCCTGGATATTCCTCATATCGAGCATGTAATTAATTACGACCTGCCGCAATGCCCGGAGGATTACATCCATCGCATCGGTCGCACCGGCCGCGCCGGGTCGGAAGGCTCCGCCGTCTGCCTGATTACGCCGCAGGACGGAGATAAATGGAGAGCCATTCAGCGTCTGATCAATCCCGGCGAGAAAATGGAAGCAGGCGCCCCCGCAGTTAACGGCGGTCAAAGAGAACAGCGTTATGGCAATGGCAGGCCGTTTCGCTCTAGGCATCGCCGCAATCGCGGAAATCGCGGGTTTAATAAAGCGGCCTAATCCTATTCTTGGCAAGAAGCTTTATTCGGAGCCATAGGCTAACATGCTGATATATGAACATAATATATCCGTATTACCTAGGCGTGTCATAAACGCCCTTCGGATTGCTATTTAGTGGTAATAATTCGAAGGCGCGTTAACATTCTATTAACCTTTCTGTAGTACAATCAGAACTGAGCGCCACTCTAACCATAAGGCAGCCTTGCATTTATGCCGTTGAATAATAATAGCAATAAGCAATTCGTTGAGCGCGAACCGATAGACATTGACGCCATTGTTGTTTCATCAAGCAGCGCCCCTCTCTCCCTACAAGAAATTGATGCCAGGATTTGCGCCGTTAATGCCGCGATCAACGCCGCGCACGGTACTGTAGTAGGCGGCAATAGCGCCGCCATTACTAAACTGACGGCAGCGCTTGCAACGTTACAAACATTGAAAATTCAAACTGAAGTAGCAGTGGCAGAAACACAAGAACTCGCGCTTAAAGAACAGCAAGCAGCGGAAGCAACCGCAGCGGCGGCAAAAATAGTGCTGATGGATTATAAAAATAATATCTGCTACTAAAAATAAAATCAACAGGAATTAGTTAGAAA
>CAZXYG010000029.1:12814-17113 GCA_964644885.1 uncultured Rickettsiales bacterium
ACGTAGGCCCTGCGGCAAAAGAGCCAGTGATCGTGGATATTGGCAGGTTAAACCGAGAAGAAAAATTTATGACAACGGTATTTGGAGCAAACGGCGCTCCAACCAAAGTACCGGTCATCAATATCAACCTCCTGCCGCCGCTTGAAGGCCAGCCGCCGGCAGGGAAGCTAATCATTGCACCCACGGAAGCCACGAAAGGCATGCCTTTCGCCGCAGAGCTTCAATTCCCTGAAATGAAAGCGGCGTGCCGCGACGGCGAGCTGCAGGCTCCCGAAGGCGTGCTGATTGTCAATTTTGAGAAGAGCACTTTCGTCACGAAAGAATTCACCGTGAAGAACGAGAAGAATGCCCAAGGCGGGATAAAGGATTCGATACACTTTCTTGACGCAAAAGGCACAGTGCGCGTGTTCAGCCAGACCAACACCAAGCAGCACATGGTTTTCAAAGTTGCGAACGTGCCCTTCTCCGCGCTTGAACGTAACGTCGAGGCGTTGCAAAGCATGCTGAAAAACCATATCGAGGCGCTTGAGAAGGGCGAAATAAAACCCGGAACGATAGAAGAGATGCTAAAACAAATCGAAGCGGACAGGACAAAAGAAAAAAATATCAAGAAAGCTCATGCCCCTTCAAACAACCGAAAACCGGAACACGCCACATCCGCCGTGGAGGCGTTTCATGGCATCACTCTCATGCCGTCGTTCATGCAGTCCTTATCACAACGTACTACTACTGTTTCCGCTTCTGCGGATGGCGTCTTCTCCGTCGCGCAGAAGACGACTCGGTTTGAGGCTGCATTTAACGCCACATCAATAATCGGCAATGGCACGGTACCCGTGGCCGATCTTTTCACGCCGGAAACAAGTCCGAAAAGTTCGCCTCCTAAGCCGGCCGCGCCCAAACCGCAAAAAACAACCTAAGCGAAAGCACCTTATTATTGCTCCTTCCGGCACAGCGGACTGCGGCGGTAGCCATAGAAAGCATAAATCAGCACACCTATTACCGTCCATATCGCGAACCGCTCCCAGGTCGTCGCGGGCAGGCTGAACATCAAATAGCCGCAGGAGAGCACGGCGCACGGCCCCACGAGCCAAACTGCCGGGCAACGGAAAGGACGGCGCGTATCGGGCTGCGTCCGGCGCAGCACCATCACCCCGATCGCCACCACCACGAACGCAAATAGCGTTCCGATATTGGAAAGCTCAGCAATGATGTGAAGCGGCGCGAAGCCTGCAATGACCGCCACGCCAACGCCCGTGATAAGCGTTATCATCCAAGGAGTGCCGAACGTCGGATGCACGGCGGCGAAACGTTCCGGCAGCAGCTTGTCACGAGCCATGACGAAGAAAATGCGCGTCTGGCCGTAAATCAGCACGAGCAACACGGTGGTGATGCCCGCGATGGCGCCCACCGCCACCAACACTGAACCGAAATTATAGCCGATGGCGCGCAGCGCGTAGGCGAGCGGTTCGCTATTATCAAGCTCCTTGTAGGAGACGATGCCGGTAAGCGTGGCCGCAACGGCAATATAGAGCACCGTGCAAATGATGAGCGAACCGATCAGCCCAATCGGCAGGTCGCGGTTGGGATTCTTGCACTCCTCCGCCGAGGTGGACACCGCGTCAAAGCCGATATACGCAAAGAAAATAATGGCGGCGCCCGTCGCCACGCCGTTCCAGCCGTAAGGCAGAAAGGGTTCCCAGTGCATGGGATTGATATTGGGCACGGCGAGAAATAAGAATAACGCCAGCGTGCACAGCTTGACAAGCACCAGCACGATATTGAATTTGGAGCTTTTGCCTGTGCCGATGACGAGCATCGCGGTCACGAACAGCACAATGAAAATCGCCGGGAGATTGATAATGCCGTCGATTTTATCCGGCTCATGGAACCAATTGGGGACGTGGGTGAGCAACGGCGGTAGGGGTTTTCCGGCTGCCTGGAAGATGCCGGTGACATAGCCCGACCAGCCGGACGCTACGGCTCCCGCCGCCACCGTGTATTCCAGCACCAGGTTCCAGCCCACGATCCAGGCGACGAGTTCACCGAGAGCGGCATAGGTATAGGTATAGGCGCTACCCGCCACCGGCACCATCGCCGCCAGCTCGGCATAGATGAGCGCCGCGAAAATGCAGGCCACGCCCGACATCACAAACGAGAGCACGATACCAGGGCCGGCGTATTTAGCAGCGCCCACGCCGGTCAGCACGAAGATGCCCATGCCGATGATGCAACCGATGCCAAGCATCACTAAGTCCCACGACCCAAGCGAGCGCACGAGCTGTTTTTTATTATCTTGATTCAAGATATCTTCGAGCGGCTTGACTCGGAACAATTTCATAATAACTCCCACTGCGGAATACAGCTATTTCTTGCTAGAGCCATGGTATGGGTTTGTCAATAGCGCGTAGCGCCTTCGCCTAGCAGTTTCAATACTTTTTCATGCAGTCTGCGGTCGCCGCAAGCGAGCACTCGTCCATCGCTTTGCAGCGTTAATTTTTCTCCCGCCCAATCTGTAATCACACCGCCGGCGCCTTTGATGATGGGAGCCAGCGCGCAAAAATCATGCGGCTTGAGGCCCGTCTCCACTATGATATCCACATGCCCGCTGGCGAGCAATCCATAGGAATAGCAATCTCCGCCATAAGCGACGTATTGCACGTTATCGCGCACATGCTCGAAGCTTGGTAAATCCTTCTCGTTGAATAAACTGGGTGATGTCGTGCAGAACATAGCGGCTTTGAGCGTGGCGCACGCGCGTGTCCGGGTCGGCGTATAATTGAAATTAGTGGAGAAACCTTCAACGCCGGTCCAGCGCTCGCCAAGAATCGGCTGGTCGATAATACCCAGGATGGGCTTGTTGCGATGGAGCAATGCGATCAATGTGCCGAAAATAGGGCGGCCGATTAGAAACGACTTAGTGCCGTCGATGGGATCAAGCACCCATACCAGCTCCGCTCCCGGGTTCGTGGATTCATACTCCTCGCCGATGATTCCATGTTCCGGAAAAGCGTTGTGGATGGCGGCGCGTATGTTTTTCTCCACTTCGCGATCCGCCGCCGTGACCGGCGTCATGTCCGGCTTTTCCTCAATGCTGAAAGGCTTGCGAAAGTAACGCCGGACGATTTCCCCGGCGATAGTGGCAAGCTGCTCGGCGAACGGAATATAATCTTCTGGATTTACCATGTGCTATACGCTATTGAAGCCGCTAGTCATAGCCATTCTATCGTAAATTGCCAGGAGAATAAATGCGCGTTCTGGTTCTAGGAGCCGGTGTTTCCGGCGTGACGGTCGCCTACATGCTGGCCCGGCGCGGGCATACGGTGGAAGTCGTGGATCGCCGATCCGAACCGGCGGCGGAGTGCAGCTTTGCCAATGGCGCGCAACTCTCCTACTCGCATGCCGAACCGTGGGCCAATCCCGGCGCGCTGAAGAAAGCAATCCAATGGCTCTACCAGGACGACAAGCCGCTGGTGTTCCGCTTCCGGCCCGATTGGCAGATGTGGCGCTGGGTGCTGCATTTCCTGCGTAATTGCACCGATGCCCGCGCCCGGCTCAATACCGAACGTACGCTACGCCTAGGCCTTTATTCCCGCCGCATGATGCATGAGCTGGTGGCCGAGAGCGGCATCGGATTTCACTATGGGCAAAAAGGCATTCTCCATATTTTCACCAAGCCGCGAGAACTTCCGCATGCCATGGAGCAGGCCGAATTCCAGGTGAAGCTTGGCGCTCCTTATGCCTATTGCACGCCGCAGCAATGCCTTGAGAAAGAACCGGCGCTCGCCCATATCGCCGATAAAATATGCGGCGGCCTCTACTACGCCGCCGACGAATACGGCGACATCCACGCCTTCACTAAAGCGCTCGCAAAAAAAGCGAAAGAGGCGGGCGCATTGTTCCATTTCAACACCGCCGTGAAGCGCATCGTGGCGGAAAACGGCGCGATAAAGGAAATCCAAACAGACAGGGACATTTTCAAGGCCGAGGCTTATGTCATGGCACTGGGGGCGGATAGCGGCGTCATGCTGCGGCGCATCGGCATCGACGTGCCCATCTATCCCATGAAGGGTTACAGCATCTCCGTCCCAATCACCGACGCGAGCAAAACCCCGGCCATGAGCGTTACCGCGCAGGTGGAAAAAGTTGTCTTCACGCGCATCGGCGGCGTGCTGCGCGTGGCGGGAACGGCGGAGTTCGCGGGGTTTGATGACAGCATAAGCCCGCGACGCATCGCCTTGCTCAAACAAGTGACGCACGAAACGTTCCCCGGCTGCGGCGACATCGAAGGCGCCAGCGAGT
>CAZXYG010000029.1:17123-18398 GCA_964644885.1 uncultured Rickettsiales bacterium
GAGTGGGCTTGCCTGCGCCCGCAATCGCCGGATGCCGCAGGCATCATCGGCGCAACACGCTATGGGAATCTATTTCTTAATACCGGCCACGGCACGCTGGGCTGGACCATGGCCCCCGGCAGCGCGCGCGTCGTCGCCGATCTGGTCGAAGGCAAGAAGCCGGAAATCGACCTCGCAGGGCTGACAGCGGAGAAATACTTTTAGTCCAGATGGTTGAGGTCCCTATGCTCCGGTATTTTTTATGACCGCGCTCACAGAGAATCATGCAAGAGTGCTGGCCAAGGTCCTCCTCAAAATCGGGAAGGAAACCCCGCTTGTCGCTGAGTACGACGCGCCAAACAACACATTCACCGATCAATTTTTTGTGGAAAAACTGGGCACAATCGTCGAGAACGCCAATATTTTCGCGTCCGGCGCGGACCCGGCAGTGGACTTCGATGTCTATTGCAAACGCCAACTCGAGGCTTGTAATAGTCTGTATGAATATATCGGCAAATTCCCATCGGTTAGGGATAGCAAGGAAGACCGGGAAGAGGTTGTGCGTTATGCCTTGGAAATTACCGACTTCACGATGGATCTTTTTGCAACAAATCCGGCGTACAAACGCGCTTATGAATTGGAAAACCCGGAAGGCCTGACCCTGACAAGAGAACGTGCGCATTTGTGTCTGAGCGGGGCCGTCAATACCATGAAGAACGCGCTACAAACTGTGAATCCAAGCCTATATGACGGCCTTTCCACGACACAACAAGCTTTGTTGGTCCACGACATGAGGCGCAGAGCCAGACCTCTTGTGGAAGAACAATGCTCGGTTTCCCTTAAGAGCGATTGGATGGTGCGAAGCGCTCAATTGGGTTTGCAGCTCGCGAACCGCTACGGAAAACTTGGCTTCGGCAGTGCGAGCAAAGATCAATATGCGATTGAATTCGATACGGCAAAAGCGGCGACGGATTTTATAAAACGGTTCAAGGAGGCATTCCTGCCGCCGCGGCAGGATTCAGGCCTCGTGTGTTCTCAAGAAGATTACAATACAGTGGTCGACGTCCTATGCGCAGCGATGATGAGGGAAATCATCCCCCAGTCGGAAATGCTGAAGGATCTGGCGCAAAAATACACAGATCCTAGTGATCCTGACATGGTTAGAAATGCTGTGGAAAGGTGCGAGCAAAGAGATGCTACCAATTCACTGGTGCTGATTGAGAATGTCGCGCGCGCCCACGCATCACGCATGCTAAACGCCGAAGTGAACATGTTGGTGAAAGGCGGAAGATTAAG
>CAZXYG010000029.1:18408-20932 GCA_964644885.1 uncultured Rickettsiales bacterium
GTGTACAAAGACCAGCTGAAGAAGAACGCGCGCTGATTGAAAAGCATCACCAGAAAACCTTCGACCGTTCCATGGCGGCGTTATACCGGAATCTTACGGCTGCGCTTGCTGTGGAAGACGTAGTGACGGGCGTGGGCGGAGACTCCGCCTCGGCCGTCGTTTTTCACAAGCTTCCCGGAGCCATAGCAAGCGCGCTTTCGCAGCACATAGAAGGCAACAATCCTATCGCCAATGCCGTTTTCGAAAGGTCGCCGCAAGGATGGGCGCATATGGCGTACATGGTAACCATCGGCGATACATTCGATGATAACGCAAAGATCAAGAAGCTGCTGCTGGCGCAACTTACAAGAGCGTTCGGGGATCAAAAGGGGTTTGGACGGGCAAACATGCGTGTTGTAGCGCGGTTCGAAAAAACGTTAACGGCGCACTACGAAGATGCTGAAAAAATCCCCTTCGCAGTGGACACTGTCAAAAGATTCATGAATACCAAGGAATCGGAGCACGAGCTGCGCGAAATCCTCGGCGTTTCGGCCTCCATATACCGATAGAGCATTGTTATCCTATCGAACGACATGTATGTCCAAGCAATTCGCTCTCCTGAATTTTCAATGCCGGCACGCCGGGTTAGGCCACGACCCCCGGCAGCGCACACATTGTCGCCGATCTGGTTCGAAGGTAAGCAGCCGAAAATAAGCCTTGCCGGGCCAATATACTAATAACGCTCGCCTATAATACCCTTTTGGCCGACTTTTCTATGCCCTCTATTCCTCCTGAAGGCGGGGAAGAGTTGTTTCTTCCTTCCGGCGCAAGCCTTATATTGCCTTCCCCGTCTATAAACGGCGCGATAAATTTCTGGAGCGATTTTCCCCCCGCCAAATCTTGCAGCAATTGCACTTGCTTGAGCGTTAGCTGAAGCAACTTCGTTTCTAGGCCTTTCTCAATGGTGGCATCAACGTACTTTGCAAATTCTGCGGGCGTCATTTTTTTGATTTCTTGGATTAGAGCTATAGAACTACCCAACGGGTTGTTTACATCGACATTTCCTTTAAATGGCGAGGCTACGTCATCTCTTTGAGAAAAAGCATCCATCAGCGGAGAATCAGCGCCATCGAGGACGAGTTGAGTGACTACATAACCGGTCGCTCGAGAAAGAGCCGCAAACGCTTCATCAAGCCTTTCGGGCGGCACCTTGTTATTTCTCAGCATATCGCCCAACGTGGTAACAGTACCGTCTGTGTCTTTGAAACCCATGTTATCCAGGGAATATTTCTTGATACACGCCTCAAGATCCTCTTTGCTAGCGATTGCGCCAAGATCTTTTTGAATTTCGACATACCTATTCTGCAAAGCCGCAATTCCACCCAGCAAATCGACTTCCACTGAGATTTCCGCAGTGCGTGGCATGTAAAGGCCATTGCGGTCGTTGGGATTCGTGCTATAGGGAGCGATGAAGATGCTGTTATACTCAGCAGGCATGATCGTTCCCGTAACGTTTGCACTGGGAATTGTGAATCCCTTAAAATTAAACTTGCTTAAATCCCTGTTCTCTAAAAGACCTTTTCCGTCCATCAAGACGTTTGACACGTTGCCGTATCCTAAGTCAAAAACAAAATCGCCATTTTCTTTCCGCAACCGATTCCATTCTTGAGCATTGCCATCTACAATAGCTTGTAAGAGTTTGGTAATTAATTCTTTCCTATCTGCTGCCATTTCTGCCTCCCCTTTCTTAACGCGAACCGTTATTATTCTTTAGCTGCATAATGCGCCATAGCACATAAAATGCCCCCACTTTCTCAAAAGCCGTTTTGAATGCCTGGCGCTGGGCCTCACTGTTATTTTCATATTGGCTCGTGACATGAGAGAGGTACTGGGGGATTGCGATGGATAAATCTAAAAAACTTTCGCCTTTAGCGTTTCGCGCTGTCATATTCAATACCTCCAAAATACATACGATCCTCTATTCGAAGCATACCACTCAGAGGTTAAGAAATGGTTAATGGACCGAAGTTTTTTAACTGAGATAGAAATTATATGGTTAATCAGCCGGTTCTTAAATACTTTCAGTGTCCCAATCCAACCGTGGAAACGGGTATGCATGCCATTGCCTGCCACCAGTGGGGCGAGAAAAATAACCCCCGCGTGGTGATCTGCGTGCATGGGCTTGCCCGCAACGGGCGGGATTTTGATTTCCTGGCTCAATCCCTGGCGGATGAATGCCGCGTGCTTGCATTCGACATGCCGGGGCGGGGAAAAAGCGATTGGCTGCCCGACCCGCTCTGGTACAACCCCGGCACCTATATCGCCGATATTCTCCACATTCTGCAAACACTCGGCGTGGAGGAAGTGGATTGGATCGGCACGTCAATGGGCGGCATCATCGCCATGCTGCTTGCTTCTCAAGCGAATGGTTTAATGAAACGAATGGTGCTGAACGATATCGGTCCTTTCCTTTCCGCCCAGGCGATCGCAAATATTGCCGCCTACGTGACCGAAGGCGGAAACGCGCACTTCCATTCACGCGAAC
>CAZXYG010000029.1:20942-22302 GCA_964644885.1 uncultured Rickettsiales bacterium
GGGCCTGCATGATCCCGCGCTGTGGCGGCATTTCGTAAAGCACAGCCTTCGGCAGGAGGCGGATGGAAAATGGAGGCTGCACTACGATCCCGCGATCGCGGCGGGCTTCAGGGACGAAAAAAAAGCGCTGAAGCCGCCCGCGGATGTGGATATGTGGGGAACATGGGAGAAAATCGCGTGCCCAGTTTTCCTGATGCGGGGCGCGGAATCCCAGGTGCTCACGCGCGAAACGGCTGAAAAAATGCGCCGCGGCGGCACTATTGCGCAATTCGCGGAAATACAGGGCTGCGCTCACGCCCCTTCGTTGATGGAAGATGAGCAGATCGCATTAATCAAGAAGTGGCTGCGCTGATTCTACACTTCCTCGATCCGCATCACATGCGGCGGCTCCAGAACATACTCCATTCTAGCGATGGCGCGAAGCGCGTTTTTCATCGCAGCCTCGCTTGCCTCGAAGGTAGTAAGCACGATCTTCGCCTGCCCCGCCTGCTTGTGCTTCTTCTGCAGCACGCTATCCAGCCCTATGTTTTCCGCGCCCAACGCGGCGGTAACCGCGGCCAGAACCCCCGGCCTGTCCTTCACCGTCAGCCGGATATAGTATTCGCCGCAATGCTGCTCCATGCCCAGGGAAGGCATTGTCTTCAGTTTCGCCGCCGGAACGCCGAACGCGGGAATTTTATTGCCCCGCGCGATGTCCACAATATCCGCTACCACCGCCGATGCGGTCGGCCCGCCGCCCGCACCCGCGCCTTCCAGGAACAGCGGGCCCAGAGGATCGGCATCTATTCTTATAGCATTTAATACCCCGTCCACCCGCGCCAGCGGCGAATGCTCGTCCACCAGGCAAGGATGCACACGCTGCTCGACGCCCTTCTCCGAGAGACTGGCAATGCCCAGCAGCCGCACGCGGTAACCCAGTTCCCGCGCATAGGCGATATCGTCCAGCGTGACGCCGCGAATGCCTTCCACCACCATATGCTCCGTATTGACGCGATTAGAGAAGGCTAGCGAGGTGAGAATGGCCAGCTTGTGCGCAGTATCAAGGCCGTCCACGTCGAAGGCCGGGTCGGCCTCGGCATAGCCCAATTCCTGCGCTTCTTTCAGTACGTCGTCAAAATCGCGTTTATCTTTCTCCATCGCGGTGAGGATGTAGTTGCAGGTGCCGTTCAGGATGCCGACGATGCGGCTGATAGTATTGGCCGCCAATCCTTCTTTAATAGTCTTGATGACGGGAATGCCGCCCGCCACCGCCGCCTCGAAGGCCAGCGTTACATTATTCTTTTCCGCCAGTTTTGCCAGCTCCGCGCCGTGCGTGGCGATCAGCGCCTTGTTGGCGGTTACGACGGATTTTCCTTCCTCC
>CAZXYG010000030.1:0-5688 GCA_964644885.1 uncultured Rickettsiales bacterium
CCTCCAGAGCGTTCTCGCAGGTTTCATGGGCCGCGCCGTCCGCGCCGCCGATCAGTTCCACCACGATGTCCACGTTGGGATCCTGCGCCAGCATGGCGGGATTCTCGTGCCATGCCGCATGAGAAAGGTTCACGTCCCGCTTTTTCTTTTTATCGCGCGCCGATACCGCGGAGATATGCAGTTTTTTCCCGCAGCGCGCTTCCAACAATGTCGCCTGCTCCAGCAGAATGCGGCACACGCTCTGCCCTACAGTACCCAGGCCCGCTATGCCGACGTTAAGGGCTTCTTTCATTTATTTTCTCTTAAAAACTTCTTGATGCTCCGCACTGCCTGGCGGATGCGATGAGGATTCTCGATAAGGGAAATGCGCACGTGGCCGTTGCCGTATTTGCCGAAGCCGACGCCCGGAGAAACCGCCACATGCGCTTCCGTAAGCAGCCGCTTGGAGAATTCCAGCGACCCCATGCTTTGAAAGCGCGTCGGTATCTCCGCCCAGACGAACATGCTGGCCTTGGGGTTTTCCACCATCCAGCCCGCCTCGTGCAACCCCTGCACCAGCACGTCGCGGCGTTCCTGATAGATTCCCCGGATTTCCGTGACGCAATCCTGCGGGCCGTTCAACGCCGCTGCCGCCGCCACCTGGATCGGCGTAAACGCGCCGTAATCGAGATAGGATTTGATGCGCTTCAGCGCATAGATAAGCTGCTCGTTGCCACAAGCGAAGCCCATGCGCCAGCCCGCCATCGAATAGGTTTTGCTGACCGTGGTGAACTCCACCGCGATCTCGCGGGCTTTCGGTACTTGCAGAATGGAAGGCGGCGGGTTGCCGTCGAAGTAAATGTCGCAATAGGCCAGGTCGGAAATCACGATGAGGTCGTGAAACAGGCAGAATTCCACCAATTCCTCGTAAAACGCCAGCGACACCACCTCCGCCGTAGGGTTGCAGGGAAAATTCACGATCAGGATGGAAGGTTTGGGATGCGAGGATTCCACCGCCGCGCGCAGTTTTTCCATGTAATCTTCCTCGGTGGGGCGGGTGAAGTCGCGCGGCATGTATTTCACCACTCCCTCAGCGAAGATAAAACCATATTCATGGATGGGATAGGCGGGGTTCGGCACCAGGATCACGTCCCCCGGCGCGCAGATGGCCAGCGCCAGATGCGACAACCCCTCCTTGGAGCCGATGGCGATGCACACTTCCTTTTCCGGATCGAGCGTCACGCCGAAGCGGCGCTCGTAATAGGCGGATTGCGCACGCCTCAAACCCGGAATACCGGCGGAAAGAGAATACCGGTGCGACTTGGGATCCTGCGCGGTTTCGCAAAGCTTGTCCACGATGTGCTGCGGCGTGGGCGTATCGGGGTTGCCCATGCCGAAATCGATCACGTCCTCGCCGCGTCGGCGCGCTTCAGCCTTTATGCTGTTCACCTCGGCGAACACATAGGGCGGCAGGCGCTTTATGCGGTAAAATTCCCTTTTCATGGCGTAACGCTACGCACTATTCAACGGGAAGCAAGGGAAAAGTAGAGGCGTCTGAGAAATCCTATTTTCTACTCTCAATCCCCAAGCTCTATGGCATAAAGGGAGGCGTTTGATCGACCATTCCCTCAACTGGCGCCGCAGGAGGTGGATTCGCTGCCGCATCCTCGTTAGACCCGAAGAAGGATGATTGATTGCCTGAGTTTTCTTCGGAAGAAGGTGGCGCCGCCATCATGGCCAGCGGGTGTGGCGACGATGGCGAGGGCGGCAATGATGGGGGCGCTATTCTCACTTGAGGCGTAGGAGGCATCCCGCGGGTTGAGGCGTAAGGTTGTGAGCGTGGCAGCCGTTTCGGTTTGTCCAGTTTCGGGTAAACCATAGGATAGACATCCTCGTATAACGGCATTTGGCTGTAATCCATGTCCCGGCAGCCGGCAAGACCCATAGTGACAATCGCTATTAGCGTTATGAATGTTACTGCTTTCATTTGCATATCCTATATTACCAACTCACCTGCCGTTCGATTGTATCAAACGGCGTAGGCTCCAGATCCTTCTCCCATTCCGGGTTCATTTCCCACGGCTTCATGCGTTCCTGCCTTACCAGCTTGGAATATTCTTCGGCTTCGCGTTGTTTCTGCTCAAACAAATCAGGCGGCAACGGTGGCATATCACCACTCATGGCTCCAGGCGGCATCGAAGGCATGGGCGGTCTTTCCATCATCTCAGGAGGAAGCGGAAATGGAGGCGTGGGAGGCGGATAAACCCTGGCGCGGGCAAAAGCCGGTTCCGCGCCTACCGGAGGCGGCATAAACCGTGGCGAAGGAGATGGCTCATAGGCAGCGAAACCCTCACGATTTTCCATAGGCACACGGCGCGGCATCATGCTTTGCGACCACGTTTCCCCCGCATTGCGGCCAAAGCAGAAAAACGTATTATCGCAGCGATCGTCGCTCACCGGGAGTGTATCACCAACGCCGTAGAACCAATTCTTGGTGGCCGTAGCTCCTCTGGAAAGAGTGGCACACCCGGTAATAAAGCCAAGGCCTACAAGGGTTATCGCGAGAATGAAACATCGCCGGGACGACAAAACGCTTACCTCATAACCTCATTTCTGATATGACCAAGCCATAGTACCATGAAACCGTTCTACGGGCAAAAGATTCCAGTGACCGTACAGCATGACGATATTCCCGTTTCCGTAATGGGCTATAACCCTGAGCATTTCCAGGAGAATCTTGGCCGCATCTCCAGCCTTTCCGCCGAGATCGTCAGGGAACTCGCGGAGCGCAATCTGGCGCGGGACGGCATGGCGGTTGCCACTATCGTAAGTCTAGCGCAAGCATTCCGCAGCCTGATGCTGAAGACGTTGGAAGACCCCAGTAAATTGATGAAAACGCAAATCGATTTCTGGGATGAATATATGCATTTGATTTCCAATACCATGGCACGTTTTATGGGCGAGAAAGCAGAGCCGCTCTATACCCCCTCCCCCAAGGATCGTCGCTTCCACGATAAAGCATGGGAAGAAAATCCTTTTTTTGACTTTCTTAAGCAATCTTATTTGCTCGGCAGCCACTGGATGCAGCGCCTGGCGCAACAGACGGATCATCTCGACAGAAGCACGCAAACGCGGGTGGATTTTGCCATGCGGCAGTTCGTGGATGCGCTTTCGCCCAGCAATTTCCTTCTCACCAACCCGCAGGTACTACGCCAAACCTTAGAAAGCAATGGAAGCAACTTAGTAAAAGGCCTGGAGAACCTTAAGGAAGACCTGAAGCACAGCCGCGAAGCGCTTCGCATATCGTCTACGGATCCTGATGCCTTCGCGGTGGGTAAAAATCTCGCCATCACGCCCGGCAAGGTGATTTTTCAAAACGACTTAATGCAACTGATTCAATATGCGCCTTCCACAGCACAGGTGCATGCCGTGCCCTTAATCATCATCGCGCCGTGGATTAATAAATACTACATTCTCGACCTGCGCCCGGAGAACTCTTTCGTTAAGTGGCTGGTGAATCAAGGTTATACCGTTTTTATTACCTCATGGGTGAATCCCGATGCCAGGCTCGCAAGCAAAACCTTCGAGCACTATATGGAGGAAGGTGTGCTGGCAGCGTTGGATGCGGCGAAAAAAGCCACCGGCGAGAATTCGGCCAATGTGATCGGTTACTGCATCGGCGGCACCCTGCTGGCGGCAACACTGGCTTATCTGAAGAAGAAGGGCCAAGAATCAAGGATAACGTCGGCAACGTATTTCACTACTCTGCTGGATTTCTCCGATCCCGGTGAACTCAGCGTATTCATTGATGAACTGCAACTTGAGGAGCTGGAAGAGAAAATGCGCGGGAAAGGATACCTGGACGGCGATGAAATGGCTACGGTATTCAGCATCCTGCGCGCCAACGAAATGATCTGGTCGTTCGTGATCAATAATTACATGCTGGGGCGCGAGCCGTTCCAGTTCGATTTGTTGTACTGGAATGGCGATTCCACCCGCTTGCCTGCAGCCATGCATAGCTATTATCTACGCAATATGTACCTTGAAAATGCTCTTATTAAACCAAGTGGCTTAGTTCTTCGAGACATGCCAATCGATCTCTCGCAAGTCACCACGCCCAGCTATATGATTTCCACTCTTGAAGATCATATCGCGCCGTGGAAAAGCACCTTCGCTGCAATGCGTCTTTTTGGGAAATTTTTGCGTTTCGTGCTCTCCGGCTCCGGCCATGTGGCAGGTATCGTCAATCCTCCGGCGCAGCAAAAATATGGCTATTGGACGAATGACAAGGAGGAAAAAGATCCCAATAAATGGCTGCTTTCCGCAACGAAGCACGAAGGCTCCTGGTGGCCGGACTGGCATCGGTGGATGCAAGATAGTGGTTTTGCCGGGGGTAAAATGCCCGCCCGCATTCCTGAAAACGCCATCGAAGACGCTCCGGGAAGCTACGTAAAGGTACGGTATTAGATGAGTACGTCCGCAGTCCTGGAGGCAGATAGCTCTACAACATCCTTAACGCCGCAGACTGTGGAAGAGGCGCATTGGCGTATCGCGCCTCATATTCGCAAAACGCCAGTCCTCGGTTCTGACATTCTGAACGATTGGCTGGGACATGAGTTGTTTTTCAAGTGCGAAGGTTTCCAGAAAACCGGGTCATTCAAGCTGCGTGGCGCACTCAACGCCCTACTTTCGCTCAAGGAAAACAATGCGCTTCCCGGCCATATCATCGCTTTCAGCTCAGGCAACCACGCTCAAGCAGTAGCGTATGGCGCAAAAATGCTGGGGATCAAAGCCACGATCTACATGCCGCATTTCGTCTCGCGCGTAAAGCAGAACGCCACGCGCTCCTACGGCGCGGAATTGGTATTGACGCACACTCGCATGGAAGCCGAGGAGCGCGTGAAGGAGCTTGCGCGCCAAGGCGCCTGCTTTATTCCCTCGTTCGATTACGACGCCGTGATCGCCGGGCAGGGAACGGCATGCCTGGAAGCGCTAGAGGAAGGCGTGAAGCCGGACGCAATTTTTGCCACCTGTGGCGGCGGAGGGTTGCTTTCAGGCATTTATCTCGCATCGCAGTTGGCGGCGCCAACAACGCAAATCTTCGCCGGAGAGCCGAAAAACGCCAACGATGCCGCTCAATCTTACCGAACCGGCGCTATCGTTCGCTTTCATGATTCTCCGCCCAGCATAGCGGACGGCGCGCGTACGCTCGCCGTTTCGGCACGCACTTTCCATTTCCTGAAAAAACTGGCGGGATTTTATGAGATCGACGAGGAAACGATTATTTATTGGAGCCAATGGCTGACCCACATGCTTAAAACCCCGGTGGAACCCACCTCGGCTGTGGCCATGGGCGCCGCTTGCGCATGGCTGAAGGGACAGAAGTCAAAACGGCGGGTTTTAATTTTACTTTCCGGGGGCAATATTGACGCCGCAAGCTATCAGGCCATCTGGCGCAAGGATTATCTGGAAAATCGGCCGGAGCTATGACAGTGCTCCACGGCTATTCTTTCACCTATGTTCTATAGAGTTAAGAACTAGGTAAAGCAATGCTTCCGCTCGGGAAAGCGGCGGGCGCGGACATCTTCCGTAAAACGCGAAGCAGCATCGTCAAGAATCGAAGCCATTTCGGCATAGCGCTTAACGAAGCGGGGCGTGAATTCGGTAAACAAACCGATCATATCCTCAGTCACTAGCACCTGTCCATCG
>CAZXYG010000030.1:5698-8805 GCA_964644885.1 uncultured Rickettsiales bacterium
CGCCGATGCCGATGGTAGGAACGGAAACCGTTTTAGTAATACGCGCCGCAAGCGGTTCCACCACGCCTTCCAGGACAATGGAAAACGCGCCCGCCTTGGTCACGGCTTTCGCATCCTGTAGGATACGCTTGCGGTCCAATGCTGTTTTGCCCTGGATGCGATAGCCACCCAAATTATTTACAGATTGCGGGGTAAGCCCGACATGACCCATCACCGGAATGCCGCGCTCCACAAGAAATCGAACGGTTTCCGCCATGGCAACTCCGCCCTCCAGCTTGATCGCTCCGCAGCCGGTTTCCGACACGATATGTGCGGCGTTGCGAAAAGCTTGCGCGGCGCTTTCCTGATAACTGCCGAACGGCATATCGATAACCACGCAGGCGCGCTTCGATGCCTTGACTACCGCCTTGCCGTGCGCCACCATCACATCGAGCGTTACCGGGAGCGTGCTCTCCATGCCGTAGAGCGCCATCCCGACGGAATCCCCCACCAGAAGGATATCGGCATACTTATCCAGAATCCCTGCAAAAGGTGCCGTATAGGCGGTCAGGCATACAAGCGGCGAGGCGCCCTTGCGAGCCTTTAATTCAGGTACAGTCAGACGTTTCACGGACATTGGAAGCTAGAATACCCGATCCAGCTCTTCCTTGTCCATCGCCAGCGGAAGCCGTATGGTCACAATAGTGCCTTCGTTAAGCTTGCTTTGGATATCCATGCTTCCGCCCATCATCTGGAGCAGGCGCTTGGACAGAGGAAGGCCAAGCCCAGTGCCCTCATATTTCCGGCTTAGTTCATTTTCAACCTGCCCGAACATCTGCATAACCTTGGGAATATCCTTCGGCGCGATGCCGACGCCGGTATCCTGCACTTCAATCACCGCCAATTTCCTATTGATATCCCGCCACGCAAGTAACGTCACCTTGCCTTCGGAGGGCGTGAACTTGACGGCATTTGACAGCAGGTTCAGCAATACCTGCTTGAGCCGCTTTGCATCGGTCTTGATGACAATATGCTCCTTTGGAATGCCGCTGATAAGCCGGACACCTGCTTCCTTGGCTCGTGGGTCCATCAGACGCAGCGAGTTTTTCATCACTTTGGTAATGTCCACCTCGGCAAACTCTACCTCTAATTTTCCCGCATCGGCCTTGGAATAATCCAGAATATCATTGATAAGACTCAGCAGATGCACGCCGGAACTATGGATATCATTGATATAATCCTTATATTGGGGGTTGTTGATCGGCCCCATGACCTCATCTTTAAGAATTTCCGAGAAGCCGATAATCGCATTGAGCGGCGTACGTAATTCATGGCTGATGTTGGCAAGAAATTTTGTTTTTTCCTCGCTTTCCACCTCCGCGTTTTCCTTGGCGCTGATAAGCTCCGAGGCTTTTTCGTAGTGCTGCGTAAGCAGCTTCTCCGTTTTCCAGCTAGCGTAGATAATGCTGACAAACAGCAGGATAAAAAGAACAATCATGCCAATGGTAATAACAGCCTGTATCAGGTCGGGATTGCTCCACACCGGCGTGATGTCGTGCACCAGAATAAGCACCGCCGGAATCCGCTCGCGCCGCAGCGGAGAAGATGTGTCCGGGATGATCGGCAGGTACGTCCGCACGACATTGTACTGCTTATCCTTAAACCGATAGCCGAGAATAATTTCGCTGCTCACCTTACCCTGCCGCGCTTCATCAAAGAATTGCGCGCCGCTGGCAGCCGCGATATCAGCGCTGAACGCACCGGGCTTCAGCATATTTCTGCCATCGTCAAAATACAGATCGTATGTCAGGATAGGCGGCATTTCATTAAAGAAACGCGCAAGATCATAGGTAAACGGAATAACAAAATCGCAAGTAGCCGCTTCACAGGGCATCTGCGAAATAATTCGGCTATGCGGCTGCCATACGTCCCTAATGAAGTCTTGCACGACATTGCCGGCGTATTGCTCCGCGCTCTTTTTCAGGATAGCGCTTTCAACGTGGGAGCGGACGAATGAACTGATAAAAACAATGGCGGCAATCGCCAGAATGGCACAAATGATGTAAAAATACCGAAACGCCGCCAACATGCAGGAACCGTAATGTAATAGTATGTGTGGCATCGTTTATAGCAAACAATGCTCTCGAAGTTAAATAAAAGAAGGTTCTTCAGCCCGAAAATGACCTATTTTAAAGCTGGCGTGTTTTCCTGACATACGGCCCAAAGGGGGTGGCGCCGCCTTAAGAAGGAAAGCTCGTTCACGCGGCAATACCCTCTAGGATTGACCTTTGACAAAGAAAGCGCTATAAGATCCGCCCTTAATACCTACAGGGAGAAATACGGTGAAACGCACATATCAACCATCCAAACTGGTGCGGAAGCGTCGGCATGGGTTTCGTTCACGCATGAGCACAATCGGCGGCAGGAAGGTTTTGAGCAACCGCCGCGCCAAGGGACGCAAACGTCTATCCGCATAACTATAGCCGTGCAGTCTTTTGCCACGCTAACAAAACGCCGCGAATTCGTGGCTGCATCCAAAGCGGGCATACACATCGCGACGGCAGGACTCATTCTCCAGGCATATGCACACGAACAGGCGGAGGAAAGGCCATGCGTAGGGTTCACCGTCAGCAGAAAAGTGGGCAATGCGGTTGTGCGTAACCGAGTTCGGCGTAGACTGCGCGCATTATGGCAAGAACTTGCCCCTTCGCTCGCCCATGCCCGGTACGCATATGTTATCGTCGGGCGCCGGGCAGCTTATGATCGCGCGTACCGGAATCTGAAACGGGATCTGGTCTTCGCATTTCATCACATTCACAAACAACTCGCGTAGCGACCCGACATATGGAAGAAACCAGGAATCTTGTTATTGCTCTGCTCGTTTCCGTGCTGATTCTTCTCGTGTGGCAGGTGCTCTTTGTTTATCCGCAACGCGAGGCGCAATACCGCTATGAGGAACAGCGAAGAAAAGAGGCAACGGCGAAGCAGGCGGCAACGCCGCAGCGTCCGAACATCGTGAGCCGGCAGGAAGGCGTCGAGGAAAAGGACGAGCTTGGAATCGGTCTGCCGCAGGCGGATACCTTCAAGCCGCGGGAACGTATCATCGGCGGCACAAAAAGAAGAGTAAC
>CAZXYG010000030.1:8815-9604 GCA_964644885.1 uncultured Rickettsiales bacterium
ACGCTGCATGGATCTCTCACGCTCACGGGTGCGCGTTTCGATGACCTAACGCTTGCGCAATACAAGCAAACTAAAGAGCCAAACAGCCCGGATGTAGCGCTGCTTTCCCCTTCCAGAGCCAAGGATGCATACTTCGCCGAATTTGGCTGGGTGGCCGCGGATACCGAAACAGTCGTGCCGGATGCAGCCACGGAATGGCAAGCCGACAGGGAAGAGTTGACGCCTGAAACACCGGTGTCTCTGCTGTGGGAAAGCCCGCAGAGCATACGCTATCACATCACTATTTCGATGGATAAGAATTACATGTTCACGGTCGAGCAAACCGTTGAAAATCGCGGCGGCGCCCCCGCCGGCATTATGCCTTACGGCCTTGTCAATCGTGCACGTGATCTCAGCAGCAGCGTTTATATCCTGCATGAAGGCCCGCTTGGCGTGTTCGATAAGATGCTGCACGAGGCCCATTACGACGATTTGCGGGAAGACAAGCAACAGTGGTTCCGTAACGTCAGCGGATGGCTCGGCATGACGGATAAATATTGGCTCACTGCGTTCATTCCCGATTCGCGTTCCGGCTTTGATGCTCATTTTCAGTATCGCCTGAAGAACGGGCAAGATCGTTACCAGGCCAATTTTATCGGGCAGTCGGAGACTATCGCGCCGGGCGAACGCCTGACGCGGCGCCACCATTTCTTTGCCGGGGCCAAGAAAATCGGCCTGCTCGATCATTATAGCGCAACACTGAATATCCCGCTGTTCGATCGAGCGGTGGATTTCGGTTGGCTCTATTTT
>CAZXYG010000030.1:9614-12299 GCA_964644885.1 uncultured Rickettsiales bacterium
CTCTATTTTCTAACACGCCCGATGCTCGCTGCGCTCAAGTTTTTCCAGGCCGAGGTGGGTAATTTCGGCGTCGCCATCCTGATGCTGACCGTGGTGATACGCTTGATCCTCTTCCCGCTTGCCAACAAATCCTACCGCTCCATGAGCAAGCTGAAACAAGTGCATCCCGAAATGATGAAGCTGCGCGAGCGGTACAAGAACGACAAAATGAAGCTGAATCAGGCAATGATGAAGTTCTACAAGGACAGCAAAATAAGCCCGCTTTCCGGCTGCCTGCCGATTCTGCTTCAGATTCCCGTGTTTTTTGCGCTCTACAAGGTTCTTTATGTGACCATCGAGATGCGCCACGCGCCTTTTTTCGGCTGGATTCAGGATCTTTCCGCACCCGATCCAACCACCGTATTCAATCTGTTCGGCTTCATTCAATGGATGCCCTATGCCTGGTTGCCGCATATCGGCGTATGGCCATTGCTGCTCGGGTGTACCATGCTGGTGCAGCAGCACCTTAACCCGCCGCCGCCCGACCCCGCGCAAGCGCTGGTGATGAAAATTCTTCCTATCGTTTTTATCTTTATCTTCGCTTCGTTTCCGGCCGGTCTGGTGATCTACTGGACCTGGAGCAACCTGCTCTCTATCCTCCAGCAATGGCTTATCACCCGCTCACTGGCAAAGAAACCCACGCCGGCAATCAAGGCATAGAAACAACGGCTATAGCAGCGCCATCAGCTCACGCCATTCGCGGGGAGAGAGGCCGCTGGTTTCCTGGGACACTTTTTCTCCGGCCAGCATTCGCTTGATAATATCCAGCCCGGTACGGGAAAGCTGCGCGGCATAGAGCCGATATTCCTCGAATGCCTCGTACGCAACGGGAACCCAGCGTTTGGCGATATCGGACATGAGATCGGCATAGACGCGGATTTCATATTGCGCGTGGGCATCCGCCCTGAGCCGAAGGAAATGAAAGAGATTATGCAGATCGATCTTCCAATACCACTGCGTATAGTAGTTCAGCGTCAGGTTCATGCGCGCCAATTCCCGCGCCAGGCCGGATTTGCTATCGTCGAGCGGAGCACCCGCCGGGTCGCGGTTGAGCATTTCCTCGTAATGGGCATATACCTGCTCCGCATCGCCTTTCAGCAATTCCAGCACGCGCGAGGCTTCTTTTCCCTTGAGCGGCTCTTCGGCGCGCCCCTGGTTGTTGCTCTGCGATTGCGGCGCGAGGTGCTGTTGCGCCGGGATATAGAACTCCTTATCCAGGATGGAGTAACGCGCCGAATATTCATTTACATTGGCGGTGCGGTGGCGGATCCACTGCCGCGCCACGAAAATAGGCAGTTTCACATGAAGCTTGATCTCGCACATCTCAAACGGCGTGGTGTGCCAATGACGCATGAGATAGCGGATCAGCCCGCGGTCTTCATTGACCTTTTTTGTGCCCTTGCCGTAGGATACCCGCGCCGCCTGCACGATCGCGGCGTCATCGCCCATGTAATCCACCACGCGCACGAAGCCGTGATCAAGCACCGGCAGCGGCGTGAAAAGCACCTCCTCCAGAGCCGGAACCGTGGGCCGCAGTGTCGCGGCGGAGTGCTTCCGCAACGTCGCGATTTCGCCCTCTAACATGCCTAAATTCTTCTTTTTTTCAAGCATTTCCCTGGAATCGCCGGATTTGTTAAAGTTTTATTAACCATTATGGAGTATTATAACCACTACAAGGCTGAAGAGGAGAGGTTTTTAACATAACGGCACAAAAAGAAAAGGAAGCGTATTATGGGCTTATTCACCGATGATGAAATACGAGCCGTCTATAACGCCCTGAAGGGCGTGGATACCAACACCATACAAGCAGCAGCCGCAAACGATCATAGACAGACCATCGTTGCCATTACCATTCCCGGAACGTTCGCGCCTAAGTCGGTGGGGATCGTGGCCGAGATGCTCCGGCAGCAGAACCCGCAATTGCGCGTAGAAACCGCTCCTGCCGCGGATGGATCGGGCGTAACCCTTTCTATCTTCACCGGCGAATACACAGACGTCCTGTTGAATGAAACCAATGCACAGGAAGCAGGGCGTCTTAAGCCCCGTGCGGATTTCTGGAAAGGCGAGGTAGCGGCAGCAATCGACGCCATAAAAAATAAGCAAAAAAATGAAGTGATACAGGGTGTCCGGAAAGCATTCGAAGAAGATCAGCAAGCGGTGAACGCCGTTTTCGCGGCAACGCACACCGCGGTGCGCGTCGCCTTGAAGCGGGAGCAAAATGTAGCGCTCGTTATCGATGCGCGAAAACACAATTACTTTCCGGCAATAGCTGGCGCAGTTGACGCGGCGGCGGCAGTCAAAAACAATATATTGGTATTTCAGCCGCTTCCGGAAGCATTCTTAAAATTTGCCGCGGACAATCCGGAAAGAAACCATTTTTTTTCCTCAGTCGCTTACGCACGCGACAAACTGGGAGCAGAATTTCTTGTAGGAAACGCCGCTGGCGCAACTCCCCTGTATCAAAGTCTAAAACCGGAGGATACAAACGAAAAGAGAAAAGAAGCCTCCGACGAGTATGCGCGCGCGATGGTCGCGACAATGACGGAAAACAACAAAAAAGCAGGGCAGAAGCTCATTATTGCCAACGCCGAATATCCGGTCTTTCCGAAAAATACCGTGATTCTTGATCTTTCCGGATTGGATCCC
>CAZXYG010000030.1:12309-18859 GCA_964644885.1 uncultured Rickettsiales bacterium
GGATCCCTCGGAAAAAGAATACAATGTCTGGCGCTACGGCAAAGACGTACCAGGCGTTGGCGCATTCATGCAGAAACTGGGGACAAGCGCAATTCAAACAATCGTCCTCGAAGGCGTTACGCCGCAGCATCCCGTCAAAATGAGAAACATGATCAATGCGGCAAGCAGCGACGAAGGACTCAAAATACAGTGGGAATTTCCTGCAAAAGATACCGATCGAGATAGCATCCCAAACGGCAATCAACCAAAAGGGCGCCCTAGGTAGCTCTGTTTGCGCTTCTCAGGCAGCAGGGGGCTGCTACGAACAATAAAAGCGCGGCGCACAACGGCCAATCCCCGAACCGGCTATAGAAAGTGGGCGGCAGCGGCGCAGGCAGCGGGACGTCCAGGATAGCTTCTTCGTTCAGCCTTGTGTGCTTGACCACTCTGCCATAGGCATCGAACACGGCGGAAATGCCTGTATTGGCGGCGCGCGCCAGCGGCAGCCCTTGTTCGATGGCGCGGGTGCGCGCCATCTGGAAATGCTGATAGGGTCCGTTGCTGTCGCCAAACCAGGCGTCGTTGGTTACGTTAAGCAGCCATTCCGGGCGGTTCTTTTTATCAACTACCCGCTGCGGGAAAATAGCCTCGTAGCAGATCAGAGGGCTGAAGGGCGGAAGATCATGCACGGCAATCGTCCGCGGCCCAAAACCGCGTGCGAAATCGCCGGGCATGGTCATCGCGTCCATGAAGAAGAACAGCCGGCGCAGCGGCACATATTCACCGAACGGCACCAGCGTGGCTTTATCATACGTCGCCACGATCTCGCCTTTGTGATTGATGCCCTGAATGCTGTTCCATATCTGCCAGTTTTTTCCCTCTCCTTCATCGCGTATGCTGCCGATTAAAAGAAGCCCTCCTTCCGGAGCCGCCTCCGCGATCATGCGGCGTAACATCGGTTCGCGGTCAAGCGGAAAGGAATTCGCCGATTCCGGCCAGATAACAATGCGGGGCGCCGTTGCTTCCCCGCTCATTTCCAGATGTTTGCGCAAGGTGGAAAAATAAGAGGCTGGATCGTTGGTTTGCCGCACGGGAATATTGGCCTGCACAAGGCGGAGCATGGGACCCGCATCGTTATTTTCGGGGGCGTTTTCCATGCGAATAGCGCCGAACAGCCCTATCACGGCGACTATTATCGCCAGGCAAAAAACCTGCCACATTTCTTTCCGCCTGAAAAAGGATGCATGGAATGTTTCAGGCAGTAGCAGAAGGGCCGGAGAAGCGCAGCATGTAACCAGCACTAAACTCAGCCCGTAGATGCCGATGCCGGAAGCGAGTTGGAGAATACCGTCCGAGAACGCCCAAGCGTATCCGGCCAAATTCCACGGAAAACCGCCGAAGGGAAACCAGGCGCGGATCATTTCGGCAATGACCCACAGCGCAGCGAAAGCAAGAAGTTTCAATACCCGCAGCCTTCCCGGCAGAAAGGAGTAGGCAAGCGCCACCGCGCCGGTATAAAGGCCAAGAATGGAAGGGATCAGCAACACTGAAAAAGGAACCAGCCAGGCATAACGCTCCGGGTCGGTGAGCAGCGAATAATGCACCCAATAGAGGCTAGGGCCGAAATGCCCCAGCCCAAACCACCAGCCGGTGAAAAAGGCTTGCCTCTTTTTTACGGTGTTTTCCACTAGCCACAGCAGCCCCGTGAAGCCTGCAATCCCTAACGGCAGGAAAAAATAGGGCGGAAAGATAAAGGCGGAAAGCAGGCCGAAAGCCAGCGCCATCAAATAGCGCGTGAAAAAATGCCCGCCCCCCTTCTCTCTCCGTTTACGGAAGAAGGCCAGGAGAGGAGTATTGATTTTAGGCGCTCTGGCAAGCTTGCGGTTCGGCATGTTCCACCGTGGCGCCGGGTTTCCTGCGAATGATGACAGTACGCACTGCGCGCGGATCAGCCTCGGCGATTTCGAACTCGAACCCGGCGGGATGCGCGATCAACTCGCCCGCGATGGGAATACGCCCGGCCAGGGAATAAATTAATCCGCCCAACGTATCGTATTCCTCGTCGCTTCCGATGCGCAGCGAGATTCCGACCTTATTCTCAAGCTCCGCGATGCCTATGCGCGCACTGGCCTTGAGGATATCTCTGCCCAGCTCGGCGACGGCCAATCCTTCCGCCGTATCGTGTTCGTCCTGAATTTCGCCCACGATTTCCTCCATCAAGTCCTCCATGGTTGCAAGCCCCGCCGTGCCCCCGAATTCATCCACTACAATCGCTATATGAACGCGCGAGAGGCGCATGTTGACCAGCAAATCCTTTACCTTCATCGAAGGCGGCACGAACAGAACTTCGCGAATAAGCTTCTGCATGGCAAACGGCTCCTGGCCACCCAGAACGCGCACAAAATCCTTGATGTGCATAAAACCGAGAATATCATCCAGCGTCCCGCGATAAACCGGCAGGCGCGTATGCACATCTTCCGCAACCAGAATCGCCTTGAGCGCCTCGAAAGAAATATCGTGCGGCACGGCGGCGATGTCGCCGCGCGGCACCATCACGTCCGCAACATCAAGTTCGCTAAAAATGAGGACGTTTTGAAGAATCTCTTTTTCCTTGGGGTCGATGTAATGGCCCGCCGCATCGTGCTCCTCCAACACTTCCTCCAGTGATTCCTTGAGCGAAGCGGCGTTACGCCGGAATAACGCGCGCAAGCGGTGAGGAAACGTTTTGAGCCACGTCCCGCCGCGCGCGGTATCCGCCGGAAACCGTTCTTCCAGCGAATCTTCCTCGTCCCTTTTAGTTTTTTTCCACATAGGGATCTCCGATGCCGAGCGTTTGCAGTATTCGTATTTCCAGCGCTTCCATTTTTTGCGCTGCCGTCTCTTCTTCGTGGTCAAAGCCGATTAGATGCAGCGTACCATGAATAAGCATGTGCGTAAAATGGTCGGCAAGCGCTTTATCCTGTTCCGCCGCTTCTCTTTGAATAGTCTCCAGCGCCAGCGCAATATCCCCCAGCATCAGGCGGCCCTCCTCATCTTTTTCGCCGTTGGAGAAAGAAAGGACATTCGTGGATTTGTTTTTGCCGCGATGATGTCTATTGAGTTCCTGAATATGACGATCATCGGTAAGGAGAATAGTGGCCGTCCAATCATGACCGCTCCTTCCTGGAAGAGAAGCCGCTGAGAATGTGATCGCTGCCGCACAAGCGCGCTGACATATTGTCTCTGCATCCGGCAAGGCTTTTTGCCAACCCTCATGCGCCATGATCACCTCGATGCCACCCGCAGCATTTTCTATCTTAGCCAATGTCACGGCGCTCTTCACTTCCTTGACGCCTCATAGGCCTCCACGATTTTCTGCGTCAGCGGATGGCGCACCACATCCGCCGCCGTGAAGTGCACGACCGCAATTTCCTCCAGGTGCCGGAGTTTATCGAGCGCATCGCGGAAACCTGACGGCACGTGCTCCGGCAAATCCGTCTGCGAGAGATCGCCGGTAATCACCATGCGCGAATGGTCGCCCAAGCGGGTCAGGAACATTTTCATCTGCGTAGGCGTGGTGTTTTGCGCTTCGTCGAGAATCACGAAAGAATGGCGCAGCGTGCGGCCTCGCATGAAGGCCAGCGGCGCGATCTCGATCGCGCCGGTTTCGATGGATTTCAGTATCCTCTCGGACGGCATCATGGCATGCAGCGCATCGTAAATAGGGCGGAGATAGGGGTCCACCTTCTCGCGCATGTCGCCGGGCAGGAACCCTAATTTTTCTCCCGCTTCCACAGCCGGGCGCGAGAGGATGATGCGCTCGACTTGCCCCTCCATCAGGAACGAGGCGGCGGCAGCCACCGCAAGGAAGGTTTTTCCCGTACCCGCCGGGCCGGAGGCAAAGATCATTTCCCGAGATAGCAACGCTTCCATATAGTGCGCCTGCCGCTGTGAAAAAGGACTCACGTGCTTGCGCGGCGTGCGGATGATAGGCGCTTCAGCGTCCGGAGAAACCTCAGATTTTTTCCCCATTTTTTCAGATTTTGCCGCGATCATGCGGATGAGCGCACCCACCTCGCCCCGGCCCATATCCATGCCGGATTTTATTTTCTCGTACATGTTGCGAAGCACGGCCACCGCGATGGCGGCCTGCTCAGGATCACCATCGATAGCCAGCGTATTGCCGCGCGAGGAGAGCGTGACGCCGAGCATGCTCTCGATGGTTCTGAGGTGACAATCTTCCTCGCCGTATAGCTGCGGAAGCAGGCGGTTATCTTCAAACGTGATGGTGCTCATGCCGCCGACCGCGCTTCCTCGACCGCAATCATGCCGGAAAGGCTTCTGGCATATCCTCGCTCGATTTTCACAGGCACGATACTACCATAATATTTCTTCGCGTCCATGACATGCACCGATTGCATCGTAGGCGACTTGCCTATCAGTTGGCCCTGACGTTTTCCTTTTTTCTCGAAAAGCACCGGGAATGTTTTGCCTTCGCAACTTTGATTGAAGCTGAATTGTTGCGCACTTAAAAGATGCTGCAGTGCAGCAAGGCGCTCTTTTTTCACCTCCTCCGGAACCCGGTTTTTATGCGCGGCGGCAGGCGTGCCGGGACGAGGGCTGTATTTGAACGAATAGGCCTGCGCGTAGCCGACATCTTTTACCAGTTGCACGGTTTGCATGAAATCCTCGTCGGTTTCGCCGGGGAAGCCTACGATGAAATCCGAGGAGAATTGCATGTCGGGGCGCGTCTTCCGCAGTGTCTCGATGATGCGGAGATAATCGGCGGCGGTATGTTTTCGGTTCATGGCTTGCAAAATCCGATCGGCGCCGGATTGCACCGGAAGATGCAGGAACGGCATGAGTTTTTCGGTATCGCCGTGCGCGGCGATGAGATCGTCATCCATGTCGCACGGGTGCGACGTGGTATAGCGGATGCGCTCTAATCCCTTGATTTTTGCCACGTGGCGGATGAGTCTCGCCAGGTTCCAGGTATCGCCATCCAGCCCCTGCCCATGAAACGCATTCACGTTCTGTCCCAGCAGGCTGATTTCCTTGGCCCCGTTTTGCACCAATTGCAGCGCTTCGCGGTAAATCTCCGGCACGGAGCGCGAGAATTCTGCGCCGCGCGTATAGGGCACCACGCAGAAGGTACAGAATTTATCGCAGCCCTCCTGCACGGTGAGGAAAGCGGAAACACCGCTTGGCTTATGTTGCGGCAGACCGTCGAATTTAGGGTTGGGCGAAAAATCCAAGTTGATGAGGTTGCCGCGCGCGCGCTCGGCGTTGGCCACCATCTCCGGCAGGCGATGATAGGCCTGCGGCCCCACGACGATATCCACATAAGGCGCGCGGCGAAAAATCTCCTTGCCCTCGGCCTGGCCCACGCAGCCCGCCACCGCGATCAGCATATTCTTTCCCTCGGCCTTGAGCCTTTCTTTCTCTTTGCGGATGCGGCCAAGCTCCGAATAGACTTTCTCGGCAGCTTTCTCGCGGATATGACAGGTGTTAAGGATCACCAAGTCGGAATCCGCCACTTCCACGGAAAGCTCGAAGCCCAGCGGTGCCAGCACGTCCGCCATCCTCTCGGAATCGTAGACGTTCATCTGGCACCCGTAGGTTTTAATGTGGAGTTTTTTGGTCAAGGGCGTAGAAACACTACTCCTTCTCCACCGGCACGCCGTAGAGTTCCAGGCGGTGGCCCACGAGCTTGTAGCCAAGTTTGCGCGCGACCTGCTCCTGCAGGCGTTCGATTTCTTCGTTGCGGAATTCGATCACCTTGCCGGATTTGACGTCGATCAGGTGATCGTGGTGTTCTTCGGTGAGTTCCTCGTAGCGCGCGCGGCCATCGCCGAAATCGTGTTTCTCAATGATGCTGGCTTCCTCGAACAGCCGCAGCGTGCGATAAACCGTAGCGATGCTGATACGGCTGTCGATCGCGCTCGACCGGCGATGGACTTCCTCCACGTCCGGGTGGTCGTGCGATTCCGAGAGCACACGCACAATCACGCGTCGCTGCTCAGTCATCTTCATGCCCTTTTCCTGGCAGAGCTGCTCGATGCGCGAGGGCATGCGATTATTTCCGCTTTTCGACCGGCACAAAATCGCGCCGCGGATAGCCGGTATATAGCTGCCGCGGGCGGCCAATGCGGTAATCCGGATCTTCCATCAGTTCGCGCCACTGCGCTACCCAGCCCGCCGTCCGCGCCACCGCGAACATCGGCGTGAACAGCGCGGTGGGAATGCCGATGGCTTCGTAGATGATGCCGGAGTAGAAATCTACGTTGGGGAACAGCTTGCGCTGCACGAAATACTCGTCCTGCAGCGCGATTTTTTCCAATTCCTTGGCGATGGCGAGAAGCTGATTGTCCTTATCGCCCACTTCCGCCAGCACCTCATCGCAGTATTTTTTGATGACGCGCGCGCGCGGATCGTAATTCTTATAGACGCGGTGGCCGAAGCCCATCAGCCGGAAGGAATCGTTTTTGTCCTTGGCGCGCGCGATGAACTCCGGAATACGGGCGGGTGAGCCGATCTGCTGCAGCATTTCGATTACCGACTGATTGGCGCCGCCGTGCGCCGGACCCCATAG
>CAZXYG010000030.1:18869-22247 GCA_964644885.1 uncultured Rickettsiales bacterium
ACGGTGAGGCGTTCTGCTCGTGGTCGGCGTGGAGAATCAACAGCTTGTCGATAGCGCGCGCGATCACCGGGTTGACTTTGTATTCTTCCGCCGGCACCGCGAACATCATCTTCATGAAGTTCTGCGAAAAATTGAGCCGGTTATCGGGATAAACAAACGGCTGGCCGATCGAGTACTTATAGGCCATCGCCGTGAGTGTCGGCATCTTGGCGACCATGCGCCGCGCCGCAAGATCGCGTTCGCCCTTATCCATGATGTCCAGGCTGTCGTGATAGAAGGCCGAAAGCGAAGCCACCGCGCCCACCAGAATCGCCATCGGATGCGCACGGCGCGGAAACCCACGGTAAAGAAACGCGAGCTGTTCATGCACCATGGTGTGATAGGTAATTTCCTTGTAGAAGGCTTCTTTTTGTTCCTTGTTGGGCAGCTCGCCGTAAAACAAGAGATACACGACTTCCAGGTATTCGCTATGCTCGGCGAGATCCTCGATGTCGTAGCCGCGGTGGCGCAGAATGCCTTTTTCACCATCGATGAAAGTAATTTTTGACTGGCAGGAAGAGGTGGAAAGAAAGCCCGGATCGTGCGTGAACATGCCGGTGGTCTTGTAAAGCTGCGTGACGTCGATTACGTCCGGCCCCTCGCTGCCTCCCATTACCGGCAGTTCCGCAACTTGCCTGCTGCCCACGCTCAGCGTAGCCGTTCCCTTATTTTCCGCCATGTATGCATCCTCTCTGCGCGAATTTTCAAAACTCGCGCGAGGCTACAACCGGGGCCGGGGAATGTCAAATGGGGATGCGGGCAGATAAAGAGGGCTATGCCGTTGCCATCAGCCCGCCTTGCGGAGCAAGCTGCTGCATGAGGATAATGTTTTTCGGCGTGTCATGAGGGCGCATTTCACCGGTAAAGAACTTGTAAGTGTAAGCCTTTTCGGCCAAGCCAACACCTCCGCCAGAAAGCGATGCGATCATTCCGGCTCCGGAAGCAAATTGCAAGGCCCCGAATAAAGCTTCGCCCATCTCTCTTGCAAACTTGGCTTGTTCTTCCTTTCTTTGCGCCTCGAGGTCGTCGCGAGCTTGCACGGCTTGATCCAGCTTGTCATAGGAGAGTCCTGAACTCATTACAGTATAATTGGTTCCATCATATTCTATGCCCGGCACTACTTCTTCAGGCCTAGCGGGAGTGCCGCCGTTGGTTTTATCACAATTGCTCTGATCAACGAGAACGGTGGCAGCCGCTATATCGGGATTATCCGGATGTTGGTGACTGAGATTGTCCTGTGCTCCGGTATGCTCCGTACCCTCTAAAATCTTGGCCGTAGTTGTGGCAGCAGTCCCGGCGATTTCCTTTGCTGCCGCTGCGGCGAGTTCTTCGCCGCTTAATTCCAAAGCAGATCTCGATCCAGGAACAGGCGAAGCAAGCTGTTCCGCCTTGACGAGCCGGTCTGGCAAAGAACCGGGTTCAGGCTCTTCTATACTGCCAAAGAGTGTTGCTTTATTCTCATCAAGAGTCATTGATCAGGCCTATGTGGCAGGCGAAAGCTCGCCCCCTCCACCTTTACCGCCCGGAGATGGCTTTAGAAAACCCGATTGACCATTATCGATGTGCGCCCAGTTTTCAGCTCTAAGACTAAAGCCGCGCAAATCCCCCGCGATATCACCGCTGGTCATGTCAAAAAGCAGTGTTAGACTTTTTACGGACATAATACGTTTAGTTTACCATAAAATCCCTAATAAAACATTAACAAATTGCCTAAAAATGCCGGTTTTTAGGCGTTTGATAACTGGCTGATATATCGATAAAATCCTATAATGCTTGCCGGGTAGGGCAGGGTTTGCTACACCGAGAGACTCAAGTTGGGATGGGTGGCCGAGTGGTTTAAGGCACTAGTCTTGAAAACTAGCGAAATCGCAAGGTTTCCGTGAGTTCGAATCTCACCCCATCCGCCAAACCTTAACGCTCCCGCTGGCACCGCCAAAATGCGTTTTGGTCCACTGGTGGTCCACTCGCAGAAAAAAGACCGCAATATGTCAACTATCATTGACGTATTATGGATATTGATCACGCACTCATCGCTATATCAGCGCTTTCTCAGGAAACCCGCCTCAAGGCTTGCAAAATCCTTGTCGAGTATGGTAGCACCGGCGTGCCTGCGGGCATGGTGAGTGAGCGCCTGGGCATTTCCCATAACAACCTATCTTTTCACCTCTCGCATTTAAGCCACGCGGGATTGGTGACATCACGCAAGGCCGGGCGCTCGATTATCTACAGCGCCAAGACCGATGCTATCGAAGAGCTGATCGGCTTCCTTTATGAGAATTGCTGCATACAGGAAAAGGGTAATGCCGAGTGTTGCCCTCCATCCTCTCAATCGCCAAGCAAGAAGCGTCGTAAATGAAAAACGTCCTATTTCTCTGTACCGGCAATTCCTGTCGCAGCATCATGGCCGAAGGTATCCTAAACCATCATGGCAAAGGAAAATTCCGCGCATTCAGCGCTGGTAGTTTCCCTAGCGGCAAGGTGCATCCGATGAGCCTTGCCGCACTCTCGCGCCACGGCATGCAATCGCTTGGTTACGAAAGCAAATCGTGGGGCGTTTTCACCGGCCTGGTTGATCTCGATATCGTTATCACCGTGTGCGATAATGCCGCGGGTGAAGCCTGCCCGATCTTACCCGGCGCGCCGGTTAAAACGCATTGGGGGGCGCCAGACCCGGTGCATTTCCAAGGAACGCCCGCAGAAATTGAAGCAGAGTTTGATCGTGTGTTCGGCATTTTGGAACAGCGTATCAAGGCGCTGGCAGCATTGTCGGTAGAAACGATGGATAAAGCCGCGCTCGTTGAAAAACTGAATGCCATAGACGCGCTATGACACCGGCGCGCCACATCGCCGCCGAAACCATAGGCACCGCCTTTCTGCTGGCGGCGGTCATCGGGTCAGGCATTATGGGTGAACGCCTGGCCGATGGTAATGTCGCCATCGCGCTGCTGGCGAATACGCTGGCAACCAGCGCAATGCTGGTGGTGTTGATTCTCACCTTCGGCCCGATCTCCGGCGCACATTTTAATCCGGCAGTGACGCTGGCCGATGCTTCGCAAGGCGGCATCCGCCTGGCGGGAAGTGCCGGGCTATGTGCTGGCGCAAATCATCGGCGCTTTGATCGGCGTGGCGGCAGCGCATCTGATGTTTGGCGAGCCGTTATTTACCGCCTCACAGCATGCCAGAACAGGTGGCGCGCAGCTATTCAGTGAATTCATCGCCACGTTCGGCCTGGTCGCGGTAATTTGGGGATGCGCGCGTCAGCACTCTAATGCCGTGCCGTTTGCAGTAGCGGCCTATATCACCAGTGCGTATTGGTTTACTGCTTCCACCTCGTTCGCC
>CAZXYG010000031.1:0-2164 GCA_964644885.1 uncultured Rickettsiales bacterium
GCGCCGAAGAGCGTACGCTCGGCACCGTGGTCGATGACGCCACTATCACCGGCGCAATCAAGACCAAGTATATCGGCGAGAAAGACATCAGCGCCGTTCACATCAACGTGGACACGTATCGTGGCGTGGTAACGCTCTATGGCAGCGTACCCAGCAAAATCATCGAGGATAAAGCCGTGCGGATAGCCCGGGGCGCGAAAGGCGTGAAGCAGGTAATATCGAAGCTCACGGTAGTGCCGTAGCGCATCACGAGAACGGATTCTCCGCTTTGCGTATATGCAGGCGCAAGGGAATGCCTGCAAATTCAAAGGTGCCGCGCAGATCGTTCAGCAGGTAGCGCAGATAACTCTCCGGCAGGCGGTTAACATTGCTGCTTGAGAACAGCACAAAAGAAGGTGGACGGGTTTTAATTTGCGTGGCATAGCGCAGCCTGATGCGGCGGTTTCCGGAAAGCGGCGGAGGATTCCGTTCCAAGGCGCTTTCCAGCCATCTATTCAACCTAGCGGTTGAAATACGCATGTTCCATTTTTCGTAGAGTGATAACACGCATGCCATTAAGGCGGGAAGGTTGGTGCCATCACGCCCTGAAATAGGAATCACGGGTACATTACGCGCCTGAGGCAAGGCTGATTCCAACCGCTCCCGGATAGCTTTAAGAGTAGAGGCCTTATCCACTATTGCATCCCACTTATTCGCAGCGACGAGCAAGGCCCTTCCTTCCTCAATAACATGACCGGCAAGCGACAAGTCCTGCCGGTCAATGCCCTGCGTGGCATCCACCAAAAGCGCCACCACATGAGCATAGCGAATAGCATTGAGGCTATCCGCTACAGAGCTTTTTTCAAGCGCATCAGTGATGCGCGCTTTTTTGCGAATACCCGCCGTATCCACCAATACCATCTTCTTTCCCCGATACAACCACTCGATCTCGATGGCATCGCGGGTGATGCCGGCTTGCGGGCCTGCAATCGTACGCTCCTCCTTAACTATTGTGTTCAGCAACGTAGATTTCCCAACATTGGGACGGCCTATGAAGGCAATACGAAGATGATCCTCTCCACCTTCTTCCCCTTGAGGATCCTCTTCTTTCGCATTAAAAGCAAATAAAGCATCGTACAACGTAGCAAGTCCGTGTCCATGCTCTGCCGAGAGCGCGACAGCAGAACCCAATCCAAGTTCATACGCTTCGGCAAGACACGCTTCCGCCTTTTTGCTGTCGCATTTATTAACCCCCAATATAATAGATATTTTCTTGCGGCGCAGCCACGAAGCGAAATGCCGATCGAGCGGGGTAACGCCCTCCTTGCCGTCAAGCAACAGCAGCACAATATCGGCTTCATCAACGGCGCGCTCGGTTTGAGCCATCATTTGCGCTTCCAGAACGTCGCTTGTCGTTTCTTCAAGTCCGGCAGTGTCAATAACGGAAAAACACATACCGCCCAGAACCGCTTCACCTTTACGACGATCGCGGGTAGTGCCGGGCAGTGTGCTAACAATAGCAGATTGCTTCCCGGTCAAGCGGTTAAACAGGGTGGATTTGCCGACATTAGGACGGCCTATGATCGCCAGAGTAAAAGACATGAAGCATCCTACTCGAGGATCGCCAAATCCGCATCATTCGCGAGCAGGTAGATCTTTCCGTCGGCCACGATCGGGGGCAGATAGATGCCCGCGGGAATTGAGAGGCTTCCCATCTCTTTGCCTGTCTTGGGCGCAAAGCTCACAAGACGGCCATCCGAAGCCGTGACAAGCAGCCTGCCGCCCGCCAGAACAGGACCGCTCCAGAAAACGCGCTCCTCCTTCTCTTCTGCATGCGAAGACAACGAAGTAACCCACTTGATGCGACCGCTCGGAGCATGCACGCAGATCAACTCATCCTGAACCGTAAGCGCAAACAGGTAGTCACCGGCTAACCATGGCGTTTTAGTACCTGCAACCTCCTGCCGCCACCGCGCCTCTCCGGAGTGTAAATCAATTGCCGCCATGATGCCGCCTTCGTAGCCGATGGCGTAGACCGTGCCTCCGGCGATCACCGGCGTGGCGTCGATATCGTTGAGCGCGAGGCGGGATAAGCCACGCCCCGGAATGCCCGCAAGCGAGGCGCGCCAAACCGGCTGGCCGGTTTCCGCGCCCAATCCATAGATTTCGCCGGAAGAATAGGCCG
>CAZXYG010000031.1:2174-3235 GCA_964644885.1 uncultured Rickettsiales bacterium
AAGCAGGGAAAAAACTCCTGATGATTCCAACCGCGCCCGCCGCTACCGGCGAAGGCGAGCCCACGGTGCTTGTTTCTTCGGTCAACCCCGCATGCGTCCATTGCAGTTGGCCCGACCCAGCGGAAAGAGCCACCAGCCTATTATCCGCCGTGACGAAATACACTTTCCCGGCGCTGGCAAAAGGCGGCGACTTCACCGGCACTCCGGCCGACTGTTTCCACCGCAACGCGCCGTCCGCGCCGTTTAACGCCAACACATCGCCAAGCGCCGTCGTCACGAACAGCGTACCGGATCCGTAAGCCAGGCCGCCGCCGGTAAAATCCTTGCGCACGGTGCCGATGGTATGTCCCAAAATATCGTTCTTCATTTCGCCCGGCTCAATCCTGAGCCGCCATAATTCATTCCTGGGATTCGCGATGGAGCGCGAAGAAACCATGCCGGAGCCGTCCAAGGTAAAAATCTTTCCGTCCGCAATAACCGGCGTGGCTGTGAGCAGGCGGCCGTCATTGAGCGCGTCGCCCACGCTGACCGTGTCAGCGAGCGTCAATGCTTCGCTTGCCGCCAGATGCGGCGCCGGGGCGATGTATTGAGCCGGCCAGGCTTCGTTGCGCTTCGGCGCGGGCAGAACGATAGGAGCGTTTTTTAAGCGTTCATCGGCGGTGAGCTTGCTCTTATAGGCCAGCACCGAAACGCGGTTGCCTTCAAGCGGCTTTGCTTCATCTTCGCCCATCCAATCGGGCAGTGCACTGCAACCCCCAATCAGAAATAGCGCCACCATGCCAAGAAGTCGTTGTGCCATTGCTATTGCTCCAGCATCTCCAGCAAGATGGCAGAACGTTGGCGAATGCCAGACGGAGCGGTTTGATCGGAAGAAATCTGCAAAAATAATTCGCGGGCGGCAGCGCTGTCATGCCCTGCGCGCAGCGTGTAAAGCGCCAGCATCTCACGAGCGGAGAAACGCCACGGGCGGCCTTCCCCGGCCAGCGCCTGGAGGCCGGTTTTGATCGCGGCCGGGTCCGGGATATCGTCCTGCTCGATGCGCAAGTGCGTAGCCAGAAGCC
>CAZXYG010000031.1:3245-12715 GCA_964644885.1 uncultured Rickettsiales bacterium
CACCGGCAGATTATCCTTGTGCGCGAAGGCGATATCCTCATAAAGCGTTATCGCTTCCTTCTGTTTTCCCTCTTCCACCAAAAGATGCGCCGCATGCAGCCGGGCAAGCGCCGCATATCCTCGCGAGCCGCCCTTTCCGAGCGCATCGAGAATAGGCTCGGCTGCTTTTTTATTTTTTTCTTCCAGATAGGCAAGCGCTTCGTGCAGCGATGCACCGCTTTTCGCCGCAGCGCTATAGTCCCGATATCGCAGCCACTTGATGCCCCCCACGAGCAGAATCACGCCAATCAACACCAATACGGCGTATTTGCCATATTCCCGGATAAGCTTGACGGCTTGCTCATGGCGAATATCCGATTTAATTTCATTTAAAATATCAGCCACGATTCCTTCACCAACAAGGTTGCGTAATCTCCGGAACGGTTATAGGAGTATTTCTTTCACGATGCAAGGAGGAGGCTTATGGCTGCAGCGCTATCCAGGAAACAGGGAACCATCGAGATAACGGGCACGATCACGCCCGCCTTCGCCGCGATATTCACACCGGAAGCGCTGGCGTTCGTCGAGCTGCTCTCGCAGCGGTTCGGCGGTCGGGTGGAGAAACTGCTGAAAGCGCGCGCGGCGCTGCAAAAAGAACTGCGCGCGGGAAAGAAGCTTGATTTTCTGCCGAAGACAAAACATATCCGCGAGGGAAACTGGAAAATCGCCCCTATACCCAAGGATTTGCAGGATCGCCGCGTGGAAATCACAGGCCCGGCGGAGCGCAAGATGGTTATTAACGCGCTCAACTCGGGAGCCAAAGTTTTCATGGCTGATTTCGAAGATTCGCTAACGCCCTCGTGGGAAAACATCGTCCAGGGCCAGATCAACCTGCGCGACGCGGCGGCGGGAACTATCACCTATGAAAGCCCGGAAGGCAAAAAATACACGCTCAACAAGGACACTGCCGTGCTAATCGTGCGGCCACGCGGCTGGCACCTTGAGGAACGGCATATAAGGCTGGAGGGCAGGCCGGTACGCGGTGCGCTGGTTGATTTCGGCCTGTATTTTTTCCATAATGCAAAGACGCTGCTGGCCAAGGGCAGCGGGCCTTATTTCTACCTGCCGAAACTGGAAAGCTGGCAGGAGGCTGCGCTGTGGAACGATATTTTCGTGGCGGCGCAGGAAAGCCTGGGACTGCCCATTGGCACGATCAAGGCAACAGTATTGATCGAAACCATCACCGCCGCCTTCCAGATGGACGAAATTCTTCACGCGCTCAAAGATCACATCGTGGCGCAGAACGCGGGACGCTGGGATTACATTTTCAGCTATATCAAGAAACATTCGCACGATCCTGCATTCCTATGTCCGGATCGCGGCCAGGTGACGATGACACAGCCCTTCCTGCGCGCCTATTCGCTTCTGCTCATCAAGACATGTCATAAACGCGGCGCGTTCGCCATGGGCGGCATGTCGGCTTTCATCCCGATCAAAAACAACGAAGCGGCCAATGCCAAAGCGCTGGCGGCGGTGAAGGCCGACAAGGAGCGTGAAGCCAATGACGGGCATGACGGCACGTGGGTGGCGCATCCGGCGCTGGTGCCGGTGGCAAAAGAAGTGTTCAACAGGCTAATGCCAGAACCCAATCAAGTGCGTCGCCTGCGGGAGGATGCAACGATAACGGCCAAGGATTTGCTCGAAGCGCCCACAGGCACAATCACCGAGGCGGGCTTGCGAAACAACATCAGCGTATCGCTGCAATATCTTGAATCGTGGCTGCGCGGGGTCGGCTGCGTTCCTATTTTCAATTTGATGGAAGACGCCGCCACCGCCGAGATTGCGCGCACCCAAATCTGGCAGTGGATCCACCATACGGCCAAGCTGGATACAGGCACGCCGGTAACAAAGGAGCTTTTCCTGCAATACCGAAAGGAAGAACTGGATAAAATCCTGGAATCCGTGGGCGCCGCAGCGTTCAATGCCGGGAAATTTTCCGATGCTTCGTTGCTTCTGGAAAAAATTATCTCCAACCCGGAATTCGAGGAATTCTTGACGCTCCGCGCTTATGAAAACATCCGTTAGCTTACCGCTAATGGCTCATGCCAAACACTGCCAGCAGGGCGAGCTGTAGCATAAAAATCAGCCAAGAATAGGCACGGAAAGAAGATTTCCTCGTTTTATGCCGCAACCATTTCTGGGCGAGCAGCGCGGAAGGCGTCCCGCCGATCAGGGCAAGCGCGTGCAAAGTGCGCTCCGGCACGCGCCATTTCTGCCTACGGGCAGCATTCTTGTCATAGGCATACGCCGCAAAAGTCATGACATTCACCGACAGAAGATGCAGCACAAGAAAACATAGGACCGCCCTGCCGGAAAACATTCCCGCATCACCCGCATAATACCGCACCAGCCAAGAACCACCGAGAACAAGCATGCAATGCGCCGCATAGAACCCGCTGCGCAGCGACCGCAAAAGCGCAACAAGCACACATAAAACAACAGCGGCAGTAAGCATCATGGCTCACATTCTCCGATCATGTTTCAGGGAGGGTAGTTTCTGGCGAACTTCTTGCACCCTATCGCTATCGATCACCGCCGTCACAATGCCGGGACATTCGCCGGCGTCGGCAAGCACACAACCCCACGGGTCGACAATGAGCGAGTGGCCCCAGGTTGTACGTCCAGCGCCATGCTGGCCGGTCTGGGCCGGCGCGAAAACATAACAAGTGTTTTCGATTGCCCGCGCACGCAGCAATATTTCCCAATGATCCTTTCCCGTCGGGCGCGTAAAGGCCGAGGGTACGGCAAAGAAAATCGCTTCGTTTTTTGCCAACGCACGAAATAGATAGGGAAAACGCACGTCGTAACAGATCGTCAATCCTACTTTGCCCCATGGCGTCTGCGCTGCCACTGCCCTATTGCCAGGACGATAGTGCTGTGATTCCAGGAGCGGCGCATCGTCCGGCGGATTAATATCGCAGAGGTGCATTTTGTCGTACTGCTCTACGATCCGGCCCGCATTATCAAATAGAACCGACCGGTTAACCATCTTATCTACCCTCTCTTCCGGCCTGATAGGAAGTGATCCTGCAAGTAGCCAGACACCATGTGTCCGCGCAATATCACCGACCATCTCAAGCACGGGATTGCCGGTCATGATGCCCGCCATCTTTTTATGGGCGGCAGCGGAACCCATCAGCGCGCAGTGCTCCGGCAACAAAACCCAATCCGCACCTTGTGCGCGGGCTTCAGCCACGTAGTTCCGGATAACGCGGAGATTCTCCTCCATGTTCGAGCCGCTTGTCATCTGCACGCAAGCAACTGTAAACCGCGTCATTCCAATCCCCTGCGCGCAAGCGTCGCCACAAACACTTGTTTTGCTCCGGCGCGTTTCAGCATGCGGCTACATTCCTGGATCGTCGCACCGGTCGTGAGCACATCATCCACCAGCAGCACGGTTTTTCCTTTCACATCATGGCGCGGCGAAACAGCAAAAGCGCGCTTCACGTTTTTTATTCGCTCCTTGCGGGCTAAACCGGCTTGCGGCGGCGTACGCCGCACTCGTTTCAGTAATTCCGGCACGTACGGCGCGCCGCTTTGCTTGCTCATGACGCGCGCCAGCAACGCCGATTGATTATAGCGCCGCGTGAAAAGCCTCCAGGGATGCATCGGCACCGGCGCGATGCAATCGGACTTGGCCGCCAGCTCTCCGGCAATGCGCAACATCCAGTGTGCATAGGTTGCCGTGGCGTGGGTCTGGTCGTGGTATTTAAAGCGGGTGATAAGCCGCCGGCTCGCATCGTCGTAAACGAATACGGCAACGGCTCGGTCATAGTATGGCGATTTGACGATGCAGGCACCGCAGAGCGCACTCTCTCCCGCCTCATAGGGCAATGGCGCGCTGCAAACGGCGCAGACAGGCGGAGCGATAAAATGTATGTTCTTCCAACATCCGGCGCATAGATCGCCGGGCAGCTCCACCAACGTTTCGCAGCCAATGCAGCGCGGCGGAAGCAGAATATTCAGCGCTTTACGTGCCAGCGCATGCGTCAATCCATTATCTCCACCATTCGTCGCTCTCTTCCCGTTCGCGTCTCCCGCCATGCGGTATAGATAGATGCAGCCATGATAACCGCGCCGCCAACCCACGTGGGCGTGTCCGGCACTTCGCCAAAGATACTATAGGCCAGAAGGGCGGTGAATACCAGCCGCGTGAAATCGAACGGGATGGTGACACTGAACGGCGCGGACGCAATCGCATGTGTAAGCGCCATCTGGAACAGGTTGGCGACAAAGCCGAGCAAAAGCAGCCAGCCAAGCTGGCTCCATGTAGGCGTAACCCAAGCATAAAGCGCCAAAGGCAGCGACAGCGGCGTCATCAGCAGCGCCACATAAAATGCCACCACGCGCGGGTGGTCGCGGCGAATGAGAGATTTAATGAAGATGCCAGAAAACGACCAAAACAACACCGAAGTCATTACGATCAACATGTTGCTATTGAAGCCATCCAGCCCCGGGCGGAGTATAATCAATACGCCTAAAAATCCGAAAAGAATGGCCATCCAGTGACGCAAACCATAGCGTTCGCCGAAAAAGAGGATCGCCAGCAACGGCGTCAGGATATTAACGGTGAAGCTCAAACTCACCGCCGTAGCCAGCGGCACGATGGTCAGCGAATAAAACCAGAGATACATCGCCATGAGTCCCATGCCTGCGCGCAGCAGGTGCTTGTGCTTCTGGCGGCTGCTCACAATCTGTATACGGTATTTCGGCAACGAAAAGAGGGTGAATAGCAAGGCGAAGGCGTTTCGGAAGAACACTACTTCTACCACGGGGATATCACGCGCAATATGACGCACCAGCACCATCATGATGGAGGCCGCCACACAACTAAGGAGCATCCAGAGGATGCCTTGTAGATTAGGCTTCACTGATGCGTGCGGCGCGCCGGCGCGCGCGATGGAAACTGTACATGGCGCTCCCCAGAATGACGCACGCCCCCACGACGGTCCAGGGCGTTACAACCTCACCGAAGAACACATAGGCAACCAGTGAAACGAAGAGGAGTTGGAAAAAGGCGAATGGCGTTACCGTAGTAGCTGGCGCCAGCGCCAGGGCCTTGGATACGCAATATTGCATCGAGCAGAAAATAATGGCGGCAAAAATCGCATAAATCACAGTATTGGCGGAAGGAGTTATCCATACAAAAAGAGAAAGAAACCCGGCAAGCGGGGTGGTCAGGAACAGCATGTAAAATACGATACGCGCGGTGGATTCAGTGCGCGAGAGAACGCGGATAATGGTGCCGCAGGTGCCAAAGCAAAGCGAAGCGCCTACAACCATAAGTGAGCCGATGCTGAATTCGGCGAAACCCGGCCGGATAATAAACAGCATTCCTAAAAACCCTCCGGCCAACGCAAGCCAAACGTGCCGATCGGCTTCTTCTTTCAAGATAAGCACCGTCATCAGGCTCAGAAAAATGGGGGAAAGAAATTGCAACGAGGTTACCTGCGGCAGAGGAATGAGCGTCATGGCCGTGAATGCCAGGCTGAACCCTATCACCTCCAGAAACGACCGTGCGCCGAAGAGCTTGAGCTTGGTGGTCGAAATACCGCGCCGGCGCACATAGAACGCCCACGGCATCCATAGCAGCAGCGCACAGCCCATTGTCAGGAAAACAACTTGGAACGTATGCAATTCCTTCGCCATGAAACGCACGGGCACACCCATCCACGCAGCGCAGAACTGCGCGCTCACCATCCACAATACTGCACGTGTGCGCCGTTGCATCTACTGTAGAGACAGTAGCTTTATAACAGCCTGCTGGCCAAGCAGCAGCACTAAGATCAAGAGGCCGCAACCGATGCTTCCCATAATCATTCCCGTGATGATCGTAAGCCCGTCCTTGCTGAGCAAACCCAGCGACATCACCAATATGCCGAGACCGGGAAGGAGATTGGTGAACGGCACAGGAATGGGAAGGGCAATCGACAACGCGAATACAAAAGCAAAGACACCAATGAGCTTTTCCCCGGCGCGCGAACTGGCGAAGCGCATGCGAGGTTTCATCAGACGCTCGATCCGACGCAAAAGCGGAACAGCTTTTTCAACCAAGCGCGCCAACGCCTGACGCTGAATCTTTTTACGGGTGAGCCATTGAGGAAGCCAAGGCGAATCCTGCCCCAGGATCATTTGTATGGAAAAAATGAACAGCGGAATTGAAAAAAGCAGCGTATATCCCGGCGGCACGGGAACCGGAAGACAAAGCGGCAGCGAAGCGATCGCCATTATCACGCCGAAACCGCGTTCATGCAGCGCGGCCTTAACCTGCCCCACCGTGATGATATCTTCCGTATGGTGATTGACAACACCGTTCAGGAGATCGGAAGCGTTCCGCCGTTCGTGATCCATAATTTTCTCAGTATAGGAAAAACCCAGACGCTTTGCACCGGGAAATATGCATGCGGCGATTTCTATTCGCAGCAGCCAAGGCCATGTGTATGATGATGCGGTCATCAGCCACCTTTCGTGATGCCGCATAAACATGAGAATCTCTAAACGCACGCTGCAGTTTATATTTCCTTTTGCTACCGCCTTTAGAACCGGCATGAAGGGCTACTCTCTCACCGCTTTCAACGCAGATCTCACCGCCGGGGTAGTGGTATCGCTCATAGCTCTGCCGCTTGCCATGGCGCTGGCCATCGCCGTAGGGCTGCCACCGCAGCATGGTATTTACACCGCCATCGTGGCGGGTATAACGGCAGCCTTGCTCGGCGGATCGACAACGCAGGTCAGCGGACCCACCGCAGCTTTCGTGGTCATCGTGGCCCCTATCGTTACAGAATACGGCCTGCACGGGCTAATCTGGTGTGAAATTCTTGCAGGCATCATGCTGCTGATCATGGGCGCGGCGCGGCTGGGCCGTTATATTCATTACGTTCCGTATCCGGTCACCACAGGCTTCACGGCTGGCATCGCGGTGGTTATCGCAACGCTCGCGCTCAATGATTTTTTGGGATTAGGCATTGAAGCGTTAAAAGGCGACTATATAGAAAAAACCACCGCAATCGTGAGACATTTGCCATCGTTCAATCCGTGGGAACTTACGGTCAGTCTTGCCACGTTGTGCATTATCTCTTGCACCAGCAAGATCATCCGCACTCGCGCCATGCCTTCCGCCATTGTAGGCATCGCCGCCGGCAGCATTCTTGCCTATCTTTTTTCACGCTATGGCATTGAAATCGCCACCATCGGCAGCCGTTTCAGCTACGAAACCGCTGAAGGCATGCGGCATGGCATTCCTCCGTACCCGCCGGTCTTTCATTGGCCGGGGGAAAAATATGATGCGCCATTCCATCTCCCTTCCTATGCCGAGTTCAAAACGCTGCTCATGCCAGCGATGGTGATCGCCGCGCTGGCGGCGCTGGAATCACTTCTTTCGGCAACAGTGGCGGATAGCATGGCCGGAACGAAGCATAACCCTAATGCCGAGCTGAATGGCATTGGCGTTGCCAACATTCTTTCCGGGCTTGCCGCCGGCATTCCGGCAACCGGCGCCATAGCCCGCACCGCCACCAATATTCAGAGCGGCGCACGAACGCCCGTCGCTGCCGTCATCCATGCGGTGCTGATTATGATCTATGTGCTAGCGCTCGCGCCCCTTATCAACTACATCCCCATGGCATCGCTTGCCGCCCTGTTGCTCGCCGTCGCCTATCGCATGTCGCATGTGAAGCAGTGCATCCGCACCATACAGATTGCCCCGGCCAGCGATACCATCGTCCTGCTCACCTGTTTCGGCCTGACCGTGTTCGTGGATATGGTGGCGGGCGTTTCGGTGGGCATCGTTCTGGCCTCTCTTCTCTTCATGAAACGCATCTCCGAGCTAACCCGAATCCAGCTTTCGTCGCTGCATCCTAATAATGGCGGAAGCCAACTCCACCTGCCTGCGAATATTATGGTGTACCGCATTGAAGGACCTCTGTTTTTCGGCACGGTGGAGAAAGCGTATGACCACTATACATTCATACATGACCACGTGGATACGCTCATCATCGATATGGAGCGGGTGCCGCTCATCGACATGACCGGCCTGGTCGCCATGAAATCCATGCTCACCTCCATCGCCTGCGAGGGAAGGAAAATCGTGCTATGCGGCAGGAAGGAGATAACCGATAAAATCTTGCGGAAAATCGGCGGATCTATGACCGCCTCCGTAAAAACAGCCGCCACGGTGGAGGAAGCTCTGCGCATGCAATCCACTCTAGCGTAAAAAGAGGATTAACCCGCGAACGGATCTTTCATCAGGATGGTGTCTTCCCGCGCCGGTGAGGTGGAGAGCAGCGTCACCGGCGTTTCCAGCAGTTCCTCGATGCGGTGAACATATTTCACCGCGCGCGCGGGAAGGTCACGGAAACTCCGCGCGCCGCGTGTTGTTTTTTGCCAGCCCGCAAGCGTTTCATAGACCGGCTTTACGCCTTCCTGGATCGCCATCGCGGCAGGCAGATAATCATACCGCGCGCCTTTGTATGTGTAGCCCGTGCATATTTTTACTTCGTCCATCCCATCCAGTACATCCAGCTTGGTAAGCGCGAGGCCATCAACGCCGGCAATGCGAATGGCCTGCCGCGCGAGAACCGCGTCGAACCACCCGCAGCGGCGCTTTCTGCCCGTGACAGTGCCGAATTCCTTGCCACGCTCACCGAGCCGTGTGCCGATATCGTTGTCCTGCTCGGTGGGAAACGGCCCGCCTCCTACCCGCGTCGTATAAGCCTTGACGATGCCCAGCACAAAACCGATGGCGCGCATGCTGATGCCCGCTCCGGCGCACGCGGCGCCCGCCACGGTATTGGAGGATGTCACAAAAGGATAGGTGCCGTGATCCGTATCGAGCATGACGCCCTGCGCCCCCTCGAACAAAATGCGCTTTCCCATGCGGTTGAAATCGTAAAGCTCTTTCCATACCGGTCGCGCAAAAGGCAGAAGGCGGTCGCGAAAGGCAATAAGATCACGGTAAAGCGCCTGTCCATCCGCCGCTTCGGCTCCTAGGCCGCAGCGCAGCGCATTATGGTGCGATACCAGTCCCTCCAGGCGCTCCTTCAATGCGGCATCATCCGCCAGATCGCAGACGCGCACGGCGCGGCGCGCAATCTTATCCTCGTAAGCAGGCCCGATGCCACGCCCGGTAGTGCCTATTTTCTTGGCGCCCTTGCTGGTTTCGTTGGCTATATCGAGCTGGCGATGCAGCGGCAGTATCAACGTCGCGTTCTCGGCAAGATAGAGATTATCCGGCGTAATGGTCACGCCCTGCGCGCTTACGCGCCCGATCTCGTCCAGAAGCGCCTGCGGGTCGATCACCACGCCGTTGCCGATGACGGAGATTTTTCCCCCGCGCACCACGCCGGAAGGCAGCAAGCTGAGCTTATACGTTACGCCGGCCACCACCAGCGTATGACCGGCGTTGTGACCGCCCTGAAAGCGCACCACCACGT
>CAZXYG010000031.1:12725-15817 GCA_964644885.1 uncultured Rickettsiales bacterium
ATAGCAATTAAAGACTTGGAAACAAGCATAGGATTGTGCGGCGTATATGCTTGTGCTAGGGAATGCATCATGGAATCTCCGCACTTGATAGAATCCGTGCAGCATGGGGGCCGGGTGTTTTACCGCATCGACCCGGCTGTCATCGATCTCGGCGCCATGGAGGAATTCCAGAAAATCTCCGACATTTACGCCTATCAGGTGGGCGCGCGAGGGGAGGTAGAAGTGCAAACCGTAAGCGCCGCCGACGGCGTCACCGCCTGCGTCAATATCGCGCGCGAGGGAGATTGGGTGGAATATAATATCGGCGCCGCCGCGGAATATTCCACGCTCAAGGAAAAACTCAAGCACACCGATAAAAAAGTACTTCCCGACGAAGTATTTCAGCAACTGTATCAATGCAAGGAAACCCTGGTGGCGTATTTCGAGCAGCATTCCACGGAACAGCAAGACGAAAATGATGAAGAATACAGCGGCGAGAAGCGCGGCGCGCTGTATGAATATGTGGGCGCGCCGGTGAAAGCGGCCCGCGTGCCGTTCAATTTCGTGCTGCGCGCGGCATGGGGAAACGATCAGTTTATCCTTAAAGGCGGCGTGATCATCTACAATCCGCGCACCAGCAAGCCGGGAAAGCCGGATATCTACGCCGCCGACGGCGCCCATGATCGCCATCCCGGGCAATTCGAGAAAACCTATGGCCATAAAGGCGACCGCAAAACGCTGGCGGAGGTGCATGCCTACGTGTTCAAGGCCGATCTCTCGCCCTTGCCCGGCATTCAATTCACCAGCAAGGCGGCGCAGCAGGCATACACCCATATCGCAGGCAGAGCCAAGTGCTAGCGCAGGCGCAAAGGACAGCCGGTGACATCTAATACCTCCACCGGCACTACTACCCGCACCCATACGCTGGTGCTCCATCTGGAGCACAACACGGGCGATATGCGCGCGCCGGAAGCGCGGCTCGAGGAAGCTTGCGGGCTTGCGGAGGCCATCGCGCTGCATATCGTGGCGAAACGCATCGCGCCGATGCGCCGGATACGGCCTTCCACCTATATCGGAAAAGGAAAAGTGACGGAATTGGCTGCCCTGATCGCGGAAAAGGAAATCGCCCTGGCCGTGTTCAACGGGCATCTCTCGCCGGTGCAGCAGCGCAATCTGGAGCAGGCATGGCAATGCAAGGTGATCGACCGCACGGCCTTGATCCTGGAGATTTTCGCCGAGCGCGCCCGCACCCGCGAGGGCACGCTGCAGGTGGAGCTCGCCGCGCTCGAATACCAGAAAAGCCGCCTGGTGCGGAGCTGGACGCATTTGGAGCGGCAGCGAGGCGGCTTCGGCTTCCTCGGCGGTCCCGGCGAAACGCAGATCGAGGCCGACCGGCGCCTGCTGCGCGATCGCATCGCGCATATCAGGAAGCGCACCGAAGTGCCCTACCCCGTGGTGGCGCTGGTGGGCTATACCAACGCCGGAAAATCGACGCTGTTCAACCGGCTTACCGGTGCGCAGGTGGACGCGCGCGACATGCTGTTCGCCACGCTCGACCCCACCATGCGCATGGTGGCGCTGCCTTCGAAGCGCAAAGTGATTCTCTCCGACACGGTGGGCTTTATCTCCGACCTGCCCACGGAACTCATCGCCGCCTTCCGCGCCACGCTGGAGGAGGTACGCGCCGCCGATCTCCTTCTCCACGTGCGCGATATTTCGGCCCCCGATTGCCACGCGCAGAAGCAGGACGTGCTGAAGGTGCTGGATGACGTGATGGCCAAGTCGTCACACCGCCCCATCATCGAGTTGTGGAACAAAACCGATCTGGCGGCCGCTTCCGCTTTCACGCTTCATACAAGCGGAGGCGGCACGGTGCCAATCTCCGCCCTTACCGGCGCGGGGTGCGACGCGCTTCTTGCAGCCATAGACACAGCGCTGGTTGGCGGCACCCAGCCCTTTTCCGTCACTATTCCGGCAGAAAACGGTAAGCTCCTGGCTTGGCTATACGCGCATGGAGAAAACATTGAACTCTCTGAAAAGAAAGGCAAACTTCATATTACCGGCCGCATGGCGGCAAAAAATATAGGGAAAATGCGAAAAATGTTAACGAATTGTTAAGGGATTTTGTGATAAGATGCCAAGGCAATAGAGCATGGAGTCCGTACAGAATGTCACCCCAAAAAACATATTCCAGTGCCGAAGTCGCCGCTTTTTACAATACGCAAGGTACAGTATATCAAGCAGCGGCCGGGGTTATAAAGAACGCTCAGTCCGCAGACCAAGCTCGCAGATTAATTGCGAGCGTTGGCGCAAGCAATCCAGGGGGCAAGCAAGCAAAGGAAAAGCTTCAATCGCTGCTCAATGGGTTCAGTGGTAGTATGCGGGAGCTTAGCGCATTTCTGTCAGATTACGGCGGCACTCTGCAGAACGCCGCCCGCACGGCAGAAGCCCAGTGGGGTAAAAATAACGGCGGCAAGCGTTTGCAAACGTCCGACATAGATACTTTTGACGGATGGGTTGATGCCGTAGCAAGAAAATCTTTAACCTTAAGCGGCAGCCGCGGAAAGTGGTATAATTCGTTGAACGGCAGATTTCCTGCGGGCCGGAGCGCGGCGCTGGACAATGATGTGCTATTTGCCACACTAACCAAGGAAGCACCGGACGGCGCCTTGTCGCGTATGGACCCAAGCCATCCGGAAGAATTGAGCAAAAATACATTTCTGCCTCACAACAGAAAAAATCAACAAGAGCTTTCTTAAAGGTTATCTCAGTATTGCCAAAGTCGAAGAGTTAGGTAACGGCCACCCATGCCCCCGCAGACCGGAGAGACAACAGAGGCTGTAATAGAAGATGCCCTCATTCCTCCCGCGCATTTCTACATCCATACCCTAAAAAGCGGCAAGATCATCAAAACCGAGCATTATGACCGCAACGGAAACGGCACATATAAAAAAACGGGAGCCGATAAACCGCTCGAGAAAAGCCAGGCCCTCCATGAATTGCTCGCGGCGCTGAATGAGGACGCAACGCTTCCCGCCGCTTTCCGCTCAAAAGAGGTGTATGCATTTATTCTGACCCTTTATGTGGAGAACGATGCGCAGTTGAGGAAAGAA
>CAZXYG010000031.1:15827-20660 GCA_964644885.1 uncultured Rickettsiales bacterium
AACAAAACCGGCGGACATAGACGATCGACTCCTGCCTTCGGAAAAAGCTTTTTTCCGCGCCCTGACGAACAGCTTTGCGTCCAATGCCGCGAAACAAGGCAAGAAAATCTTAACGGACGAAGAAAGAACGCGGCTTGCGGATATGTTCGGCAAGCTGGTGGAACCGGGAAGCTTCGTAAGCGTGGCACATCTCGAGGAAATAAAAACAATCACTCGCCTCCCCGAACAAGACATCCGAAAGATAGCGGGTTTTCCGGCGCGATAACCTATCGCTCCCGCACATGCTTGCGGTTTCCTATAATCCCTGTATGATCCGCGGGTTTGGGGAAGAACTTCATGGCACATGCGTTTCAAGATATGATCCTCACCCTCCAGCAGTTCTGGCGGGATCAGGGCTGCGCGCTTCTCCAGCCCTACGATGTGGAAATGGGAGCGGGTACATTCCATGCCGCCACCGCGTTGCGCGCGCTGGGGCCGGATCCGTGGAAAGCCGCGTATATCCAGCCCTGCCGCCGGCCTAAGGATGGCCGTTACGGCGAAAACCCCAACCGCCTCCAGCATTATTACCAGTACCAGGTGATCCTGAAACCCTCGCCGGACGACATCCAGAATCTCTATTTGAAAAGCCTCGCCGCCATCAGCGTCGACACCGCGAAGCATGATATTCGTTTCGTGGAGGATGACTGGGAAAGCCCCACGCTGGGCGCCTGGGGGCTAGGCTGGGAAGTCTGGTGCGATGGCATGGAAATCACTCAGTTTACCTATTTTCAGCAGGTGGGCGGCTTCGAGTGCCGCCCGGTTTCCGGCGAGATCACCTACGGGCTGGAGCGCCTCGCCATGTACATTCAGGGCATCGAGAACGTCTACCAGCTTGATTTCAACGGCGTCAAAGGCCCGCATGCGCTCACCTACGGCGATATTTTCCTGGAGCAGGAACGCCAGTTCTCCGCCTTCAACCTCGAATTGGCCGATACCGACATGCTGCTGCGCCATTTCAACGATGCCGAAAAGGAATGCCAGCGCCTTCTCAGCGCGGAACTCGTCCTTCCCGCCTATGATTTCTGCATCAAAGCCAGCCATTTGTTCAACCTGCTTGATGCACGCGGCGTGATCGGCGTGACAGAGCGCGCTTCCTATATCGCGCGGGTGCGCGCGCTTGCGCGCGGATGCTGCGAGGGGTGGCTGGCGAAGCAAGGGGCGGGGGCCAGGCATCGGGGCGCCGCATAATGATCACCTTGCTCAAATCCAAGATTCACCGCGCCAAGGTGACGGAGGCCGACATAGATTACGAAGGCAGCATTACGGTGGACGCCGGCTTACTCAAAACAGCCAATATCCTGCCTTATGAACAGGTAGATGTGTATAATATCACAAATGGAAATCGTTTTACTACCTACGCTATCGTGGCGCCGGAAGGATCCGGCACCATCGGCATCAATGGCGCGGCTGTGCATTTGGCCAAAATTGGCGACCGCGTGATTATCTGCTCGTATGCGGGCATGGAAGAGAAGGCGGCCAAGGCGTTCAAACCCCGGATCATCGTGCTGGATGATGCCAATCGCATCGTGAAGAAAAATTAACATGCGGGTTTTGTTGCGCTATCTGCTGTATTTCTGCCTGCTGGCCTTCGCATTGGTTGCCAGCGTGTGCGGCGTTTTTTTCTATCCCTCAAAAACCGACAACCTGCCGCCGCTCCAGACCGGCGATCTCATTTTTCAAACGCTGCCCTCGCCGCAGACGCCTGCTATCTCCATGGCCACGAAAAGCCTGCTCACGCATGTGGGGATTGTCTTGCATGCGCCCGATGGCGACCGCGTGGTGGATTCAGCCGGGATCGTGCGTGAATGGCCTTTGGAGACCTTCATCCAGCGCGGCTATGGACGCAAGATCGCCATCTACCGCCATCCTGCCATGACGCCGGATAAGCAGGAAGCCCTGCGAGCGGTGCTCAACCCTCATTACGGCGCGAAATATGATTTTTTCTTCCTGTTCAATAACGATGGGCTATATTGCAGCGAGCTGGCATGGCTGGCCTTCAATGCGGTAGGACTGCCAGCCGGAGTCGTTCAAAAACTAAAGGAACTCGATGTGAATAACCGCCTGACCCAAGCTATCATGAAGGACCGTGCGCCGTTCCATCCCTATTGTCAGGATGCCGAAGTTTCCGAGGACGCCTGCATCAGCCGCATTCTGGAGCAGGAATTGGTGACGCCGGTCAGCATGGCGCGCGACCCGGCGATGGTGAACGTGTACAATAACTACCCGTTTTGATTATGGCGGAACTTTTACTCGAGCTTTTCAGCGAGGAAATACCGGCCCGGATGCAAAAGCCGATGGCGGATGAATTACGTGCGCGTTTTATAACGGCGCTGAAAGAACATCACCTTGAGCATGGCGCAGTGGAAAGCCACGTCACGCCCAGGCGGTTGGCGCTGTTCGCCGACGGTTTCGGCGCGGCGCGGGAAAGCAAGGCCGAGGAAAGGCGCGGACCCCGCACCGATGCGCCCAAACAAGCAATCGAAGGATTCCTGCGCTCCACGGGGCTTTCGCTGGATCAGCTTACTAAAAAACAAACACCTAAGGGTGAGTTCTATTTTTCCATCGTGGAGCAAAAAGGACGTCCTGCCAGTGACGTTCTAGCCGAAATCCTGAACGGCCTTATTCCTGCGCTCTCCTGGCCGAAATCCATGCGCTGGGGCGCCTATGACATCAGTTGGGTGCGGCCCTTGCAGAATATCTGCTGCGTGTTCGACAGCAAGGTACTGCCGCTTTCTTTCGGCCATATTCGATCGAACGATATTTCCTATGGGCATCGATTTCTGGCACCGCAAAGTTTCACGGTAAAGCATTTCACTCAATACCGGGATATATTGGCTAAGCATTATGTTATCCTGGACACGGAAGAGCGCATGCGGATCGTTCGGGAGCAAGCGGAAATACTAGCTAAAGCCAAGCACCTCACGTTCCGGCAGGATGAACGGTTGCTTGAGGAAGTGGCGGGATTGGTGGAATGGCCGCATGTACTGATGGGCAGCATTCCAAAACAATTCATGCAGGTGCCTGAGGAAGTGTTGATCGCTTCCATTCGCACGCATCAGCGTTATTTCGCATTGCGCGACCGCAAAGGTAAATTGGCGCCGCACTTCCTCGTCGTTTCCAATATGAAAGAAGACAAAGAAGGCGCGATTATAGCAGGCAACGAGCGGGTGCTGAAGGCGCGGCTCTCGGATGCGCTTTTCTTCTTCGAACAAGATAAAAAGAAACCGCTGGAGGAACGGCAAGCGCAGCTTGAGCGTATCGTTTTCCACACCAAATTGGGAACGGTGGCGGAAAAAACCCGGCGCGTCGCAAGTAATGCAAAGTTCCTTGCGATGTGGGTGCCACGCGCCGACCTCGACAAAGTGGAGCGGGCGGCGTTATTAAGCAAGGCCGACCTTACCACCGGCATGGTGGGGGAATTCCCGGAAGTGCAGGGTATCATGGGTTATTATTATGCTCAGGCCGCAGGCGAAGCGCCTGAAGTATCCGGCGCGCTGCGCGATCACTATGCGCCGCAGGGCCCTTCCGATCGCTGCCCCACAGAGCCGGTTGCCGTCGCGGTGGCTATCGCTGACAAAATCGACACGCTGGTCGGGCTGTTCGCCATCAACGAACGCCCTACCGGATCGAAAGATCCCTTTGCGCTGCGCCGCGCCGCGCTGGGCGTGATTCGCATCGTACTGGAAAACCACCTCTCATTGCCGCTGACACTTCTGATTGAGCACGCGCTCAAGCAGTACCCGCGCTCATTGTTCCGGCAAGCGGGCGAAGAAACGGAGGAGGAAGAACATGCGACCCGCAGAGCCAAATTGTTGGGCAGATTAAAACGGCTACGCAATAGATTGCATGAAAGAGAAGTCGTAGCTGACCTGCTCGATTTCTTAGCCGACCGGCTGAAATCCATGCTCAAAGCAGATAACGTTCGGCACGATCTTATCAATGCGGTATGGAGCGGCGGCGGCGAGGACGACCTGCACCGGCTGGTGCGGCGCGTGGCGGCGCTTGATCGCTTCCTCATTGCAGAAGACGGCGGCAATCTGCTTGCCGCCTACCGTCGCGCCACCAATATCGTGCGTATCGAGGAAAAAAAAGACGACACCGCCTATGATGGAGCACCCTCAAGAACGCTCCTACAACTGCCTGAGGAGAAGGCATTATTTGAGAAGTTGCATGAGCTTCGCGCTCTTATAAAACAGGCGCTCAAAGACAATCATTTCGAGGCGGCGATGGAACAGCTCGCCCGCCTGCGCGGCCCAGTGGACGCCTTCTTCGAAAAAGTAACGGTAAATTGCGATGCGCCGGAAGTGCGCAAAAACAGGCTATTACTGCTTGCCCAGATGCGCGAATTGGTACACGACATTGCTCATTTTGATCTGATTGAAGGCAACGCAGGGGCGGAGGAACAAGCACCGCCACAGCCGAAACAGGCGAAATCCGCTTGAAAACACGGGCGGTTGCGGCTATGTTCCCCGCCGTATGATGAAATGGGTCTACACATTCGGAGACGGTAAGGCCGAGGGCCGCGCAGGGGATAAAAACCTGCTGGGCGGCAAAGGGGCTAATCTGGCCGAGATGTGCGCGCTGGGACTTCCCGTGCCGCCAGGTTTTACCGTCACCACCGAAGTTTGCGTTGCCTACTATGCACAAAACAAAAGTTACCCTGATGGTTTGAAGGATCAGATCAATAAGGCGCTCCTGCATATCGAACGCATCATCGGCGCGAAATTCGGCGATCCGGAGAATCCGTTGCTGGTTTCGGTCAGGAGCGGCGCCCGCGCCTCAATGCCGGGCATG
>CAZXYG010000031.1:20670-21090 GCA_964644885.1 uncultured Rickettsiales bacterium
ATCCTCAATCTCGGCCTCAATGACCGCACGGTAAAAGGGCTGGCGAAGAAGAGCGGGAACGAGCGCTTCGCCTACGATAGCTACCGCCGCTTCATCCAGATGTACGGCGACGTGGTGCTGGAAGTCGATCACTACCATTGCGAAGAATTGCTGGAATTGAAGAAGCAAGATGCTGGCGTGGAGCTTGATACCGAGCTTTCCACCGAGGATCTGAAAGATATCGTCAAATCCTACAAGGCCAAGGTGCTGGAGGTGAAGGGTGAGCCGTTTCCGGAGAATGTCGGCAATCAGCTTTGGGGCGCAATCGGCGCGGTGCTGAATTCCTGGATGAATCCGCGCGCGGTGACCTACCGCAAAATGTACGACATCCCGGAAAATTGGGGCACGGCGGTCAACGTGCAGGCCATGGTGTTCGGCAAC
>CAZXYG010000031.1:21100-21990 GCA_964644885.1 uncultured Rickettsiales bacterium
GACGTGGTGGCTGGAATCCGAACGCCTCAGCAAATCACGATTGCTGGAAAGAAGCACAACGGTTCGCTTCTCCCAGCCATGGAAGAAGTAATGCCAAAGGTATTTAATCAATTGGTTGAGGTTTACAAGAAGCTGGAAGCACATTACCGCGATATGCAAGATATCGAGTTCACGGTGCAGAGCAACAAGCTGTGGATGCTTCAGACGCGCAATGGCAAGCGTACGGCAAAGGCCGCGCTCAAAATCGCCGTGGACATGGTGGCTGAGAAATTGATTACCAAGGAGGAGGCGATCCATCGCGTCGATCCTAATGCGCTGGATCAGTTACTGCACCCAACGCTTGATCCCAAGGCAGAGAAACGTGCGATTGCGAGCGGCCTGCCCGCCTCTCCCGGCGCGGCAAGCGGCGCAGTGGTGTTCTCCGCCGAGGAAGCTGAACGCCTTTCCGGGCAGAAGAAAAAAACCATTCTGGTGCGCGTTGAAACCAGCCCCGAGGATATCCACGGCATGCACGCGGCTCAGGGGATTCTCACCGCGCGCGGCGGCATGACTTCGCACGCGGCCGTGGTGGCGCGCGGCATGGGCAAGCCCTGCGTCTGCGGCGCTGGAGGCATCCAGGTTTCCTACGAGAAACAGACCATGCGCTGCGGCGACCAACTCATTAAGGCGGGCGACGTGATTACCATCAACGGCGCCACCGGCGAGGTGTTTCTGGGCGCGGTGCCCACCGTCCAACCCGAACTTTCCGGCGATTTCGCCACGCTGATGGAATGGGCGGACGGGATCCGCCGCATGAAGGTGCGCACCAACGCCGAAACGCCGGACGATTGCCGCATGGCGGTAAAATTCTTCGCCGAGGGCATCGGCCTGTGCCGAACCGAGCATATGTT
>CAZXYG010000032.1:0-3615 GCA_964644885.1 uncultured Rickettsiales bacterium
TTTCAGCGCGTCCGGCGTATGCGCGTAATCCACCACGACGGGAGCATCGTTATGCGTCGCCACCACTTCCATGCGCCCGCGTACAGGTTTTACTTTTTTGGCAACATTTATAATGTCCTTTGTTTTCGCCCCCACCGCAACCATCACGCCCATCGCGCATAGAAGATTATAGATTTGAAATTCGCCAAGCAACGCAGGCTGCAAGGTTATCTCTTTTCCGAAAAACCGCAGCCGTACCGTTTGCATTCCTTCGCCTGCCTTGGTGCCTAGCAGCGCAATGTCTTTTCCTTTTCGGCCATAACTGAGTACGCGGTGGCTGCGTTTTACGCATAGCTTTTCAAACTCCTTATACGCATCATCATCGGCATTTAGCACCGCCGTTCCGCCTTTCTCCATTACCGCATCAAACAACTTCAGCTTGGCTTTCAGGTAGGCTTCCATCGTGCCATGGTAATCAAGATGGTCGTGCGTGAGATTGGTGAACGCGCCCACGCACACCTTCACGCCCGCAAGCCGTTCCTGCTCCAACCCGTGGCTGGAGGCTTCCATGCAAAGATGCATGATTTTCTCATCAGCCAGTTGTTTCAGTATGCGATGAAGTTGCAACACATCCGGCGTGGTAAGGCCAGCTTCCCTGGCCGTATCTTCATCTCCGACAAACACGCCTACCGTTCCGATGCAAGCGCTTTTCTTTCTCATCAAATGCCAGAGTTGGCGGCAGAAATGCGCCACCGATGTTTTGCCGTTGGTGCCCGTTACGGCAGTGATAACTTCCGGCTGCGCGCCATAAAACCGTGCCGCGATTAGCCCCGCCGCATGTTCCGGATTCCCGGATTGAATGAGACAATAACCGCTCCGCGGAATCTCATGCCGCACTTCAGAGCCGGTTAGAACCGCGGCCGCCCCCTGTTTCAAGGCATCGACGATGAAGCTCTGGCCATCCGCCTCCGCGCCTTTTAAAGCCATGAAGAGCGTTCCCTTTTCGCATGTGCGCGAATCGAGGCTTAAGGAAGAAATGTCAGTTTTTTCGGGTAATTGGTGCAAAAAGGCAAGGCCTTCAAGGCCTTTTGTCAGCTCAGAAACCCGCCACTTCTTTTTTTCCAAGTTCATACTCAACGTGCATGGCCTTCTGGATTTCAGGAGATTGTTCATCCACCGGCTGAACCCCCAGCAGCGGCCCGATGCGCGCAATGATCTTACCAGCGGTCGGCGCCGAATTCCAGCCTGCCGTCATCCAGCCGTAGGTTTCTTTAGTCGCTTGTGGCTCATCCAGCAGCACCAGCACGATATATTTCGGATCGTTCATGGGAAATGCACCAACGAATGAGGTGATATGCGCCTTGCGATTATAACGTCCGGCATTAGGCTTTTCCGCCGTGCCGGTTTTACCACCCACCAGATAACCAGGCACCTTGGCGAATCCACCCGTTCCCTTGGATACCACTAAATGCAGCAAACGGCGCATGATTTCAGAAGTAGATTTTTTTATCACCGGCTCGCCCTTCGGCGTGTTTCCGTGTTTCAACAATGTGGGCGGATAATAAACGCCGCCATTAATGAGCGCCGACATCGCCGAAGCCATGTGCAGCGGCGAAACGGCAATACCGTGCCCAAACGCCACGGTCATGGCGCTGATTTCGCCCCAGCGATCGGGATAAAGCGGCCCAGCGGTTTCCGGCAATTCAATTCCGCTTTTTTCGAGCAAATGCAGGGAGGAAAGAAAGTTTTTCTGGCGCTTACCGCCTACATCCACCGCAATCTTGGCCGCGCCGATATTGGAAGAATGCATGAAGATCTCCGGCACTGTAGCGCGGCGGCGTATGGGATCATGATCGCGGATGATGAAACGTGAAATGCGGATCGGTTCGCTGATGTCGTAGGTGCTGCGCAGGTTTACCGTGCCGGTATCGAGCGCCATCGCCAACGTGAACATCTTGAAGGTAGAACCCATCTCATAGAGTCCCAGCGTGGCGCGGTTGAACAGCGCATCCGGATCATTACTGGAAGGCAGATTGGGGTTAAAATCAGGCAAGCTGGCAAGCCCCAGCACTTCTCCGTTATGCGCGTCCATCACGATTCCAGCGCCACCCCTGGCACGGAATTTTGCAATGCTATCCCGCAGTTCCTCATGCAAGATGCCCTGTACGCGCACATCAACAGTGAGGCCCAGCACAGCGCCTTTGCCGAATCCCTGGTTTAATTGACGATCAAGGGTTTGCTCGATGCCTGCAATCCCCTTGCCATCGACATCCACAAAGCCCAACACATGAGAAGATAGCGCGCCGTGAGGATAAACGCGCTTCTCCTCGCGCTGAAAAAACAAGCCGGGAATGCCCAGATTATTCACCCGATACTGCTGCTCCGGCGTGAGGTTGCGCTTGATCCAGACGAATCCCTTGCTGGGAGCAAGCCTTTCCCGCAATTTTTTATAGGGCAATTCAGGAAAAATTTTGGTCAGCACCTTGGCGGCTTTTTCCGCATCCAGCATGATTTTTGGGTTGGCGTAAAGCGAGGCGGTTTCCAGGTTTGTGGCAAGCAGAATACCATTGCGGTCGACAATATCGGCGCGGGCGAATGACAATTTACCGTCAGGCATATTCGCCGCGCGCGTTACCGGATCCACGGAGGCAAACGCTAAATCCACCAGCCGAACCGCCAGCGCGGCGAAACTCAAGCACGCCACGAATCCCGTGAATAGCAATCGCTGCCTTCCGGTTTCAAGCGCATTCTTGAGCACGCCGTCCACACGGATACGGGTGATCTTAGCAAGGGTTGTTTGCATATTCGATGATCCGCTATCAGCAATCAACAATCGGTGATCGCGTACTGTTTATTTTATCGACGAAGAACTACCGACTGCCGAATCCTGCGCCACTATCACGGGTCGAAAGGGAATATCCTCGATACGCGCGATCTGCCCAACGGCGGCGCTTTCAGTTTTTAAATGTTTGGCCGCGACATTCCTGATGCGATCGGGGTAGGTCAGAAAGGCCCATTCCGCTCTGAGAATGTGTATTGCCTGCTGATCTTCTTCAAGTTGGCGATTGATTTCCGTATATTCGGCGCGCAATCCTTCAACGCGGAATTCCACCTGAAACACCGCCACCGCAAGAATAATAACCACCCCCATCCACGCAAGGGTCAATGGCCGGAGCATATTAACTCCCCACCCGCATCGCCGCCCTCAATTTTGCAGAACGGGCGCGGGGATTCTGCCGTATTTCTTCTTCCGTAGGTGCCGCCGCCCCCGAAATGAGTAGGGAAAATGCCGGAGCATCCTCCCTACTCGGGGGGAGAGGATCGTGGCGGGAAACACCTTGTGCCTTGCCGGAACGCTCATTCAGAAAGCGTTTCACGATGGCATCCTCGCCAGAATGGAAGGTGATGACCACCAGCCTTCCTTCCGGCACCAGCAGGTGCTCCGCTGTCTCGAGGGCGCGCGTGAGCTCGTTCAGCTCATCGTTCACCCATATCCTTAAAGCTTGAAAACTGCGCGTCGCCGGGTCTATCGTATCGTTATAACTGCGCACGGCCTTCCGTATAATATCCGCAAGCTGCGTAGTGTGCGCAATAGGTTCGCGTGTACGCGCCGCCACGATGGAGCGCGCGATCCGC
>CAZXYG010000032.1:3625-4154 GCA_964644885.1 uncultured Rickettsiales bacterium
GCTTTCTCCCCACCATAGGTAAAAAGTATATCGGCGATTTCTTCCTCGGGAGCTTGATTGACGAGGCTCATGGCATCCTGGCCAATTTTTTCCATACGCATATCGAGCGGCCCTTCCTTCATGAAGGAAAACCCGCGCTCCGGACGATCGAGCTGCATCGAGGAAACGCCAATGTCCAACAATATGCCATTCACTTTCTCAACACCCTGTGCGGCAAGAAGCTTGGCCATATCGCTGAAGCGGCCACAGATGAAAGTGAGCCTGCCCTGAAACTCGGCTACCAGATGATCGGCGAATTCCTGCACGTCCGGATCGCGGTCGAGCGCGATCACCCTGCAATTAGCCGCCGCCAGAAGCGCATGGCTGTGCCCGCCGGCGCCAAAAGTGCCATCCACATAAACCTCGCCGTCACGCGGCTGGATGTAATAGATCACTTCATTGCGCATGACAGGAATATGTTGCATCACTGCATCCCTCCGCGCGGCCGAAGCCTGAGGCTCGCGCGTTGCTCTTTCGCTAACTTTTCAGC
>CAZXYG010000032.1:4164-8819 GCA_964644885.1 uncultured Rickettsiales bacterium
AGGATTCCATATTTCAAATGTCTGGCCTTTGCCCACGAACACGGCCTGGTCGATAATTTCCGCTTTCTTCAATAAAGTTTCCGGCAGCATCACCCTGCCCTCGCCGTCAAAGGCAAGCTGCACCGACCCGCCTAAAATATGGGTGGCGAACGCATCCCGCGCCTCGGAGTAAGGATCGAGGCTGTCGATGCTATCGCTGAGCCGCTCTATGCGTTCCATGCCGCACGCCTCAATACAGGGATGGATAAAAGAACCATAAGCCACGATGCCGAGAAAATGCTGGCTGGAGAGCACGGCGCGGAACGGCGCCGGGACGGAAACCCGGCCCTTCCGGTCCACCTTATTGGTGTGCGTTGAAAGAAAAAGCGCCATAGCTGACCTGTTTCTGCATACATTGCTTCATTCCCCCTGCCCTTCCTGGGCCTAAATGGAATTTTATGGGATTAAATGGTTATAAATGGAAAATTATACGCTTTTTTGGGAAAAGGCAAGCGCTTGTTTGGAGAAAAATGAAAAGGGACGGTTTTTTGACCGATTCCGCACCCCCTTCAAGCGCCCCATCGCTTGCATTAACAGATAAAATCATGACTATATTAAGAGCACACCCTTATGATTGACTCTCGCCAGCGCCTCCGCTATCCCTATCGCTCCATGAAAAAACTACTACGCGCCATCCCTTCGTCGTTTTATTCCCAGGCGCTTTACCGTGAAGTGGGTCGGCAATGGAAAGGCTTCGGGTTTCTTTATATCCTGCTGGTGCTGACGCTCTTTCTCATCCCCATCACTATGCAGCGCATTTCCAAGCTCAATGATTTTCTCTACGGCGAGGAGAACCGCTCCAATCCGGAAACGCTGCACGAAATTGTACAGGGTATCGCCGCGCAAATACCTGCAATGCAAATAAAGAACGGTATACTCTCGGTGGAAAACGCAACGCAACCCTACACCATCACGCACCCACGCACGCAGCAGCCGATCGCCATTATCGATACCACGGGCGCGGTCGCTTCGCTCGCAGATCAGGCAGCGCCTATATTGCTGACCGAGAAAGCCATGATTCTGCGTTCCACCCATGCCGGCGAAGACGTGATCGGCCTGGCGGAACTGGTAGCCAATTTCGGCCTTCAACCCGCACACAGCGTCCTGATTACGCAAAAGACGCTGGAACGCTGGCAGGAGGCCGCCAGTATCATCTTTATCGTCGGCCCTTATGTCCTTGGGCTGGGCGATCTGCTCGCCAGCTTTATGGCTTTCGCCTTGCGCGCGCTGCTATTTGCGGGCTTCGGCCTGCTCATATGCGCGTTATTCCGCAAAGAAATGACGTTCTCTACACTGTTGCGCCTGGCCGCCATCGCTTCCACGCCAGTCATAGCATGCGAAATGCTGAGTTTCTTTTTCGGCGTATCGCTATTCGCCAATAAGAACCTCGTCTATTTTCTCATGCACGGCGCATACCTCTATCATGCGGTAGAGGCGAATGTGCGGAGCAGAGTCGCTTGATTCCCGCCTTCCACACGCCAGACAGCCTGTAAGCCGGGTTCTGTACCCTTGCGGGCGATGACCATTCCTCTAGGATATGCGTTACCGCGTACCTCAAGCAACCTACCCGGACGACTGGTCCGAAATAACCTGTCCACCGTAGTGGACGCGCCGTCCCTATTTGGTCTTGCTCCCGGCGGGGTTTTCCGTGCCGCTTTTGTTACCAAAAACGCGGTGCGCTTTTACCGCACCGTTTCACCTGTACCCTCAAAAGAAGGTAGTCTATTCTCTGTGGCACTCTCCGTAGCGTCGCCGCTCCCGGGCGTTACCCGGCGCCGTTTTTCGTGGAGCCCGGACTTTCCTCCCTCCTTCGCTTACGCTATGGAGGGCGGCCATCCGGCCATCTGGCGCATCCAACTTATACAAGATACCGCAGCATGGCAAGCCTCAGAGCTTCCGGAAGAAGTTGCATTTCGAGAAAGCCGAACTATAGTTCCACCCTCAGGATGTGCCGGTGATCATCACAAAACGAGATTGTTGTAAGCTGCTGCTCACCTCCCTGCCTCTTGCCGCTCTGGGCGCCAAGACGCTAAGCATATCCGGAACAGCGCATGCACAAGGAGGAAAAGCCATGCCCATTACTTTACCCGATCTGCCTTACGCACAGAACGCCCTGGAGCCGCACATCTCTTCACGCACGCTCAGCTTCCATCACGGCAAGCACCATCAGGCGTATGTGACCAATCTGAACAAGCTGATCGAAAATACCGATCTTGCGAACAAACCGCTGGAGGACATTATCAAAGCGTCAGCCGGAAAGCCCGATAAGGCCGGCATCTTTAACAACGCCGCGCAAGTGTGGAATCATACGTTCTATTGGCATTCCATGAAGCCCAAAGGCGGCGGCGCACCCAAAGGCGAGCTTACCCAAAAAATCGAGCAAGTATTCGGCGGGCTGGATGCCTTCAAGGAACAATTCAAGAATGCGGGGGCCACGCAATTCGGCAGCGGATGGGCCTGGCTGGTGCTGGAAGGCGATACGCTAAAAATCACCAAAACGTCCAACGCTGAAACGCCCATTGCGCAGAAGGGCCAGACTCCGCTGCTCACAATGGACGTATGGGAACACGCCTATTACCTGGATTACCAAAACGCACGGCCGAATTATATCGACGTGTTTTTGGCCAGCCTTATCAATTGGGATTTCGCGGCAGAGAATTACGCCAAGGCCAGAAAGAAAGCGGCGGCGTAAATCAAGGCCCACACAATCGATAGATACATCGCCTCCGTGGCGGAACTGGCAGACGCGGCAGACTCAAAATCTGTTGATCTTCGGATCGTGGGAGTTCAATTCTCCCCGGAGGCACCATCGGCCTCGTATCGCCGTTTCGATGGAATGCGCTTGCGTCGAAGCGTTGTAGCCAATCCCGCCACCTTGCCGATAAAGACCGTGGTGGGTGGCTGAAACTCCCGCTTTTTTAATTCCGCTTCCACTTTCTTGAGCGTACTGATGCATACACGCTCCATCGGAGTGGTGCCGTCCTGCACGGCGGCAACCGGGGTATCGCCCGGAAGGCCCGCGCGCATCAGGTTCTCAGTAATGTTGCCGAGGTTGGCGAGGCCCATATAAATCACCAGCGTGGTATCGGGAGCAGCAAGCGCCCGCCAGTCATGCTCCACTTTTTCGCCTTTCTGCTGGTGGCCGGTGATGAAATGCACGCCTTTGGCAAGCCCACGATGCGTGAGCGGAATACCGAGCGCCGCGCTGATGCCCGAAGCCGCGCTGATGCCCGGTACGATCTCGAAAGGAATGCCATGTTGCGCCAAGTATTCCGCTTCCTCCCCTCCCCGTCCAAAAATCAGCGGGTCGCCGCCCTTCAGGCGCACCACCTGTTGTCCCGTTTTCGCATAGCGCACCAGTTCTTCATTGATTTCCGCCTGCGTCATGACGTGCTTGCGGCAAGATTTCCCGGCATAGAGCCGCTCGACACGCGGCGGGATAAGCGCCAGGATCGCTTCGGGAATCAGCCGATCATAGATAACGATTTCGGCGATTTCGGCTATCAATCGGCAGGCCTTGCGCGTAAGCAGCTCCGGATCGCCAGGTCCGGCGCCGACAATGTAAACGGTTTTAGGCATTATCAATCCGGAATACGGGTCCGGCAATATATGTCCTTACGCCGCGCTGGATTGCTTAATGGACGTATTCACCCACGAGACATTGCCATCCTTGCGGTGATAGACCACGTTGACGCAGCCGTTCTGTTTGTTGATGAACATCAGCGCGGGCAAGTTGGCAAGATTCATGCGCATCACCGCTTCGCTGACCGAGAGCGATTCGATCCGCGTAGGCTTCTCGGCAATGATCAGCGGCGTTTCCTCCTCGCTTTCTTCCACTTCCGATTCGGCGATTACGTATTTCGTGGCGCGCAATTGCCGGATGACATCCTCTTCCACTTCGACCAAGCGTTTTTTATGGTGGTTCTTGATGCGCCGCTTGTAGCGGCGAAGCTGTTTCTCAATACGGCCCAACGCGGTATCGAACGAAACGTAAATGTCGTTCTCCTTGGCTTGGCTCTTGATTACAATGCCCGTTCCGGTCCCTTCATTCACCAGAATATCCGTGCAAAAAAGATTGCGCTCCTTGGAAAACACCGTTTCGGCGTTGATGGCCTTCTCAAAATATTTGCCCACCGTTTTATCGAGATGCTCCTCGACATATTCCTTCAAGGCCGCGCCCACGTTAATCTGCTTGCCCGATACCGATACTTGCATACATTGTCCTACTTTGTGTGTTGTTGAGAAGATAAAGAAGCGTCACATGCTTGAATTTTATATCCATTCCCGGGATGAAATCAACCAAAACCACTTTTCTTTGCCCGCCGCCGCCCTACGGATGAGGGAATGCGCATGGCTTCCCGATATTTTGTCACGGTGCGGCGGGCGATATCGATTCCCCGCGCCTTGAGGCTCTCTACGATCTTGTCATCCGAAAGCACGGCGTCCGGCGCCTCGGATTCGATCATGGCTTTGATGTGCTGCTTGACCGCGTTGCTGGAATATTCACTTTCGCCCACCATAGCTCCCACGCCGGAGGAAAAGAAGAACTTCATCTTATAAATGCCACGCGGCGTGGCCATGTATTTGGCCGTAGTCACGCGGCCCACCGTGCTTTC